>VEQU01000038.1 GCA_018883075.1 Mycobacterium sp.
TGTAGTGCTGCCGCATCTTGCCGCTGATGTGGGCGAGCACCTTGTGGCCGTTCTCCAGCTCAATGCGGAACATCGCATTGGGCAGGGGCTCCACCACGCGGCCCTCGACCTCGATGGCACCGTCTTTCTTGCCCATATCCTCACTTAAATCCGGGGTTCGGTAGTTCAGGTCGGTACGGCGGCAGCCTTCGCCCGACTTCAAAACGTGGGAATGGACACGCAAGAGCCGGCGCGATCACCGCACCGTTGCCCCAGGATACCTGCTGGGCGCGCTGGGGCAAAACCGCGCCGGAGCCTCGCGCAGCGGCCCCCGAATGCCCGATATGGTGGCCCGATGCGGCTGTTGGTCACCGGCGGTGCGGGGTTCATCGGCGCCAACTTCGTGCACGGCGCCCTGGCGGGCCACCCCGAGGCGTCCGTCACCGTCCTCGACGCCCTGACCTATGCCGGCAGCCGCGAGTCCCTGTCGGCGGTGGCCGAGGAGATCCGGCTGGTCCAAGGCGATCTGGCCGATGAGGCCCTGGTGGAAACCCTGGTGGCCGAATCCGACGCGGTCGTGCACTTCGCGGCCGAGACCCACGTCGACAACTCGCTGGCCGATCCGGCGCCGTTCCTGCACAGCAACGTCGTCGGCACCTTCTCGCTGCTGGAGGCGGTGCGCCGCCACGGCGTCCGGCTGCATCACGTCTCCACCGACGAGGTGTACGGCGATCTGCCGCTGGATGAATCGGTCCGGTTCACCCGGGACACCCCCTACAACCCGTCGAGTCCCTACTCGGCGACCAAGGCCGCGTCCGACATGCTGGTGCGCGCCTGGGTGCGCTCCTACGGCGTGCGGGCCACCATCTCCAACTGCTCGAACAACTACGGCCCGTTCCAGCACATCGAGAAATTCATCCCCCGTCAGATCACCAATATCCTCACCGGGCGGCGGCCCAAGCTCTACGGCGCCGGAGCCAACGTCCGGGACTGGATCCACGTCGACGACCACAACAGCGCGGTGTGGCGGATCCTCGCCGACGGCACGCCGGGACGCACCTACCTCATCGGGGCGGACGGCGAGCGCGACAATCTCTCGGTGCTCACGCTGATCCTGACCCTGATGGACCGCGACCCTGACGACTTCGACCACGTCACCGACCGGGCCGGACACGACCTGCGGTACGCGATCGACTCGACCGCGCTGCGCGAGGAGCTGGGCTGGGCTCCGCAGCACACCGATCTGGCCGACGGCCTGCGTTCCACCATCGAGTGGTACCGCGACAACGAGTGGTGGTGGGGTCCGATCAAAGCCTCCGTCGAGGCCAGGTACGCCGAAGTCGGTCAGTGACATGACAATTCGCGAGCTCTCGGTGCCGGGAGCCTGGGAGATCACCCCGAAGGTGTATCGGGACAGCCGCGGCGGTCTCTTCGAATGGTTCACCGAACCTGGAATCGTCGAGATGACCGGGCACCGGTTCGAGTTACGCCAGGCCAACTGCTCGGTGTCGGCCGCCGGGGTGCTGCGCGGATTGCACTTCGCCCAACTCCCACCCGGTCAGGCGAAGTATCTGACATGCGTGAAGGGTGCGGTGCTCGACGTCGTCGTCGACATCAGGGTAGGCTCGCCCACGTTCGGGCGGTGGGACTCGGTGCTCCTCGATGACGTCGACCACCGCACCACCTACCTGTCCGAAGGGCTGGCGCACGGGTTCTGCGCCCTGCAGGACGACTCCACCGTCATGTACCTGTGCTCGACGCCGTACACGCCCGAGCGCGAGCACACCATCTCCCCGCACGATCCGGCCATCGGAATCCGGTGGCCGTTTCCAGCCGATCAGTTGATCGTCTCCGACCGCGACGCGGCGGCACCCTCACTCGACGAGGTGTGTGCCGCCGGACTGCTGCCCACCTGGGACGAATACACGGCCTTCACCTCCGCGCTGCCCCGCTAGCGGCGCTCGGGCGCCCCTTGCGCACCGAATCGGGCGGTTACTAGGATATCCAAGTATCTTTCTTTCCGCCCGGAGGCACCCATGACCCAGCAGATCCCGCACTTCATCGACGGTAAGCGCAGCCCACTGGCCAGCACCCGCACCGCGGACGTGTTCAACCCGAGCACCGGTGAGGTGCAGGCCCAGGTGCTGCTCGCCTCGGCGGCCGACGTGAACACCGCAGTGGCCTCCGCGGTCACCGCCCAGCAGGAGTGGGCGGCCCAGAACCCGCAGAAGCGGGCCAGGGTGCTGATGAAGTTCATCGAACTGGTCAACGCCAACGCCGAAGAGATCGCCGAACTGCTCTCCCTCGAACACGGCAAGACGGTCAACGACTCCCTGGGCGACATCCAGCGCGGCATCGAGGTCATCGAGTTCGCCACCGGCATCCCGCATCTGCTGAAGGGCGAGTTCACCGAGTCCGCCGGCCCGGGCATCGACGTCTACTCGATCCGTCAGCCCCTCGGCGTGGTGGCGGGCATCACCCCGTTCAACTTCCCGGCGATGATCCCGCTGTGGAAAGCCGGCCCGGCGCTCGCGTGCGGCAACGCCTTCATCCTCAAGCCCTCCGAGCGCGACCCCTCGGTGCCGCTGCGGTTGGCCGAACTGTTCATCGAGGCCGGCCTGCCACCGGGCGTGTTCCAGGTGGTGCAGGGCGACAAGGAGGCCGTCGACGCGATCCTCGCCCACCCCGACATCAAGGCCGTCGGGTTCGTCGGATCGTCCGACATCGCGCAGTACATCTACTCCGGCGCGGCGGCGCACGGCAAGCGCGCGCAATGCTTCGGCGGAGCAAAGAACCACATGATCGTCATGCCCGACGCCGATCTGGACCAGGCCGTCGACGCGCTGATCGGCGCGGGCTACGGCAGCGCCGGCGAGCGGTGCATGGCCATCAGCGTGGCGGTGCCGGTGGGCGAGGAAACGGCGAACCGGTTGCGCAATCGCCTGGCCGAACGGGTCAAGGAACTGCGGGTGGGGCACAGCCTCGACCCCAAGGCCGATTACGGTCCACTGGTCACCGAGGCGGCGCTGGCGCGGGTGCGCGGCTACATCAACGCCGGTGTGGAGGCAGGTGCGGAGATCGTCGTCGACGGCCGCGAGAAGACCAGCGACGAACTGACATTCGGCGACGAGAGCCTCGAGGGCGGATTCTTCATCGGCCCCACCCTGTTCGATCACGTCACCACCGACATGTCGATCTACACCGACGAGATCTTCGGGCCGGTGCTGTGCATCGTGCGCGCCAAGACCTACGAGGAGGCGTTGCGCCTGCCCAACGAGCACGAATACGGCAACGGGGTGGCGATCTTCACCCGCGACGGCGACACCGCCCGCGACTTCGTCTCCCGGGTGCAGGTCGGCATGGTCGGCGTCAACGTGCCGATCCCGGTGCCGGTGTCGTATCACACCTTCGGCGGCTGGAAGCGATCCGGATTCGGTGACCTCAACCAGCACGGGCCGCACTCGATCCTGTTCTACACCAAGACCAAGACCATCACCGAGCGCTGGCCGTCGGGCATCAAGGACGGCGCGGAGTTCGTCATCCCGACGATGAAATAGGGATAGCACAGGTGTTCACTCTCAACGACGACGAGCGGGTGATCGTCGACACCGCGGCGGCCTTCGCCGCCAAACGCCTCGCCCCGCACGCCCTCGAGTGGGACAAGACCAAGCACTTCCCCGTCGATGTGCTGCGCGAGTCCGCCGAACTCGGCATGGCCGCGATCTACTGCGGCGAGGACGTCGGCGGCAGCGGGCTCAACCGGCTCGATGCGGTGCGCATCTTCGAACAACTCGCGGTCGCCGATCCGGTGATCTCGGCGTTCATCTCGATCCACAACATGTGCGCCTGGATGATCGACACCTACGGCACACCCGAGCAGCGCAAGTCCTGGATACCGCGGCTGGCGTCGATGGAACTGATCGCCAGCTACTGCCTGACCGAACCGGGGGCCGGTTCGGACGCGGCGGCGTTGCGCACCAAGGCGGTCCGCGACGGCGACCACTATGTGCTAGACGGCGTCAAGCAGTTCATCTCCGGCGCGGGAACCTCCGACGTGTACGTAGTCATGGCCCGTACCGGCGGTGAGGGGCCGCGGGGTATCTCGGCGTTCATCGTCGAGAAGGGCACGCCGGGCCTGAGTTTCGGCGCCAACGAGGAGAAGATGGGCTGGAACTCCCAGCCCACCGCACAGGTGATCCTCGAAGGTGTCCGAGTGCCGGCCGAGGCGATGCTCGGCGGCCCCGAGGGCGAGGGCAGCGGCTTCGGCATCGCGATGAACGGACTCAACGGCGGCCGGCTCAACATCGCCGCGTGCTCCCTGGGCGGCGGGCAATCGGCGTACGACAAGGCGGCCCGCTATGTGGTGGACCGGCAGGCCTTCGGCGGTGCGCTGATCGACGAGCCCACGGTGCGCTTCACGCTGGCCGAGATGGCCACGGCCCTGGAGACCTCGCGGCTGATGCTGTGGCGCGCGGCCAGCGCCCTGGACACCGGTGCCGACGACAAGGTCACGCTGTGCGCCATGGCCAAGCTGTACGTCACCGACTCCTGCTATGACGTGGCCGACCGGGCCCTGCAACTGCTCGGCGGCTACGGGTACCTGCGCGAGTACGGCCTGGAGAAGATCGTCCGCGACCTGCGGGTGCACCGAATCCTGGAGGGCACCAACGAGATCATGCGCGTGGTGATCGGGCGGGCCGAGGCGACCCGGGTGCGCGCGTCGGCCTGAATACACACCTGATGCGAAGGAGCACAATCCGATGACCACCATCGCGTTCCTGGGGCTGGGCAATATGGGCGCCCCGATGTCGGGCAACCTTGTCAACGCCGGCTACACCGTCCGCGGTTTCGATCCGGTGCCCGCCGCGCGGCAGGCCGCCGCCGACAAGGGTGTCGCGGTGTTCGACAGCGGGGCCGACGCGGTGACGGGGGCCGACGTCGTCATCACCATGCTGCCCAACGGGACGTTGGTGAAACAGTGCTACGGCGAGATCATGCCCGCGGCGGCGAAGGGGACGCTGTTCATCGACAGCTCCACCATCGCCGTCGACGATGCCCGCGCCGTGCACGCCTACGCCCTGGAGCGGGGTTTCACCCAACTCGACGCACCGGTGTCCGGCGGTGTCAAGGGCGCGGTGGCGGGAACGCTGGCGTTCATGGTGGGCGGTGAGGCCGACGCCCTGGAGACGGCGCGGCCGGTGCTGGAACCCATGGCGGGCAAGGTCATTCACTGCGGAGACAGTGGCGCCGGGCAGGCCGCCAAGCTGTGCAACAACATGCTGCTGGCGGTGCAGCAGATCGCCGTCGGCGAGGCCTTCGTCCTGGCGGAGAAGCTGGGCCTGTCGGCCCAGTCGCTGTTCGACGTCGTCACCGGCGCGACCGGCAACTGCTGGGCGGTGCACACGAACTGCCCGGTCCCCGGCCCGGTGCCCACGTCGCCGGCCAACAACGACTTCAAGCCGGGCTTCGCCACCGCGCTGATGAACAAGGACCTCGGCCTGGCGATGGACGCGGTGGCCACCACCGGCGCCTCGGCCCCGCTGGGAAGCCACGCCGCGCAGATCTACGCGACCTTCGCCGAGGACCACGCCGACCTGGACTTCAGCGCGGTCATCACGACACTGGTTTAGAAGTCCCCGGCGCGGCGGCGCAACGACTCGATCGAGGACACCAGGGCGCGCGCCTGCGCATCCGACATCCCGATATCGGCGAACACCTGCTCGTTGAGCGTCACGGTGGCGTCCTCCACTGTGGAGCGCCCTAACTCGGTGATCGCGACCAGTGTGGTGCGGCCGTCGGTGGGATGCGGCATGCGCTGCACCAGACCGTCGGCCTCGAGTCGGCGGATGGCGTGCGTGACGCTGGTGACGTGCACCTGAAGGCGGTCGGAGGCTTTGGTGATCGGCAGCGCCCCGGAGCGGCTGAACGCGAGTAACCGCAGCAGTTCAAACCGGGAGAAGCTCAGATCGTAGGGCCGCAGCGCATTCTCCACCCGCGCGAGCAGGATCTGATGGGCCCGCATCACCGACGTCACCGCCACCATCCCGTCGGCCACCTCACCCCAGCCGGCGCGCTCCCAGTTGGTGCGGGCTGCGGCGATCGGGTCGCGATTGTCCGGGAGCGCGCTCACGGCAGTGTCAGGATCCGCGGACCGTCATCGGTCACCGCCACGGTGTGCTCCCAGTGCGCCGCACGCGAGCCGTCGGTGGTGACCACCGTCCACTCGTCGTCGAGGATCCGGGTCCGCGTGGTGCCCAGGGTCAGCATCGGCTCGATCGCGAGCACCGAACCGGCCACCAGATACGGTCCGCGACCCGGCTCGCCCTCGTTCGGCAGGAACGGGTCCATGTGCATCTGCCGGCCGATGGCGTGGCCGCCGTAGCCGGCGACGATGCCATATCGGCGGTCATGGCTGCGCTCGGCAGCCCGGGTACCCCGCTCGATGGCGTGCGAGACGTCGGTCAGCCGGTTGCCGGGCACCATCGCCGCGATACCGGCCTCCAAGGCCTGACGGGTCGCCGCCGACAGTGCTTCATCGGCGGCAATGAGCTCGCCCACCCCGAAGGTCACCGCGGCGTCGCCGTGCCACCCGTCGAGGATCGCCCCGCAGTCGATCGACACCAGATCACCGGACACCAGCGCCTCGGCTGCCGACGGGATGCCGTGCACCACACGCTCGTTCACCGACGAGCAGATGCTCGCCGGGTAGCCGTGGTAACCCAGGAACGATGGGATCGCGCCGGCCTCGCGGATGACGGTCTCGGCGACCTCGTCGAGTTCGGCGGTAGACACCCCAGCCGCGGCGTTCTGCTGCACGGCGCGCAGGGCGGCGGCCACCACCGCACCCGCGGCGGCCATCGCGTCGAGTTCACCCGCCGAGCGGGCGGGCACCGTCTTGCGGCCGCGTAATCCGGGCAGGGAGACCATGGGGCGCCGGTCTTCAGCGGCCGAGTGCCTGCAGCGCCCGCGTGAAGACCTCGTCGAGGGATCCGACGGCGTCCACCGTCTTCAGCTCGTGGTTGTAGTAGTCCAGCAGCGGAGCCGTTTCGTCGCGGTAGACCTTGAACCGGTTGCGGATGATCTCCTCGGTATCGTCGGCGCGACCGCGGCTGGCCAGCCGCGACACCAATTCCTCCTCGGGCACGCGGAACTCCACCACCGCGTCGAGTTTGAGGCCGCGACGGCCCAGCATGTCGTGCAGGGCCTCGGCCTGCTCCACCGTGCGCGGGAAACCGTCGAGGATGAATCCGCCGGAGACGTCCGCGTGGTCGAGACGCTCATCGACCAGCGCGTTGGTGAGGCTCGCGGGCACCAGATCACCCGCGTCGAGGTATTTCTTGGCTTCCAGCCCGAGCGGTGTTCCGCCGTCGATGTTCTCGCGGAACAGTTCACCGGTGGAGATCTGCGGCACACCGAGTTTCTCGGCGAGCCTGACCGCCTGCGTGCCCTTGCCGGCTCCCGGCGGGCCCAACAGGACGATCCTCACTTGAGGAAGCCCTCGTAGTTGCGCTGCATCAGCTGGCTCTCGATCTGCTTGATGGTGTCGAGGCCGACGCCGATCATGATCAGAACCGCCGTGCCGCCGAACGGAATGTTCTGCAGGCTACCGCTGCTTCCGGCCTGCAGGAACACATTCGGCAGGACCGCGATCACACCGAGGTAGATCGACCCGACCAGGGTGATCCGGCTGAGCACGTACTGCAGGTAATCCGCGGTGGGCTTGCCGGGCCGGATACCGGGGATGAAGCCGCCGAACTTCTTCATCTCGTCGGCCCGGTCCTGCGGGTTGAAGGTCACCGAGGTGTAGAAGAAGGTGAAGAAGATGATGAGGCCGAAGTAGACGATGACGTAGCCCGGGTCCGCCGGGTTGGTCAGGTGGTCGGCGACGAAGCGGTCCCACCAGCCGCTGCCGGCGCCCTCTCCCCTGCCGCTGCGGACCAGCTGGGTCACCAGGTTGGGCACGTAGATCAGCGACGAGGCGAAGATGACCGGGATGACGCCGGCCTGGTTGACTTTCAGCGGCAGGTAGGTGGAGGTGCCGCCGTACATGCGCCGGCCGACCATGCGCTTGGCGTACTGCACCGGGATGCGGCGCTGGCCCATCTCGACGAAGACGACTCCGACCAGGATGATCAGCGCCGCCACGCAGACGGCCGTGAAGATCATGCCGCCGCGGGTGTCCAGGATGGTCTTGCCCTCGATCGGGATGCGGGAGGCGATACCGGCGAAGATAAGCAGCGACATGCCGTTGCCGATGCCGCGCTCGGTGATGAGCTCGGCCATCCACATCACCAGGGCGGCGCCGGCGGTCATCACCAGCACGATCACCACCAGCGTGAAGATGCTCTGGTTCTCCAGGATGTCCAGGGTGCAGCCCTGCAGCAGGCCGCCGTTGGCAGCCAGCGCCACGATGCTGGTGGCCTGCAGCAGCGCCAGCGCGACCGACAGATACCGGGTGTACTGGGCGATCTTGGCCTGGCCGGCCTGGCCTTCCTTCTGCAGCTGCTCGAAGCGCGGGATGACCACGGCGAGCAGCTGGGTGATGATGCTGGCGGTAATGTAGGGCATCACACCGATGGCGAACACCGACAACTGCAGCAGCGCGCCGCCGGAGAACAGGTTGATCAGGGAGTACAGCTGGGCGCCGGATCCGCCGCTGAGTTGGTCGATGCACTGGTTGACGTTCTTGAAGTTGACGCCCGGCGAGGGCAGCGACGCGCCCACCCGGTACAGGATCACCATCGCCAGGGTGAAGAGTATCTTCCGCCTCAGGTCAGGCGTCCGCAGCGACGAGATGAAAGCCGAAAGCACTCTTCCTCCTGGGCCGCCGACTGCAGGTCTGCGCATGCCGATGTGGCTGGTCTGGCCAGCGCTGGGGTGGTCCGTCGTTCAACGCGCACGCAGCGCGTTCGTCAGTCTACGAGCCTAACAGTTACCCCAGGCAGGCCGGGAATCTGCCCATGCTTAGGCGGCCTAGGTTTCTAGAACCGCCAGTCCCCCGTCCACAGCGCCCAGACGCCGGGTTGCTCGGCGCGCTCCAGCAGGCGCGCCGCCGCACCAACGGCCACGCCGGCCAGGGCGGCGGTGACGGCGTCGCCCAGCGAGGCCGGCTGGGACGACGTCCTGGGCCACAGCACGTCACGCAGCGACGACCCCGGCGAACCGGCCAGGCGGACCGGCTCGTCCGGGTCGAGTCCGGCGAGCGTCTTTGCCCGGCGCAGCGCCGTGCGCAACCCGCCGAGTTCGTCGACGAGGCCACGCTCGGCGGCGTCCGCGCCGGTCCACACCCGGCCGCGGGCCACCGCATCCACCGCCTCGACCGACATCCCGCGCGCCTCGGCCACCCGCCGCACGAAGTCGTCATAGAACAGGTCCGCCTCTTCCTCCACCATCTGCTTCTGGGCGTCGGTGAACGGCGCGGTGGCCGACCAGGCGTCGGCGTTGGCGTTGGTGCGCACACTGTCCGAGCCCACCCCGAGCCGGTCGCGCAGGTCACGTGCGACGAGCTTTCCGGTGACCACCCCGATCGAGCCGGTGATGGTGCCGGGGTTGGCGACGATGTGCTGAGCCGCCATCGACACGTAATAGCCGCCGGATGCCGCGACGGCGCCCATCGAGGCCACCACCGGTGTGCCGGCCTCGCGGATGCGCGACACCTCCCGCCAGATGGTCTCCGAACCGGTGACCGAGCCACCCGGGCTGTCGACGCGCAGCACGACCGCCTTCACGTCGTCGTCGCGCGCGGCATCCCGCAGAGCGGCGGCGATGGCGTCGGCACCGGCACTGGATCGCGAGATCGGGAAGGCCTGCGGGCCGCCGCGCCCGCTGACGATCGGCCCGGCGACCGTGACGACGGCGACAGCCGGCTTGCGGGAGCGGCCCGGGATAGACGGCCCGCGATCACCGGCACGGGCGTACCGGGACAAAAACAGCCGCGGCGGGGCTTCCTCGCCGTCGGGATCGGCGGCCTTAGCGCCGGTGAGTTCGGCGATTCTCCGGTAGGCCTCGTCGCGAAATCCGATGCGGTCCAACAGTTTCGCCTCGACCGCATCGTCGCGTAACAGCGGAGCGCGGTCGGCCAGAGAGTTCAGCATCTCCCGGGGGATACCACGCGACTCCGCGATACCGCCGAACACCTGGGCATGCAGGCTGTCGATCAGCGCGGTGTCGGCTTCCCGGTGGGCGTCGGTGTAACGCGATTCGGTGAACAGGTTCGCCGCGGACTTGTACTCGCCGCGTGCCACGAACTGCGCCTGGATGCCCGCCTTGTCCAGCGCGTCGCGCAAAAACAGCGCGTTGGTGGCGAAGCCGATCAGCCCGACGGTGCCCGAGGGTTGCATCCACACCTCGCCGAAGGCCGACGCCAGGTAGTACGACAGCGTGCCGGGATAGGTCTCCGCCCACGCCAGTGAGGGTTTGGCCGCGGCGAAGGCGGTGATCGCCTCGCGCAGTTCCTGGACCGCGGCCGGCGGGGCGGCCGGCATCTGCACGCGGGCGATCAGGCCCGCGACGCGGCGATCCTCGGCGGCGCGGTGGATCGCGCCGACGGCGTCGCGCAGCAGCAGCGGACGGCCTGCACCGGTGATCAGACGCAACGGGTCGAAGCCGGCCGTCTCCGGCGGCGCCGACTGCAGGTCGAGTTCGAGGATGCACCCGTCGGGCACGCCGCGGTGGCGGACAGTGTCGACCTTGCGAACAAGATCGCGCAGGTCGTCGGGGACTGCGGGCCGGAAGGCGAACATGCCTCCCAAGTTACCGGTGCAACCCGGTCAGGAAAGTTCGGTGGCCGAGCCGCCCGCCGCGGTGATCTTCTCCCGTGCGCTGCCGCTGAACTTGTGCGCGGACACGTTGACCTTGACCGTCAGCTTCCCGTCGCCGAGCACCTTCACCAGGGAGTTCTTCCGCACGGCACCCTTCTCGACGAGGTCGGCGAGGGTGACGTCACCGCCGGTGGGGAACAGCCGGGCGATATCGCCGACATTGACCACCTCGTACTCGGTGCGGAACCGGTTGCGGAAACCCTTGAGCTTGGGCAGCCGCATGTGGATCGGCATCTGCCCGCCTTCGAAGGCGGCGGGCACGTTCTTGCGGGCCTTGGTGCCCTTGGTGCCGCGGCCGGCGGTCTTGCCCTTGGAGCCCTCACCGCGTCCGACGCGGGTCTTGGCCTTCTTCTCCCCCGGCGCGGGACGCAAATCGTGCAGCTTGATGACGCCCGCGCCGGTTTCCTCGTTGCTCTTCGCGCGAGCGCTCATCGCGACACCTCTTCAACCTCGACGAGGTGATGCACGACCTTGATCATCCCGCGGGTCTGCGGGTTGTCCTCGCGGATCACCGACTGGCGAATCTTGCGCAGGCCCAGGGACCGCAGGGTCTCGCGCTGCTTCCAGCGCGCCCCGACGGTGCCGCGCACCTGTGTGATCTTCAGTTCGGTCATGACGGGCTTCCTTCTCGCGCGGCAGCGGCGGCCAGCGCCTCGCTCTCGCGCCGCGCCTTGAGCATGCCGGCCGGCGCGACGTCTTCGATGGGCAGCCCGCGGCGGGCGGCCACTTCCTCGGGACGCTGCAGCATCTTCAGCGCGGCCACGGTGGCGTGCACCACGTTGATCGCGTTGTCGCTGCCCAGCGACTTGGCCAGCACGTCGTGGACACCGGCGCACTCCAGCACGGCGCGGCAGGCGCCGCCCGCGATGACCCCGGTGCCTGGGCTGGCGGGACGCAGCATCACCACACCGGCGGCGGCCTCACCCTGAACGGGGTGGGTGACGGGGCCGCCGATGAGCGGGACGCGGAAGAAGTTCTTGCGGGCCTCCTCGACACCCTTGGCGATCGCCGCGGGCACCTCCTTGGCCTTGCCGTAGCCGACGCCGACCATGCCGTGGCCGTCGCCGACGATCACCAGCGCGGTGAAGCTGAACCGCCGACCGCCCTTGACCACCTTGGAGACGCGGTTGATGGTGACGACGCGCTCCAGGTAGTTGCTCTTCTCGCCGCCGTCGCGACCGCCACGGCCGCCGCGGTCGCGGTCGTCGCGCCGGCCCCGGCCGCCGTCGCGGCCGCCACGGTCACCGCCGCGCTGCTCGTCGGTGCGGGTGCCTGCCGAAGGAGCACCGGTATCAGGCGCCGCGTCGGTGCCGGTAGCAGGAGTCTGGTCCGCCATCATGCGGTCCTTCCGTTATTCATCAGAATTTCAGTCCGCTCTCGCGGGCGGCATCGGCCAGTGCGGCGATCCGCCCGCCATAGGTGTTACCGCCGCGGTCGAACACCACGGCGTCGATGCCGGCGGCCTTCGCGCGCTCGGCGATCAGCTGGCCCACCCGCTTGCTGTGCGCCTTCTTGTCTCCGGTGATCGCACGCACGTCGGCCTCGATGGACGACGCGGCGGCGATGGTGGTGCCGTTCTCGTCGTTGACGAGCTGCACGTGGATGTGCCGTGAGGAGCGGTTGACCACCAGGCGCGGGCGCTCGGCGGTGCCGGCGATCTTCTTGCGCAGCCGGGCGTGACGGCGCAGCCGCGCCACCCGGCGTGCGGCCGACGCGGTCTTGCCGACCGGCTTGCGGTCGAGGGTTTCAGCCATGACTACTTACCTGTCTTTCCGACCTTGCGACGGATCTGCTCGCCCTCGTAACGCACGCCCTTGCCCTTGTAGGGGTCCGGGCGGCGCAGGCGGCGGATGACCGCCGAGATCTGACCGACCTTCTGCTTGTCGATGCCCGACACTGAGAACTTCGTCGGGCTCTCCACCGCGAACGTGATGCCCTCGGGCGGCTCGACGACGACGGGATGGCTGTAGCCGAGGGCGAACTCGAGGTTGCTGCCCTTCTGCTGCACGCGGTAACCGACGCCGAAGATCTCCATCTTGGTGGTGTACCCCTCGGTGACACCGGTGATCAGGTTGGCCACCAGGGTCCGCGACAGCCCGTGCAGCGAGCGGCTTCGCCGCTCGTCGTCGGGACGGGTGACCAGGATGGCGCCGTCCTCGCCCCGGGTCACCGTGATCGGCTCGGCGACCTCGAGCGCCAGGGCGCCCTTGGGTCCCTTGACGGCGAGGTTCTGGCCGTCGATGGTGACGTCGACCCCGCTGGGAACCGGGACCGGCTGCTTACCAATACGCGACATGTTCTAGGCCCTTCTCACCACACGTACGCCAGTACTTCGCCGCCGACGCCCTCACGGGCGGCCTGGCGGTCGGTGCGAAGACCCGAGGACGTGGAGATGATCGCCACGCCCAGTCCGCCGAGAACCCGGGGCAGGTTGGTGGACTTCGCGTACACCCGCAGACCCGGCTTGGACACCCGGCGCAGACCGGCGAGGCTACGCTCGCGGTTCGGGCCGTACTTGAGCTTGACCACCAGAGCCTTGCCCACCCGGGCGTCCTCGGTGCGGTAGTCGCTGATGTAGCCCTCGCGCTTGAGGATCTCGGCGATATTGGCCTTGATCTTCGAGTGCGGCAGTGTCACTTCCTCGTGGAACGCCGAGTTGGCGTTGCGCAGCCGAGTCAGGAAGTCAGCGATCGGATCAGTCATCGTCATTTTTTCTCAGCCTCCCCTCTCACCAGCTCGACTTCTGCACGCCCGGCAGTTCGCCGGCATGCGCCATCTCGCGCAGGCAGATGCGGCACAGGCCGAACTTGCGGTAGACGGCGTGCGGACGACCGCACTTGTTGCAGCGGGTGTAGGCCCGCACGGCGAACTTCGGCTTCTTGTTGGCCTTGTTGACCAGAGCCTTCTTTGCCATTGCTCACTTCTCCTTGAACGGGAAGCCGAGGGCCCGCAGCAGCGCGCGACCTTCGTCGTCGTTGGTCGCCGAGGTGACGACGGTGATGTCCATACCGCGCGGCCGGTCGATGGAGTCCACGTCGATCTCGTGGAACACCGACTGCTCGGCCAGGCCGAAGGTGTAGTTGCCGTGCCCGTCGAACTGCTTGGGGCTCAGGCCCCGAAAGTCGCGGATACGCGGCAGCGCGATGGAGACCAGGCGGTCCAAAAACTCCCACATCCGGTCGCCGCGCAAGGTCACCCGCGCACCGATCGGCATGCCCTCGCGCAGCTTGAACTGGGCGATGGACTTGGTGGCCTTGCGGATCTCCGGCTTCTGGCCGGTGATCAGGGCGAGGTCGTTGACCGCGCCGTTGATCAGCTTGGCGTCGCGGGCGGCGTCACCGACGCCCATGTTCACGACGACCTTCACCACGCCCGGGATCTGCATCACGTTGGCGTAGTTGAACTCCTTGTGCAGCGCGTCGCGGATCTCGCTGCGGTAGCGCTGCTTCAGCCGGGGCTGGGTCTTCTCAGCAGTGGTCATCAGATGTCCTTGCCGTTGCGCTTGGAGATGCGGACCTTCTTGCCGCTCTTCTCGTCGATGCGATAGCCGACGCGGGTGGGTTTGCCGTCTGAGTCCACCACCATGACGTTGGAGACGTGGATCGGGGCCTCCTGGGTGACGATGCCGCCGGAGGAGGCGCCGCGCTCGTTCGCCGACTGCGCGGTGTGCTTCTTGATCCGGTTGACGCCCTCGACCAGGACCCGTTTACGGGTGGGGTAGGCCTGGATGACCTTGCCCTTGGCGCCCTTGTCCTTACCGGCGATGACCAGGACGGTGTCGCCCTTGTGGACCTTCATCTACAGCACCTCCGGGGCCAGCGAGACGATCTTCATGAACTTCTTCTCACGCAGTTCGCGGCCGACCGGGCCGAAGATGCGGGTGCCGCGCGGTTCGTTGTCGTTCTTGATGATCACCGCGGCGTTCTCGTCGAACTTGATATAGCTGCCGTCGGCGCGGCGGCGTTCCTTGACGGTGCGCACCACCACGGCTTTGACCACCTCACCGCGCTTGACGTTGCCGCCGGGGATAGCGTCCTTGACGGTGGCGACGATGACGTCGCCGATGCCGGCGTAGCGCCGCGACGAGCCGCCGAGCACCCGGATGCACAGGATCTCCTTGGCGCCGGTGTTGTCGGCGACCTTGAGCCGCGATTCCTGCTGAATCACCAGATCTCCCTCGGTTTGGCACGCAGCACTGGCTCAGCGCAGGCTGAACGAACCTGTCATGCTCGGTCTTGTCTCTTCTCAGAGAACTGCTACTTCAGGGCACGCGGGGCTGATGCGTCTCCGCACCGGCCGAGGTCTGCCCGAGGCAACCTCTAGATACTAGGTGAAAGGCCCGCTGCCAGCCAAATCCGGGCAGAAGCCCTGCTCAGGGCGACACCACGCAGCGGAACCCGATGTGGGTGGTGGAGCTGTCCTGGGACTGCGGCGATCGGGCGGGCGGCCGGTAGCGGTGGCAGTACTCCGGGGCGCACAGGTGCGAGCCGCCCTTGAGGGTCTGGACGACGGTCGGATCCGGGTCGGCGGGGATCGGGCAGCAGGAACTGGTGGGCGCGTCCAGCACGTGGTGGGTGGAGTACCGGGTGGTGGTCCACTCCCAGACGTTGCCGATCATGTCGAAGAGGCCGAAGCCGTTGGGCGGGAAGGCGCCCACCGGGGAGGTGCCGGCCCAACGCTCGGTGCCCACCCCCTGGGCGCCCTCGTTGCGGTACGGGAACTGACCTTGCCAGGTGTTGGCCATCAGCCGGCCGTCGACGCGGGGTTCCTCGCCCCACGAGTAGGTGGTGGTGGCGGTGGCCCGCGCGGCGTACTCCCATTCGGCCTCGGTCGGTAGCCGCCGCCCGGCCCACGCCGCGTACGCCCCGGCGTCCGGATAGGCGATCTGCACGACGGGATGGTCCTCTTTCCCGGCGATGTCACTGCCTTCCCCGAACGGGGCGCGCCAGTGCGCGCCCGGCGCCCAGTCCCACCACTGCCGCCAGTCATTCAGGTCGACGGGCCCGTCGGTGGGCGTGAACACCAGCGCCCCGGGCAGCAGATCCTCGGCCGCCACACCGGGATACAGCGCCGGATCCAGCGGGCGCTCGGCGACGGTGACGTAGCCGGTGGCGTCGACGAACTCGGCGAACTGCGCGTTGGTCACCGGGTAGCGCTCGATGGCGAACGCGCCAACGGTCACGGTGTGGATGGGCGCTTCCTCGGGGTAGAAGCTGGTCGACCCCATCCGGAACTCGCCGGCGGGCAGTTCCACCAGTTCGGTCAGCACGTCAGTCCTTGGCGAATGCGGTCGCCAATTGCCGTTCGGCGTCGAGGTAGGGCTCGCCGGAGACGTCGACCACGACGCGCACGATGGCGCCGCCGGTGAATTCGAACGGAGCGGAGTAGGCCCGCGACACCGGCTGGCCCAGGTTGCGGCCCACACTGACCCCGCCGCCGGCGATACCGAAGATGAATGGATGCGCCTTCACGCCGGACATAGTGGCCACCGCATCGCCGTCGATGTATAACGTCGCATCCCCCTGTGGGATGAAGCTGCCCTCCACCGTTCCGGTCCTGGCGTAGCCCACGCCCAGGGTGTGCCGCCCCAGTGGAACCGGATTCGGCGATGACACCTGCTGTTCGGTTTCGCCGAAGAAGTTGTACACGAAGTGCAGCCGCCCGTCGGCGACGAACAGCGTGTAGCCGCCGTGGCCGGCGCCCTGCTTGAGCAGCACGCCGTGAACGTCAGCGGTCTCCACGTCGACCTCGGCCAGCACCGAGAAGGACCGGCCGGCGATGTTCACGCACGCACCGAGAGGCACGGGGGCGGTATGCGGGTAGTAGACGTAGCGGGAGCGATCGCCGGACAGCGTGGGCCGTGGCCGTCCGATCACCTCACCGATGCTGAAGTCGGCCAGCGGCAGGCCGTTGTACTTGTCGGCTTCGGCGAACCACAGCTTCTGCATCTGTGCCAGCCTGTCCGGGTGCTCGGCGGCCAGATCGTGGCATTGGCTGCGGTCGGCGTCGATGTGGAACAGCTCCCAGCGGTCCTTGTCGAAATTCGACCAACCTGAGGGCGTCGCGGCATGCACGGTGTTGGCAAACCAGCCCCTATGCCAGATACCGCGTGTTCCCAGCATCGTGTAGAACTGCGTCTCCTTACCGATAGTCGCCCTCGGATCATTCAGTGCCGCTGCGAAACTCACACCCTCAAGCGGCTTCTGCGTGACCGCCTTGACGGTCTCGGGCGGGGTGATGCCGAGCAGGTCGTACACCGTCGGGGTGATATCGCAGACGTTGACGTAGTTGTCGCGCAGCTCCCCGTGCGACTTGATGCCCGCGGGCCAGGAGATGATCGCGGTGTCGGCGATTCCGCCCTCGTGTGAGGCGTAGCGCTTGTAGAGCTTGTAGGGCGTGTTGAACGCCATCGCCCAGCCGATCGGATAGTGGTTGTAAGTCTGCGGGCCACCGAGTTCGTCGTAGAACCGCAGGCTCTCTTCGACGGTGTCGATGAGGCCGTTGAAGAACTTGACCTCGTTGACTGATCCGTTGGGTCCGCCCTCCCCACTGGCTCCGTTGTCGGAGATGACCACGATGATGGTGTTGTCCAGCTGCCCGGACTCCTCGAGGTAGTCCAGCACCCGGCCGATCTGGGCGTCGGTGTAGGACAGGAAGCCGGCGAACACCTCGGCCATCCGGGCGAAGAGGCGCTTCTCATCGTCGGTCAGACCGTCCCAGGGTCGCACGGTGTCCTGTAGCGGCCACGGCTCCCCGTTGGGGCCCTTAACGTCGAGGTACGGGTTGATCGGAGACAGTTCGGTGTCGGCCGGCACGACGCCGAGATTCTTCTGGTTGGCCAGTACGATCTCGCGGTAGGCCTCGTAGCCCATGTCGAAACGGCCGGCGTATTTGTCCGCCCACTCAGTGAACACATGGTGCGGTGCGTGTCCGGCGCCGGGGCACAGGTAGGTGAACCACGGTTTGTCCGGGGCGATCATCTTCGCGTCGCGGATGAACTCGATGGTCCTGTCGGCGAGGTCCGCTGACAGGTGGTAGCCGTCCTCGGGCGTGGCGGGCGGCTCGACGGGGTGGTTGTCGTAGACGAGTTCGGGGTACCACTGGTCGGTCTCGCCACCGAGGAATCCGTAGAACCGCTCGAATCCACGCGACAGCGGCCAGTGCCGTTTGGTGGCGGCCAGACTTGACTCCTCCAGCGGGGTCATGTGCCACTTGCCGAGGCAGTAGGTGTTGTAGCCGCGCTCAGCGAGCACTTCGGAGATCAGCGCCGTGTCATCCGGGATCCGGCCGTTGATGCCGGGGAAACCCTCGGTGAACTCCTCCACCACGGCCATTCCCACCGACGTGGCGTTGCGCCCGGTGAGCAGCGCCGCCCGGGTGGGCGAGCACAGCGCGGTGGTGTGGAACTGCGTCAGACGCACGCCACGCTCGGCGATCCGCGTCATCGCGGGCATCTCGACCAGGCCGCCGAAGCAGTCCCAGGTGGCGATGCCGACGTCGTCCCACACCAGATAGAGGACGTTGGGCGCGTTGTCCGGAGCGCTCGGGGCGGCGTACGGTCCCCAGTCGGGTTCGGAGTCGCGGATGTCGAGGGAGATCTTGCCTTGGAACGCGGCGGTCATGCCGCCGACGCTACCCGGTCGGCAATAGACAGCGCCCACCCCCGGAATGAGGGTGGGCGCTGTCTCGCGGCTGCGTTACTTGGCGCGCTCGAGGACCTCGACCAGCCGCCAGCGCTTGGTGGCGGACAGCGGGCGGGTCTCCATCAGAGAGACGCGGTCGCCGATTCCGGCGGTGCCGTTCTCGTCGTGGGCCTTCACCTTCTTGGTGGTTTTGATGATCTTGCCGTACTTCGGGTGCTTGGCCCGCGACTCGAGTTCGACGACGATGGTCTTCTCCATCTTGTCGCTGACCACGTAGCCGATCGCCGTCTTGCGGGCGCCACGCGGCTTCTCGGTTGCCGGGGTGTGCTTGGGGCCCTTGGTGCCCGTCTTGCTCTCTGCCATTTACGAATCCTCACCTGTGGGTCCGGTGGCCAGACCCAGCTCACGTTCGCGAAGCACCGTGTAGATGCGTGCGATCTCCTGCCGGACGACCCGCAGCCGACGGTTGTTGGCCAGCTGGCCGGTGGCCGACTGGAAGCGCAGATTGAACAGTTCTTCCTTGAACTCGCGCAGCTTGTCGGTCAGCTCATCCTCGGTGAGCTCGCGCAACTCGCCTGCGCTGGTGCCCACTGCCATCAGAACTGCTCCTCTCGGGTCACGATGCGTGCCTTGATCGGCAGCTTGTGGATCGCACGCGTCAGTGCCTCACGGGCGATCTTCTGGTCGGGGTAGCTCAGCTCGAAGAGCACCCGTCCGGGCTTCACGTTGGCCACCCACCACTCGGGCGAGCCCTTGCCGGAACCCATGCGGGTCTCGGCCGGCTTCTTGGTCAGCGGACGGTCCGGGAAGATGTTGATCCACACCTTGCCGCCGCGCTTGATGTGGCGGTTGATGGCGATACGGGCGGACTCGATCTGCCGGTTGGTGATGTAGGCGTGCTCAAGTGCCTGGATACCGTAGTCGCCGAACGTCACGCTGGTGCCACCGCTGGCGATACCACGCTGCCTGGGGTGGTGCTGCTTGCGGTGCTTGACCTTGCGGGGGATCAACATGATCAGTTCTCCGTGCTCTCGGTAGCCGGTTCGGCAGCAGCGACCTGCTCGGCCACCGGCTCGGCCGGAAGTTCGGCCTCCGCGGCGCGTCCGGCCTCGGTACTGGTAGCGGTGGTGCCCGACGACCCGCTGCGACGCGGACGGGTGCCGGTCGGACGCTCGCGGCGCGGCCGGTCGGCGGCCGGAACGGCGGCGGCCAGTTCACGCTTGCCGCCGACGACGTCACCCTTGTAGATCCACACCTTCACGCCGATGCGGCCGAAGGTGGTCTTGGCCTCGTAGAGGCCGTAGTCGATGTCGGCGCGCAGCGTGTGCAGCGGCACCCGGCCCTCGCGGTAGAACTCCGAGCGGCTCATCTCCGCGCCGCCCAGACGGCCGGAGCACTGCACCCGGATGCCCTTGACGTTGGGCTGGCGCATCGCGGACTGGATGGCCTTGCGCATCGCGCGGCGGAACGCCACGCGGTTGCTCAGCTGCTCGGCCACACCCTGGGCCACCAGCTGAGCCTGCGACTCGGGGTTCTTGACCTCGAGGATGTTGAGCTGCACCTGCTTGCCGGTGAGCTTCTCCAGGTCGGTGCGGATGCGGTCGGCCTCGGTGCCGCGACGGCCGATGACGATGCCCGGCCGCGCGGTGTGGATGTCGACACGGACCCGGTCGCGGGTGCGCTCGATTTCCACGTCGGCGATGCCGGCGCGTTCCAAGCCGGTGGCCAGCAGACGGCGGATCGCGACGTCTTCCTTGACGTAGTCGGCGTACTGCTTGTCGGCGTACCACCGGGACTTCCAGTCGGTGGTGATGCCGAGGCGGAAGCCGTGCGGGTTGATCTTCTGGCCCATTACTCCGAGCCCTCCTTCTTGGCCGGAGCCTTCTTCGCGGGAGCCTTCTTAGCAGCGGCCTTCTTCGCCGGTGCCTTCTCGGCGACAGCCTCGGTCGCCTTCTTGGCCGGCGCCTTGTTCGCGGGAGCCTTCTTGGCCGGGGCCTTCGCCGGTGCAGTGCCGGCGGGGCCCGATGTCGCGGCCTTCGCCGCTCCGGCGGCCTTGCTGCCCTGAGCGCGGCGCGAGCGCGACGAATCGGCGGCACGCGCG
>VEQU01000039.1 GCA_018883075.1 Mycobacterium sp.
TGACCAAAACACCAGAAAAAACTGGCACAACAGTCATGCCCAACCCGGGGGAGCCAGACACAACCACAAACAAACAACAAACAAAAACCACCAAACACACTATTGAGTTCTCAAACAACACACCCGCATCTCCGGCCGCGCAACCAACCCGTGGCAATTGCCACGTGCTCGTAGTGCGGACAAGTAGAACGCCCCGGAGTCCGGAACCATTCCTGGAGGTGCCGTCGCGCTCTGCGGGGACCGCGTCGCAACGACCCTTTTAAGTTACGTCAGCCGGGGGACGGAGTCAAACGCCCGACCTCATCCAACCCGGTGGACACCGGCGATATTCCGCTTGCCCCGCCGCAGCACCAGCCAGCGGCCGTGCAGGAAGTGCGTGGGCTGCGCCACCCACTCCTCGCTGTCCACCCGCTCGTTGTTGACCGAGACCCCGCCCTCGGCGATGGTCCGCTTGGCCGCGCCCTTGCTGGCCGACAGGCCGGTAGCGACCAGCAGGTCGACGATGCAGTCCGGGCCCCCGGGGGGCAGTTCGGCGACGGTGGTCTCACGCAGCGCCGAGGCCAGCGTCGGCTCGTCGAGCCGGGACAGCTCGCCGCGGCCGAACAGGGCGGCCGATGCGTCCTCGACGGCGTCGGTGGCGGCTTGGCCGTGCACGAGCGTGGTCAGTTCGCGGGCCAGCCGGCGCTGGGCGGCCCGCTCCTGCGGCCGGTTGGCGGTGGCCTCCTCCAGTTCGGCCAGTTCCTCCGCGGTCAGAAAGGTGAACCACCGCAGGTAGCGGATCACGTCGGCGTCCGCGGTATTGATGAAGTACTGGTACCAGGCGTACGGGCTCGTCATCTCGGGGTCGAGCCACAGGCTGCCGCCCCCGGTCGACTTGCCGAACTTGGTGCCGTCGGCGGCGGTGACGAGCGGCACGGTGAGCGCGTGCACCGCCGCACCCAGCTTCTGGCGCACCAGCCGGACGCCGGCGATGATGTTGCCCCACTGGTCGGAACCGCCGATCTGCAGCGTGCAGCCGTGGCGCTGATGAAGTTCCACGTAGTCGTTGGCCTGCAGCAGCATGTAGGAGAACTCGGTGTAGGAGATGCCGTCGCCGTCGAGGCGGCGGCGGATGGTGTCCCGGTCGAGCATGACGTTGACTGAGAAGTGCTTACCGATGTCGCGGAGGAACTCGATCGTGCCGAGCGGCTGGGTCCAGGTGAGATTGTTCTCGATGACGGCACCGGACGGCGAGCCGCCGAAGTCGACGAACCGCTCGAGCTGCCCGCGGATCCGGTCGGACCATGCGGCCACGGTGTCGGCGGTGTTCATGGTCCGCTCCCCCGAATCGCGCGGGTCGCCGATGAGTCCTGTGGCTCCGCCGGCCAGGACAATCGGCCGATGACCCGCGCGCTGGAAGCGCTGCAGGGTCAGCAGCGGCACCAGGTTGCCGGCGTGCAGGCTGGGCGCGGTCGGATCGAACCCGCAGTACACCGTCATCGGCGGCTGCGCCGCTGCCGTGGCGAGCGCGTCGAGGTCGGTCGACTGCGCGATGAGCTGACGCCAGTTCAACTCGTCGAGGATCGTGCCCATGGGTTGATCTTCCCGCATCAGCGGGTTCGGTCGCCGATGGCGGGCCCCGACAGGCCGAGGTCGGCGCGCAGACAGTCCGCGGCGGCCAATCCCGACAGCGCCACCATGGGCAATCCCCCGCCCGGATGCGCGCTGCCTGATGCCAGGTAGAGGCCGGGCAGCCTCCGTACCCGGTTCGGCGGGCGTTTGAAGGCGGCGAACCGGTCGTTGCTGGCCGCGCCGTAGATGGCGCCGCGGCTGCCGGGGAATTGCGCGGCCAGTTGCGTGGGCGTGCGCCGCCACACCAGCGTGTCACCGTCATTCCACATCCCGGCCGCCCGAATCCTCTGCAGCACCGCCGCTTCCAGTGCGTCCCACACCTGCGGGGCCCGCGGGCGCTCAGCCGGCTCGGCCGGTGCATTGGCCATCACGAACACAGGTTCGGCATCGGCCCAGCCCGTCAGGCCATGACAGCGCTCCTGCGCGCACAGGTACACCGTCGGCGTCTCCGGCGGGCGGTCACGGTCGAAGATGTCGGCGAACTCGGCGTCGTAGTCGGCGGGGAACAGCACCTCGTGCGGCAACCTGTCGGACCCCCGGCCCGCTCGCAGCACGGCGGTCCAGCCCGACATCGAGGGCGCCGCCGCCGCCGGCAGGTGCCCGCGGGCCTCGGGCAGGGCGCCGTCACGCAGCCAACCGACGTCGGCGTTGACCACCACAGCCCGGCCGCGGCGTCGGCCGCCGCCCGCGAGTGCGACACCTCTGACCCCCTCCGCTCCGGTCAGCACCCGCTCGACGGTGGCCCCGCATTCGATGACTCCCCCGCGGGCCTCGACGATCCCGGCCAGTGCCGACACCAAAGCGGTGATACCGCCTTGCACCCCGAAGCCGCCCAGTGCCAACTCGACGTGGGCGATGCAGTTCAGCGTCGCCGGTGCGCGGCGCGGGTCACTGCCGTTGTAGGTCGCGTACCGGCGCAGCAGCATGCGCAGATGCGGCTCCCGGACATGGCGGTCGATTCCGGCGACCATGCTGCGCATCGGGTCGACCGCCAGCAGTGCGCGCGGATGGCGCACGGCCAGACCGGCCATCGCCGCCCACGTCGGCGCGGCGCCCAGGACGAAGTGCGGGGCGGCGGCCTCCCAGATCTGCCGGCTGTAGGCCAGAAACGAGGCCAGTTCCGCTTCGGCCCGCGGCCCGAGCGATGAACGGACCTCTTCGAGGGTGCGTTCGGCGTCATGCGCGACGTCGATGACGCACCCGTCGGTGTAGCGGTACCGGAATCCCGGATCGAGGCGACGCAGAGTCACCACATCGTCGAGGCGCAGTCCGGCGCGGGCGACCACATCGCCGAAGACCTCCGGCAGGGTCAGCACACTGGGCCCGGTCTCGACGCGGACGCCGTCCAGTTCGACGCTGCCGGCTTTACCCCCCGGCCGATCGGCGGCCTCGAGAACCCGCACAGGCAATCCCTGCGCGGCGAGGGTCACTGCCGCCGTCAGCCCCCCGATGCCGGCGCCGACGATGAGGACCTCGCCGTCTCGGTCAGCCGCCACGGTGTCCCCTGCGGCCGAAGGCCGGCATCCGTCGCACCGGCGACACCAGCGGGACGAATCCCGGCAGGGGATCGTGCGGATGCGTGCGGGCGCGACGGCCGTCGGTCGCCACCGCGGCGGCGGTGTCGATGGCCGCGAGTCCGTCGAGAAGCGCGGTCTCCACCGCCGACAACAGTGCCGGGCCTGCGGCGCTGCTGCCGGGGATCGGCGTCGAGAAGTGCACGATCGCGGCCGGACGGTCCTTCTCCAGGAACAGGTAGTTGATGCTGACCGCGACGATGTCGACGTGGCTGTGCTCGTGCAGGGTCTGCAGGCCGGTCTTGAGGTCCAGTGGGCGCAGGTGCGCGGGGCGCTGCCGGCCCTGCGGGAACATCCACATACCGCGGCCCGGCCGGTCGAGCAGGGCGGCGCTGGACTGCAGGCACTCCCGGCTGCGTTCGGGGCTGCTGCGGTCCAGCGGCAGCGCGCCCACCCAGCCGAGGAACGGCAGCGTGCGCAGGTTGGCCGAGTCCATGATCGCCCAGCCCAGACCGCCGAGCGCCTCGTCGAGCGGCAGCAGCAGCAGCGCATCCCACCACGCCACATGGTTGGCCGCGAAGATCAGCGGCCGGCCGGCCAGTGCGGCACGCGCCTCGTCCAGACCGCTCACCCACAGACCGTCCAGCGCGCGTGACAGCCGGCGCCGGGTGTAACCGCGGGCGAGACGCAGGAACGCCGGTCGCCGGGTGTCCCCCGCCCGCGCGAGCGCCGCCCGATCCGCGGCGGGATGCGCAGCGCTCATGCCGCCTCCCGCTGCGCGCGGGCGGCGTACGACCGCCCGCGCCAGCGGATGTCGCCGCGGCGGCTGCACCGGAAGCTGTCCAGCAGCACACCCATCATCATCAGCACCGCCACCGGGTGCAGCAGCACGCTGAGCAGGCTGTGCCGGTAACGCGCCGCCATGATCAGCCGCAGCAGCACATTGGCGGCCACCCCGACGGCGGCCGCCGCGGCCAGCCGCCAGTCGCCGCGCACCGCCGCGATGGGCAGCACGACGTACGGCGTGACGAAGATCAGCAGGTGCAGGATCATCACCAGGATCAGCGCCAGCGGGTTCCCGCCGATTCCCTCGTAGAAGTTCTTGGTGAAGCCGCGCCACAGCGAGCCGGCGTCGGAGTACATCCGGCACTGCGCCATCCGGTCGCCATCGGCGAAGACGACCCGCCGGCCGCTCTGTTTGACCGCACGGCACAGCGCCATGTCGTCGACGAGTGCGGCGCGCACCCGCGCCCAGCCGCCGATCGCCTCGAGATGGGACCGGCGGATCATCAGCAGCTGCCCGTTGGCCGCCAGCACCCGCGGGTCGCGGGTGCGGTAGATCAGCGGCATCGGCAACCACGCGACGTAGGACAGGTGCAGCAGCGGGATCATCATCTGCTCGAAGAAGCTTCCGGTGCGCTGGCGGGGTACCGCCGTCACCACCGACGCGCCGAGCCCCCCGGGGACCTGATCGGCCGAGCCGAGAAGCGACAGCATCCGCAGCACGCCGTCCTCGCTCAGGGTGACATCCGCATCGACGTTCAGCAGTACCTCGCCGGCGGCGGCCGCGGAGAGCCGCTGCAGCGCATAGGGTTTGCCGACCCAGCCCACAGGTAGGCCGTCGCCGCGGATCACCCGCAGGCGCGGCAGTTCGTCCTGCAGACGGCGCAGCACGTCTGCTGTGCCGTCGGTGGACTCGTCGTCGTAGACGATGATCTCGGCGACCGGCCCGCTCGCCGCGTCGGCGGCGCGCACGCAGCGCTCGATGGTGCCGGCCTCGTCGCGGGCCGGGATCAGCACGCTGACTCCGCCGGGCGCCGCCGCAGCGGCGGCGGCGAGGGCGTGGCCGCGAGTCCAGAACAGCGCGTTGAACAACACCAACCCCAGCGCCGGCAGGGCGGGCAGTGCGCACAGCGCGGCCAGGACCGGCGTCCAGGATCCGCCGAGGGTCATCCGCGCATTCCTGCGCACGGCGTCATTCGTGCGGTGTCATTCGTGCGACCGGCTCAGCAGGCGGCGCACGCGTCCGGCACTGTCCCCGCAGAACAGCGGCAGCCACATCGAATTGGGGCCGACGGCCCTGTGCACGCGCATCCGGACCAGAGGGCGCAGCAGCGCGCCATCGACGCGGCCGGGCACCAGATGCTCGCCGATGCCGTATCCCTCGTCGGCTCCGCAGCGGCCGCGCAGCAGGTAACGCTGATAGAACGGACCGTCGTCGAGAACCGAGCCGATCTCGACGTGCACCTGTTTTCCGTCCGGGTCGGGGAATGACGCGGTGCGCGGCGAGCGCAGCCCCCAGATATTGCGCCGCGGCGAACCGGTCTGCAGTGCGGCGCCCTCGGTGGCGCGACTCGAACCGTCGGCCGCGAGTTCGACCACCAGATCGCGCGGGGTGGCCCCGGCCCCAGCGGGGATGAGCCGGTAGGCGATCACGTCCCGGCCCGGCAGCGCGATACGGCCCCACCACCAGCTCTTGATGCCGAGCGCCTGCAGCGGCAGCATCGCGCTGTTGCGATCGTGGTATCCCCTGCCCTCGACGTGCATTGCCCCGCGGGGGGTTTGCAACTCGAGCCCGCCCCGGCTGGCGGCGACCATCGGCGTCCACCAGTGCGTCGACGCCGCGCCCTCGGGTGCGACCATGCCCGGCGAGTCGCGGCGCAGCGATCCGGACAGCCACAGCTTGCCGGTGGCGCGCCCCCCGGTGGGCAGCGCCAGGTCGAGGTCAGCCCGCAACTCACGGGTCGGCCCGGCGCCGCCGGCACCGTCGGTGTCGGTCCAGTGAAACGAGCAGCCGCCGAGGCGCCAGGATCGGCCGTCGGCGCTCCACTCGCACTCATCGGGCGCAAGTTCGGAGAGCAGATAGAACCGCTCACGTTGCTCGCCGTAGACGACGACGTTGACGCTGGGCCGGTCGATCGGCCGCTGCGGGCGCCCGGCGCGGGCCGCCCCGGCATACCCGGGCAGGAACGGCAGCCCCCATGACCAGATGATCGTGGCACCGCCGCCCTGATCGTCGACCAGGTCGACGTAGAACCAGGTGAATCCGCCCGCGCTGTGCAGCACAGCGGGGTCGGGAGCAGTGTCGGCGGACCACAGTTCGATCAGGGCGGCCTCCAACGGCGTGGCGGGTACGGACACTGTCTACCAACCTGCAGATGGTAAGCACCGCGCCGGAGGTTGTCGCGATCGTCCCCTCATTCCGGCGTTCAGTCGCTTGCGCCGGACTCCGGAGCGCGCGGACTGCGGCGGTAGCCCGACACTTCAGCCCTCGCCGGTAGCCAGAGTCGCCAGGGGCGGTCGGCCGCCGCGCTGACCCCGACCCGGGGACCGCTGACATGGTCCAGCGCCGGCCCCTCGAGGTGCCCGTCGAGCTGCAGACGCACCGGCGAGTCCGCGGCGAAGACATCAGTTCCGTTGTGCTCCATCGCAATCTCCAGCGCGGAACACAGGTTGCCGGGACCGCGGGCCAGCGCGTCGGGCGCGACCGCCGGGCCGCGGCGTCGGCGTGCGGACCCGCAACCCCGCTCGATCGCGGCGGCGCGCAGCAGCACCGCGGCGGCCGACCCGTCCGGACCGCAAGAGATGTTGGCGCAGACATGAATTCCATGACTACGGTAGGTGTAGAGCCTCCCGGGCCGGCCGAACATCACCGCGTTGCGGGCGGTCTGACCGCGAAACGCATGTGACGCGGCATCCGGCCAGGGCCCGTCCGGCGGACCCCCGTACGCCTCGACCTCGACGATGCGCGCCGTCACCGCGCCGACGGTCAGCCTCGCGCCGAGTAGCAACCTCGCCGCGCTCACCGGATCGGTGCCCAGCAGCGCGGCACTCACCCGGCGGCGCGGGCCATCAGCCGGTCGTGTTCCTCGGGGCCGGCCTCGGTGGCCTCGTCGACCAGCAGCACCGGGATACCGTCCTCGATGCGGTAGATCTTTCGCAGCCGCGGGTTGTAGAGCACCGGGTTGCCGGGGGTGTCGTCGATCAGCAGCAGCGGTCCGCGGTCGGCCGGGCAGACCAGAATGTCCAGGAGTTTGGGATCCACAGGTTCGGCGCCGGGCTAGGGGCTGGGCATCGGGGGGATGCCGGGCGGGACCGCAGCGGGCGGGACCGCACCGCTCTGGGGTGCGCCCGGGAGCTGGGCCGGATTGCTGTCGGCCGGCATCTGGCCCGCCCCCATCACGGCGCTGTTCGCGGCGTTCTGGTTCTGCTGGTACTGCCGCAGGATCTCCATCTGGGCCTTGATCTTCTGCTGATAGGCGATGGTGTCCTTGAGCGCCTCGATCAGCGGGTTCTGATTGGGGCGGTACTCCATCGCCTCGGTGATCTCGGCGAGGTTGGCCTTCGACGGCTTGAATCCCAGGGCCCGCAGCTTCAGGCTGAGCTTGAGCAGGTTGGACAGCTGTCCGCCGCCGGACCCGACCGCGTACTGCTCGGCGAGATCGTCGAGGACGTCGGCATGGGCGGTGGCCGCCGGTCCGAAGACCAGGCCCGCGGCCACCATGGTGCCCGCGACGGCGCCGGTGACGGCGCGCGCGATCCTGCGGCCACGGCTGCCGTTGCTGCCGTTCATGGATCTCCTCCCGCGATCTGCCACCGCGATCGCCCTCGGCCGAGCCTAACAGCGCGGCGGGGTCCCGGCCGATCTCAGCCGGCGCCTCCGACCAGCGCGGATCGGGCCGCGGCGGTGAGTCTCTTGTATGCGGAACTATCGGAGTCCAGATACCAGGTGTTACGTCCGGCCTTGGGCAGACCGGCCGCCTTCAGGGCCGAGACGGTCGGGCGGTAGGAGGCGCTGACCGGCAGTTCCTCCACCACGTGCACCAGATCGGGCGGCAGGCCGACCGGCATCCCCGTCACCGCGTCGGTGAGATCGGCGACGGTCACGTTCATCCCCGGGCGCAGCGTGATCGCCGTGACGGCCAGCGTGCGGCCCGGCACCTCCATCGGGTAGGTCACCGCGAGATCCACCGCGGAGATGGCGCCGATGGCGTCGGTGATCGGGGCCGGGAACACCACTCCGCGCGGGGTCCGGATGAGCCCCGGGCGGTTGCCGAGCAACCAGAAGTCCCCGTCGGCGTCGCGCCAGAACACGTACTCGGTGGAGATCCAGATGTCGCCGGGCGCGAAGACGCCCCGTTTGATCGACGCGGTCGGGTCGATGGGACCCCACGGGCGGGCGAGCAGGACGCCCATCTCCTCGCGTCCGGCGACCCGCACGAAACCCCGCTTGTCCTCCAGGATGAGATCGGCGTCGGCGTCGTAGGCCCCCAGTTCCACCTCCCCGCCGCCGGGTAGTGGCCGGCCCTCGCTGCCCACCTTGACGCCGGCGACATTGGCCAGCACCGCCTGACCGTCGGACGTGGCGAAGAACTCGACGACCCTGGCCGGTTCGAACACGTCGAGGATCCGCTTCCACAGACCGGTCGGCATACCCGATCCCATGAACAGCCGGATCGGATTGTTTCCGGTCAGGGCGAAGTCGGGGTCGTCGACTAATGCCCGCAGCATCGACCAGGTGTAGGTCACGACGGTCACCCCGTACTGGCGGACCTCATCGATGAACCGCTCGGGCTGCAATCCGCGCGACAGCGCGATGCGCGAGCCGGCCACCACCGAACCGCCGAGGCTGACCAGCAGGCCGGACTGGTGGTGCAGCGGCGTCAGGCAGTACACGGTGTCACCGCGGGTCAGCGCGGCAGCCGACGCGGTGCCGAACGCCGACAGCGCCCAGCGGTAGTTGGTGATCTGCTTGGGCACCAGCGCTCCCCCGCCGACGGCGTTGAAGACGACGAACGCCACATCGCGCGCGTAGCCGGGGTTCGGCCGGTACCAGCCCGGCAACGGCACGGCGTCCGGGTCGATCTGTTCCATGTCAATGACTGCGCTGCCCTCGGGCAGGTTGAGGTCCCGCGACTCGCCGCCGCCGAGCACCAGGACCTGCACCGGCAACTTCTCCGCCGTCTCCAGGTTCGCCGGGTCGGTGATGATGTCGGTGACCCCGCCCAGCCGGGTGGCCTGATCGAGGTCGGCGTCGGGCGGCATCAGGACCGCGACGGCGCCCAGCCGCGACAGCGCGGCGATGGCGACCATCGCGCTGGGGCGGGTCTGCATCAGCACGCCGACCCGGGTGCCCTGGCGCACACCGACCTCGATGAGCCCGCGGACCACGTTGTCGATGCGGCGGTTCACACCGTCGTAGGTGTGCACGCGACCGTCGAAGAGCAGGAATTCGCCGTCGGGTGCCTCCTCGGCCTGCTCGGAGATGATGCGGCCCAACGAGATCCGGGTGTGGTCGTTGATCTGACCGAGCCGAACCAGCCGTGGCAGGGTGCGCGCGGTCTCGATGGCCAGCACGCGCACCGAGCGGTTCGCGGCGGCCACGGCGTCGGCGGCGCCCTTGGCCAGCGACAGCGCCAGTTCCGAGGCCTCCGCGACGCTGTGCATGATGCGCGAGCTCATCGCCACGCCGGTCTCGCCACGGCCGGCGTCGTTCTCCGGCATCGGTGCGATGTTGGCCGGTTTGGCGTCGCGGCCGGACACCCACAGCACCCAGTCGGCCACCGTGGGCCAGGTGATGGTCGCCGCCTTCGAGCCGACGACGAGGCCGAAATGCCCGGCGCGGATCATCGTCTCGTAGACCTCGGCCTTGGGTGCGGCGCGCTTGATACCGCGCACCGCGGGCGGCTGGCCGATGTCGTCGACCTCGCCGACGAACGCCAGCACCGGGCAGGTGATGTCGGCCAGGGTGACCAGCTGCCCCTGGATGGCGAACCCGCCGGTCATCATCCGGTTGTGCGTGACGAATTGTTTGAGCAGTTCGGACACCGCCGGCCCGGACCAGGCGATCCAGCCCTCGCTGTCCAGGAAGCGGCGCTGCTGTTCGCGCGGCAGCAGCGCTTCACGGTCGTGCAACTGGAACAGAAACTCGACGCGCGACTTCGCCGTCTTGACCGGGTCGAGCAGCTGGAAACCGGTGCGCGCCAGCCAGCTCGGAATGTCGATGCGGTTGAAGACGTGATCGGCGAGGAAGCTCGCCACGCCCACGCCGAGGTTGGCGGGAAGGCCGCCGGGAAGTCCGGCGAGGGTGTCCACCGGAGACCCGAACGCCACGATGCTCGCAACGTCCTTGGACCGCCGGAAGGCGGTGGTCTGATAGCAGAACATCCCGCCCTGCGAGTAGCCGGCCAGATGCACGTCGTGTCCGGTGGCGTCCTTGACGGTGTCGATGGCTTGACTGAGTGCGACGATGTGATCGGTCAGCGTGCGGTCCATGCCGCCGTCGACTTCGTCGGGCGAGCCGTAGTCGATCACCCAGGGATCCAGACCGGCGGCGTGCAGGATGCCGACGGCGCCCTCCTCCTTGGTGACGTCCCACATATCGGCCGACATCATCATCGGGTGGACCATGAGCACCGGCGGCCCGGCGGGCTTTCGGCCGGGGCGGTTGTCCGGCGGGAAGTAGCGCCGGAGCTTGTACATCTGGGTGCTCTCGACGATCTGGAACGGCGAGGGCACCGCCCCGGTCTCCAGACCGCCCCAGCGAGCCACCTCGTACCCGTTCTGGGCGGTGGCCACCAGCCGCTCCAACGGCCGGGTGACCGCCGAAGTCAGTGATGCCAAGTTCAAATCGACCATGTCTGTCTGCCCGCTTCTTCCTGCCCGCCGCGATGCGGCTCACATCGGCCCGACTGTGACTGCTCACTAGGCTATCGCCAGTGGCACACCTGCTGGGGGCCGAAGCCCTCCACCTGCGGTATCCGACGCAGGTGGTATTCGACGGCGTGACGGTCGGGGTCAACGACGGCGACCGCATCGGCATCGTCGGACCCAACGGCGCCGGCAAGTCGAGCCTGCTCGGCATGCTCACCGGCCGGATCCGGCCGGACTCCGGCCGGGTCACCCGGCGCGGCGGGGTGCGGGTCGCCGCTCTCGAACAGGCCGACGTCCTCGACCCGGGGCAGACCGTGGCGGCGGTGATGGTCGGCGATCGCCCCGAGCACGAGTGGGCCGGCGATGCGCGGGTGCGCGACGTGGTCGCCGGCCTGGTGGCCGACCTCGACTGGAATGCGCCGGTGTCGTCGCTGTCCGGCGGACAGCGCCGCCGCGTGCAACTGGCAGCACTGCTGATCGGCGACTGGGACGTGATCGCCCTCGACGAGCCCACCAACCACCTCGACGTGGAGGGCATCACCTGGCTGGCCGGACACCTGAAGGCACGCTGGCCGCGCAACACCGGCGGGTTGCTGGTGGTCACCCACGACCGGTGGTTCCTCGACGAGGTCGCGACCACCACCTGGGAGGTACATCCTTCAGGTTCCGGCAGCGTGGTCGAGGAGTTCGACGGCGGTTACGCGGCGTACGTGCTGGCGCGGGTGGAACGCGACCGTCGTTCCGCCGCGGCCGAGTCCAAGCGGCAGAACCTGATGCGCAAGGAACTGGCCTGGCTTCGGCGCGGCGCGCCGGCACGCACCTCGAAGCCGAAGTTCCGCATTGCGGCGGCCAACGCGCTGATCGCCGACGTACCTGCGATGCGCAACACCGTCGAGTTGGCCAAGCTGGCGACGGCGAGACTGGGCAAGGACGTCGTCGACCTGCTGGACGTGTCGGTGTCCTACGGCGGCAGGCCGGTGTTGCGTGGTGTCCAGTGGCGGATCGCACCGGGTGAGCGCACCGGCATCGTGGGCGCCAACGGTGCGGGCAAGTCCACCCTGCTGGGTCTTATCGCGGGAACTGTCACACCCGACGAGGGCCGGGTTAAGCGCGGCAAGACGGTGCGGCTGGCGATGCTCGATCAGCAGGCCGGTCGGTTGGCAGGCGTTGAGGACGATCTGGTGCGCGAGGTGCTCGGCAGGCTTAAATCGGACTATCAGGTGGACGGCAAGGACATCACGCCCGCACAGCTACTGGAGCGCTTGGGTTTTCGCCGCGACCAGCTGTCCTCACGGGTGGGCGAGCTGTCCGGCGGCCAGCGCCGGCGGCTGCAACTCATGCTCACCCTGCTCGACGAACCCAACGTGCTGATCCTCGACGAACCCACCAACGACGTCGACATCGACATGCTGTCGGCCACCGAGGATCTGCTGGACTCGTGGCCCGGCACGTTGATCGTGGTGTCCCACGACCGCTATCTGCTCGAGCGCGTCACCGATCAGCAGTACGCGATCATCGACGGGCATCTGCGGCATCTTCCCGGCGGAGTGGATGAGTATCTGCGGATAGCGTCACGCCGGCACGCCGCCGGGAGACCGGCGCCAGTCGTCCCCGCCCCGAAGGCGGCCCTGTCCGGTGCCGAACTTCGCGACGTGGAAAAAGAGATCGCCGCGCTGGATCGCGCACTGGTAAAGCTGTCCGATCGGGTCAACGCCAAACACGTCGAACTGGCCGAGCACGACCAGTCCGATCACATCGGACTGGGCCGACTGACGCAGGAGCTACGCGCACTGGAAGACGAGGTCGTCGAGAGGGAGACCCGCTGGATTGAGCTGTCCGAGCTGATCGAATAACCGGCGCACGGCTACCGCAGCCGCATCCGCAACGTGTCGATGGCGGCGCGCACGGCCGCACGCTGGTTGGCGACCTGGACCGGCGCGGTGCCGCCGCGGGCGTCGCGGGCGGCCACCGAACCGGTGACGGTCAGCACCTCGCGGACATCCGGGGTCAACGCCTCGCTGATCCCGGCCAGCTCGTCATCGTTAAGTTCCTCCAGTCCGACACCGCGGCCCTCGGCGACACGCACCGCTGCACCCGCGGCCTCGTGCGCCGTCCGGAACGGAACACCATGGCGCACAAGCCATTCGGCGATGTCGGTGGCCAGGGTGTAACCGGCGGGCGCGAGGGCGGCCATCCGGTCGGTGTCGAACCGCAGTGTGGCCACCAGACCGGCCATGGCCGGCAGCAGCAACTCCAGCTGCGCGACCGAGTCGAACACCGGTTCCTTATCCTCCTGCAGATCACGGTTATAGGCCAGCGGTTGCGCCTTCAGCGTGGCCAGCAGGCCGGCCAGGTTGCCGATCAGCCGACCGGACTTGCCGCGCGCCAACTCGGCGATGTCGGGGTTCTTCTTCTGCGGCATGATCGAGCTACCGGTCGACCAGGCGTCATCCAAGGTGACGTAACCGAATTCTGTGGTGCTCCAGAGGATGACGTCCTCGGCGAGCCGGGACAGATCGACCCCGATCATGGCCAGCACGAAGGCAGCCTCGGCGGCGAAGTCACGTGCGGCGGTGGCGTCGATCGAGTTCTCCGCTGCCGCGGTGAAACCCAGGTCGGCGGCGATGGCGTCGGGGTCCAGGCCCAGCGAGGAGCCGGCCAGCGCACCGGATCCGTACGGCGACACCGCGAGACGGTCGTCGAGGTCGGCGATGCGGTCCACATCGCGCAGCAGCGGATGCGCATGCGCCAGCAGGTGGTGGGCCAGCAGAACGGGCTGGGCGGCCTGAAGGTGCGTCTTACCCGGCATGACCGCCTCCGGATGCGCGTCGGCCTGCGCGACCAGCGCCTCGACGACCCCGAGCACCCCGTCGGCCACCCGGTGCATCGCGTCGCGCAGCCACATCCGCAGCAGGGTGGCTACCTGGTCGTTGCGCGACCGCCCGGCCCGCAACCGGCCGCCAAGATCGGTGCCCACCCGGTCGATCAACCCCCGTTCCAGCGCGCCGTGTACATCCTCGTCGGTGACCAGTGGCGTGAAACTGCCGTCGGCGATATCCGATCCCAGGCTGTCCAGGCCGGCCAGCAGCCCGTCGCGCTGCTCATCGGTGAGCAGACCGGCGCGGTGCAGCACCCGGGCGTGCGCCTTGGATGCGGCGATGTCGTACGGCGCGAGCACCCAGTCGAAGTGGGTGGAGCGGCTCAGCGCGGCGAGCGCGTCGGCCGGGTCGCCGGCGAACCGGCCGCCCCACAACACACCGGGGTTGGGCGCTCCCTCGTTGGTGCTCATGTCACCGGTCGCGATCCCGAGCGGCGGCGATCTTCGACGACAGCCCGTGGATGTGCACGAACCCCTTGGCCGAGGACTGGTCGAAGGTGTCGCCCTCGTCATAGGTGGCCAGGTTGAAGTCGTACAGCGACTCCGGACTGCGCCGGCCGTTGACCGCGATGTGCCCGCCGTGCAGAACCATCCGGATCTCGCCGGTGACATGCTCCTGCGTGGTGGCCACGAAACTCTCCAGCGCGGTCTTCAGCGGCGAGAACCACAGGCCGTCGTACACCAGCTCGCCCCAGCGCTGATCGGTGATCCGCTTGAACCGGCCGAGTTCGCGCTCCAGGGTGACATGTTCGAGTTCGGTGTGCGCGGTGACCAGCACCATGGCGCCGGGGGCCTCGTAGATCTCCCGGCTCTTGATGCCGACCAGTCGGTCCTCGACCACGTCGAGGCGTCCGACGCCCTGCGCGCCGGCGCGGCGGTTGAGTTCCTCGATGGCCTTCAGCACGGTGACGCCGTTGCCGTCGATGCTCACCGGCACACCGCGCTCGAAACCGACGATCACCTCGTCGGGGGTGTTCCAGTTCAGCGTCGGGTCCTCCGTGTAGTCGTAGACGTCCTTGGTCGGCGCGTTCCACAGATGCTCGAGGAACCCGGTCTCCACCGCGCGTCCCCAGACGTTCTGGTCGACGGAGAACGGCGAACGCTTGGTGACGTTGATCGGAATCCCGTTGTCCTCCGCGAAGGCGATGGCCTTCTCCCGGGTCCAGGCGTAGTCGCGCACCGGCGCCAGTACGTCCAGGTCGGGCGCAAGCGAGGCGAATCCGACCTCGAAGCGCACCTGGTCGTTGCCCTTGCCGGTGCAGCCGTGCGCGACCGTCCCGCCGCCGTACTCCCGGGCGGCGGCAACGAGATGCTTGACGATCAGCGGCCGGCTGAGCGCCGACACCAGCGGGTAGCGGTCCATGTAGAGCGCATTGGACCGGATCGCCGGCAGGCAGTACTGCTCGGCGAACTCGTCGCGCGCGTCGACCACCACGGCCTCCACCGCGCCGCAGTCCAGCGCGCGCTGGCGCACCACGTCCATATCCTCACCGCCCTGACCGAGGTCGATGGCGACGGCGACGACCTCGCGGCCGGTCTCCTTACCGATCCAGCTGATGGCCACCGAGGTGTCCAGCCCGCCGGAATAGGCGAGGATCACGCGCTCAGACATTCAGGTGCTCCTTCTTGCTCACCGATTTTGTGCTCACCGATTTGTGTTCACCGATGTGGACGTCAGCGGATGGTCTCGAACATGGCGGCCAGCCCCGCCCCGGTCATGGGTTCGCGGGCGACCACGAAGATGGTGTCATCACCGGCGATGGTGCCCACCACTTCGGGCAGCGATGCCCGGTCGATGGCGCTGGCCAGGTAGTGGGCGGCGCCGGGCGGAGTGCGCAGTACCGCCAGGTTGGCGCTGGCATCGGTGGACACCAGCAGGTCGGCCAGCAGCCGGGACAGCCGTTCGGTGCCGCCGGCCACCCCGCGCACCGGGCTGCCGTCCTCGGGCACCACGTACACCCCGCCGCCGCCGTCGGCGCCGCGAAGTTTCACCGCGCCGAGTTCCTCGAGGTCGCGCGACAGCGTCGCCTGAGTGACCTCGACCCCGTCGGCGGCCAGCAGCGCCGCCAGTTCGGACTGGCTGTGCACGGCACGGGCCGACAGGATCGCCACGATCCGGGCCTGCCGCCCGGCCCGGGTGATCTCGGAGGAGCGCGTCATCGGTCCGCCCGGGCTGTTTTTTCCAGCAGCCACACCAGCAGCGCCTTCTGCGCGTGCAGCCGGTTCTCGGCCTCATCCCACACCGCGCTGCTCGGGCCGTCGATCACCTCGTCGGTGATCTCCTCGCCCCGATGCGCCGGAAGACAGTGGAGCACCACAGCATCCGGGGAAGCCAGCGCCAGCAGACCGGCGTCGATCTGATACGGCCGGAACGGGCCGATGCGGTCGCGGCCGTCGTCCTCCTGGCCCATCGAGGTCCAGGTGTCGGTGACGAGCACGTCGGCGCCGGCGGCCGCGGCCTTGGGATCGGTGATCACCGTGACGCTCGCACCGGTCTCGTGCGCGCGTGCCTCGGCGGCGCCGACGAACCGCGGATGCGGCGTGAAACCCTCTGGTGCGGCGACGGTGACATGCACACCGGCGGTGGCCCCGCCGAGCATCAGAGAGTGCGCCATATTGTTGGCGCCGTCGCCGAGATAGGTCAGCCGCAGACCCTTCAGCGCACCCTTGCGTTCGGCGACGGTCTGCAGGTCGGCGAGCACCTGGCAGGGATGGAAGTCGTCGGAGAGCGCGTTGATCACCGGCACCGAGGCGGTCGAGGCCATGGCCGCCAGGCGGTCCTGGCCGAAGGTGCGCCACACGATCGCGTCGACGTAGCCCGACAGCACGCGCGCGGTGTCCTCGAGGGTCTCGTCGCGGCCCAGCTGGGTGCTGCGGCCGTCCACGACCACCGCGTGACCGCCGAGTTGTGCGATGCCCATCTCGAAGGAGAACCGGGTCCGGGTGGAGTTCTTGTCGAAGATCACCGCGACACCGCGAGGGCCCTCCAGCGGCCGGCGGCTGTAAGGGGCTGCCTTGAGTTCGGCGGCCAGAGCCAGAACCTCGGCCTGCTCGCCGGGGGTCAGGTCGTCGTCGCGCAGGAAGTGCCGGATCGCGGTGCTCATGCCGCCGCCGCCTGTGCGTTGTCGAGGATGCCCGGCAGTGCACGGACGAAACTTCCGATCTGCGCCTCGGTGATGATCAGTGGCGGCGCCAGCCGGATGACATCGGGGGCGGCCGCGTTCACCAGAAAGCCGGCTTCCCGTGCGGCAGTCTCCACCGCCTTGGCGTGCGGGGCGCTCAGCACGATGCCGCGCAGCAGACCGCGGCCGCGCACATGGTTCACCAGTGGGTGCCCCAGTGCCTCCACTCCACTACGCAGTGCCTCGCCCATCCGGCCGGCGTGGGCCATCAGATCCTCGTCGCGCAGCACGGCCAGCACGGCCACTCCCGCGGCCGCCGACACCGGGTTACCGCCGAAGGTGCTGCCGTGCATACCGGGCGCCATCAGGTCGATGGACGGCCCGGCTGCCAGGCAGGCGCCGATCGGCAGACCGCCGCCCAGACCCTTGGCCAGCGTGACGATGTCCGGGGCAATGCCATCGTGCGCGTGCGCGAAGAAGGATCCGGTGCGGCCGACACCGGTCTGCACCTCGTCGACGGCCAGCAGAGCGCCATGCCGCGTGGTGATCTCGCGCGCCGCGGCGAGATAACCCTCGGGCGGCACCACCACGCCGGCCTCCCCCATGATGGGTTCGAGGAAGACCGCCGCGGTGTCGTCGGCGACCGCCGCCGCGAGCGCATCGACGTCGCCGTAGGGCACATGGGTGACGAACCCGGGTAGCGGCTCGAACGGTTTCTGCTTGGCGGGCTGGCCGGTGAGCGCAAGCGCACCCATGGTGCGGCCGTGGAAGGCGCCGTGTGCGGCAACGATTTTGGTGCGCCCGGTCAGCCGGGTGATCTTGAATGCGACCTCGTTGGCCTCGGCACCGGAGTTGCAGAACAGCACCCGGGCCGGTGAGCCCAAATGGCCGACGAGACCCTCCGCGAGGGCGACGCCCGGTTCGGAGGCGTACAGGTTCGACACATGACCCAGCGTGGCGAGTTGCCGGGTGACGGCCTCGATGACAGCGGGATGGCCGTGGCCGAGGACGTTGACGGCGATACCGCCCAGCAGATCCAGATAGCTGCGGCCGTCGACGTCGGTCACCACCGCGCCCGCACCGCTGGCCAGCGCGACCGGCGGGGTGCCGTAGTTGTTCATCATCACCGCCTGCCAGCGCTGCAGCAGGCTGCCGTGTTCGCTCATCCGGCCACCACCGTGGTTCCGCCGCCCTTGCCGGACAGCGCTGCCAGCACGCAGTGCTCGACCCGCCCGTCGATGACGTGCGCGCTGGGCACTCCGGCCTTCACCGCGCGCAGGCAGGCCTCCATCTTGGGCACCATGCCCTCCTCGAGGTCCCCCAGCAGTTGCGTCAGCGTGACGGTGTCGATCTCGCTGACCAGTGAGTCGCGATCGGGCCAGCGGGTGTAGAGCCCTTCGACATCGGTGAGCATCAGCAGCGTCTCAGCGCCCACCGCCTCGGCGACCGCGGCGGCGGCGGTGTCGGCGTTGATGTTGTGCACCACCCCGTCGGCGTCCGGGCCGATGGTGGAGACCACCGGAATGCGACCGGCGGCAACAAGTTCCAGCAGCAGCGCGGTGTCGACGCGGTCGATGTCACCCACAAGTCCGACGTCCGTTTGCACACCGTCGACGTCTACCGTGCGCCGTACCGCGGTGAACATCCGGGCGTCCTCACCGGTGAGTCCGACGGCGTACGGTCCGTGTGCGTTGATGAGGTTGACCAGCTCCCGGCCGACCTGGCCGAAGAGCACCATCCGTACGACGTCGAGCACCTCCGGCGTGGTGACCCGGAATCCGCCCTTGAACTCCCCCGCGATGCCGAGTCTGGTGAGCATGGCGTTGATCTGCGGACCTCCGCCGTGCACCACGATCGGGCGGATGCCGGCGTCGCGCAGTGCCACCACGTCGGCGGCGAACGCCTTCTTCAGCGCGTCGTCGGTCATCGCGTTGCCGCCGTACTTGACGACGACGATCTTGCCGCGCAGCGCCTCGATGTTCCCGCTCATGAGCTGTACGCCGAGTTCTCTTCGACGTAGGCGTGCGACAGGTCGGTGGTGCGCACGCACGCCTCGGCGTCGCCCAGTCCCAGGTCGACGACCACGGCGATGTCCGGTCCGGACAGGTCCACGTCGCGGGCTCCCGGTGCGCCGGCACCGTTGACGCACACCGGCGAACCGTTGAACGACACCGAGATCAGGGCCGGGTCGATCGCGAACGGCGCCATGCCCACCGCGGCCAGCACGCGGCCCCAGTTCGGGTCGGAGCCGAACATCGCGGTCTTGACCAGACTGTCGCGCGCAATGAGCCGGGCAGCGGTCACGGCGTCGTCGCCGGTGGGCGCACCGGTCACCGTGACGGTGACCCGTTTGGTGACACCCTCGGCGTCGGACTGCATCTGGGCGCACAGGTCGTCGCAGACCCGCAGCACGGCGTCGTCGAGATCGTCCTGGCTGGGCCGTATCTCACTGGCCCCGGAGGACAGCAGCAGCACGGTGTCGTTGGTGGAACAGCAGCCGTCCACGTCGAGCCGGTCGAAGGTCAGTGCGGTGGCGCGGCGCAGCGCCGTGTCGAGAGCGGCGGCGTCGGCGACGGCGTCGGTGGTCAGCACGCACAGCATGGTGGCCAGCGACGGCGCCAGCATGCCCGCGCCCTTGGCCATACCACCGACGGTCCAGTTCTCGCCCGGGCCGATCCGGTGATGCAGCGCAACCTGTTTCGGCACGGTGTCGGTGGTCATGATGGCCCGCGCGGCGTCGTCGCCGCCGAGCAGACCGGCGGCCAGTTCATGCACGATCTCGGTGACGCCCGCCAGTACGTTCGGCATCGGCAGCCGGTCGCCGATCAGTCCGGTTGAGCACACCGCCACCTCGATGGGTCCGGTCTCGGTGCCCCAGTTCGACAATGCGGCGGCGACGGCCTCCGCGGTGGCGTGGGTATCGCCGAAGCCGTCCGGTCCGGTGCAGGCATTGGCGCCGCCGGAGTTCAGCAGCACCGCGCGCAGCCGACCGGTGCCCAGCACCTGACGCGTCCACAACACCGGCGCCGCCTTGACCTGGTTGCGGGTGAACACCCCGGCGGCCGAGTAGTCCGGTCCTTCGTTGAATACCAGCGCGAGATCCGGCTTCCCGGATTTCTTGATGCCCGCGGCGATGCCGGCGGCGCGGAAGCCGGCCGGTGCGGTGACGCCCTGCTCGCGCAGCAGCCGGATGTTGTCCCCGGCGGTGCGCGTCACGGCGCGACTCCCACCGTCGTCAGACCGCCGGTTTCCGGCCAGCCGAGGGCGAGGTTCATCGATTGGACGGCCGCGCCGGCGGTCCCCTTGACCAGGTTGTCGATCGCGCACAGCGCGACCAGCGTCTCGGCGTCGGTGTCGACTGCCACGGCGATCTGAGCCGCGTTGGACCCGATCACCGATCCGGTGCGCGGCAGCTGGCCGTCGGGCATCAGGTACACGAAAGGCTCGTGCGCGTAGGCCTTCTCGTAGGCGGCCCGGATGTCAGCCAGTGCTGCCGTCGTGCGCGCGGTGCATGTCGCGAGGATGCCCCGGGCGGTGGGGATGAGCACCGGGGTGAACGACACGGTGACGTCTTCGCCGCTGACCGTGCGCAGGCCCTGCGCGATCTCCGGGGTGTGCCGGTGCGCGCCGCCGATGTTGTAGGCCCGCGCCGAGCCGATGACCTC
>VEQU01000125.1 GCA_018883075.1 Mycobacterium sp.
TCCTGCGCCGCCCCGGTTCTCGACCAGCCAGGCGTTGCCGTCCTTGCGTTCCAGGCCGACGGCCAGAGCCTCGATACGGGCCCGCAGCGAGGCGACCTCGCGCTCGGCGGCACGTTCGGCGGTCTGCAACTCGGCAACCCGGGCGTCGGCCTGACGCAACGAGGTCATGGTGCGGTCGTGGTGCTCGTCGAGTCCGAGCTCGCCCTGGTCGAGTTCGCCGACCTTGCTCTGCACGACCTCGAACTCGGCCTTGGTCTGCTCGACGCGGGCGACGGCCTCCTCGATGGCCGCGGTCAGCCGGGTGACTCCCTCGTCGATGGACTCCACCCGGGCCCGCGCGGTCTCGACCTGACCGGCCAGCCGGGCCAGGCCTTCGCGCCGGTCCGCCTCGGCCCGGACCGCGGCCAGGTGGGCGCGCTCCGCCTCGGCGGCGGCGTTCTCCTTCTCGGTGAGGTCGGCGCGAGTGGCCTCCAGGCGGGCACGGGCCTCGGCCAGTTCGGCCTGCAACAGCCGCTCCTGCTCGGCGACCTCCTCGGCCTGGCTCTCGAGTTCGTCGGGATCGGGTCCGGAACTGGCAGCCGGCTCGATCTCCAGATACTGGGCCCGCTCGCTGGCGATACGCACGGTCGCACTGACCCGCTCGGCCAGCGCCGAGAGCCGGAACCAGGTCTGCTGGGCGGCGTCGGTGCGCTCCGACAACGACGCGACCGCGGCCTCGTCGGCAGCCAGCTGCTCGGAGGCCTGAGCCAGCCGGGCGGCGGCTTCGTCATGCTCACGGCGCAGCGAGGTCTCGATATCGTCGGCACCGGTGAACTCGGCGCGCCGCGAGACCAGGTCGTCGGCGGCCAGCCGCAGCCGCGCATCGCGGAGGTCGGCCTGGATGGTCTGTGCACGCCGGGCCATTTCGGCTTGGCGGCCAAGGGGTTTGAGCTGCCGGCGCAGTTCGGTGGTCAGGTCGGTGAGCCGGGACAGGTTGGCCTGGGTGGCCTCCAGCTTGCGCAGCGCCTTCTCTTTGCGCTTGCGATGCTTGAGAACACCGGCCGCCTCCTCGATGAAGGCGCGGCGGTCCTCGGGCCGTGACTCGAGGATCTGGGCCAGCCGGCCCTGACCGACGATGACGTGCATCTCGCGGCCGATGCCGGAGTCGCTCAGCAGTTCCTGGATGTCGAGGAGCCGGCAGCTCTGGCCGTTGATCTCGTACTCACCGGCTCCGTCGCGGAACATCCGGCGGGTGATCGAGACCTCGGAGTACTCGATGGGAAGGGCGTTGTCGGAGTTGTCGATCGTCAGCGTGACCTCGGCGCGGCCCAGCGGGGCCCGCGACGAGGTGCCGGCGAAGATGACGTCCTCCATCTTGCCGCCGCGCAGGGTCTTGGCGCCCTGCTCGCCCATCACCCAGGTCAGCGCGTCCACGACATTCGACTTGCCCGAACCGTTGGGCCCGACCACGCAGGTGATGCCGGGTTCGAAGCGCAGAGTCGTCGGCGAGGCGAAGGACTTGAAGCCCTTCAGCGTCAGACTCTTGAGGTACACGACGAGCGAGCCTACTCAGCGTTCGGAGAACCCCGACATCGGCTCGCCGACCTCGGCGAAGTCGGCGACCACCGTCTCCACCGAGCCGGGAGTCGCTCCGCCCTGAAGCAGGCTCAGCAGCTGTTCGCAGTCCTCGCGGGAGCCCTGGGCGACCACCAGCACGCGCCCGTCGGCCTGGTTGGCGGCGTAGCCCACCAGCCCCAGTTCCAGCGCGCGGGACCGGGTCCACCAGCGAAAGCCCACCCCCTGCACGCGGCCGTGCACCCAGGCGGTCAGCCGGGCCCCGCTCACGTCACCCCGAAGGCGATCTCAGCGCCGGCCTTCAGCGTCCGCCCCACCGTGCATACTCCGTCGATGGCCCGCTTGACCACGACGAGCAGCCGTTCCCTCTCCTCGGCCGACAGCCCGGAGAGGTCGACCTCAAGTTTCTCCTCCAGCAGCGGATAGCGCTCCTCGTCGCGATCGGCGTCGCCGCAGACCCGGATCACGGCGCGATAGTCGTCGCCGAGACGGCGGCGCAGCGGCTGGTCGCTACTCAGCCCGCTGCAACCTGCCAGCGCGATCTTCAGCAGTTCCCCGGGCGTGAAGACGCCCTCGTCGGTCTCGGAGCCGATCAGCACCTCCGCTCCCCGGCTGCTGCGTCCGGTGTAGCGGCGTACCCCGGTGCGTTCCACCCACAGTTGCGTCACCTACGCAGATTACCGCCCACTTTTGCGGCGCGGTCGCGGCTGACAGCGCGGGCAGTAGAAGGAGGACCGGTTCATGAACTTCTCCCGGCGGATCACTGCGCCGCAGCGCCGGCAGTTGCGGTCCTCGCGGCCGTAGACGTTCAGCGAGCGGTCGAAGTAGCCGGACTGGCCGTTGACGTTGACGTACAGCGAATCGAACGACGTGCCGCCCTCGCGCAGCGCTTCGCGCATCACCTCGGCCGCGGCGTCGAGTACCGATGCGAGCTCGCGACGGGTCAGCTTCGCGGCGATGCGCGCACCGTTGATTCCCGCCCGCCACAGCGCCTCGTCGGCGTAGATGTTGCCGATCCCCGACACCACAGTCTGATCGAGGAGTTGACGTTTGATCTCGGAGTTTTTGCGCCGCAACACATTCACTACCGCCGCTTGGTCGAAGTACTCGTCCAGCGGATCGCGGGCGATGTGGGCCACCGGCTGCGGCAGCAGGTGGCCGTCGACGGTGACCAGCTCGGCAAGTTGCCACCCGCCGAACGTGCGCTGGTCGACGAAACTCAGCGGGGTGCCGTCATCGAGGACGGCGGCGATGCGCAGATGCTCGGTGCGAACGATCGGGCCGAGCAGCATCTGACCACTCATGCCGAGATGGACGACGAGCGCGCAGTGATCGGCGTTCTCTCCGGTGATGTTGAGCCACAGGTATTTTCCGCGTCGGCCGGTCTGGGTGATCCGCGCGCCGAGCAACCGGGAGGTCAGATCAGCCGCACCGCGCTCGTGGCGGCGAACGGCGCGCGGATGATGCACCTGCACCGCTGTGATGATCTTCCCGGCGACATGGTCCTGCAGTCCGCGCCGAACGACCTCGACTTCGGGAAGCTCAGGCATCCGGCTCGGTCGTCACCGGCGTCGGCTCCTCGAAGGGTTCGGCGTCCAGGGCCGTCCACGCCTGCGCCGCGGCATCGGTCTCGGCGGTCTTCTTGGAGCGGCCATCGCCTCGGCCGTAGACCTCGCCGTTGACATAGACCACCGCGGAGAATCGCCGATCATGGTCAGGCCCTTCGGCACTCACCTCGTAGCGCGGGACCCCGAGCCCCCGGCTGGAGGTCAACTCCTGCAGGCTGGACTTCCACTCCAGCGCCGCGCCGAGGGTGGGCGCGGTGTCGAGCAGTCCGGCGAACAGCCGCAGAATCACCTTGCGCGCGCCGTCGAGACCATGCTCGAGGTAGATCGCCCCGATCAGCGATTCCAGGGTGTCGGCCAGGATGCTGGCCTTGGCGTGCCCGCCGGTGTTCACCTCGCCACGCCCGAGCAGCAGGTGATCGCCCAGACCGCCCTCGGTCAGGCCACGCGCCACGCCCGCCAGCGCCCGGCTGTTGACGACACTGTTGCGCAACTTGGCCAGATCGCCTTCGGGCCGCTCAGGGTGGCGGCGGAAGAGTTCCTCCACGATCACCAGCCCCAGTACGGCATCCCCGAGCAACTCCAGGCGTTCGTTGGTGGGTAGCCCGCCATTCTCGTAGGCGTAACTGCGATGGGTCAGCGCCATGGTGAGCAGATCGTCGGTCAGCTCGACACCCAGGGCGGACAGCAGATGCTCGCGCGCGGCCGTCATCACTGAGGTGATCCGGCGTCGGGGTCGGACACCTTGAGGTCTGCCAGTTTCGCCCAGCGCGGGTCGATCGCGTCGTGGCGGTGTCCGGGTTCAGCAGTGGCCAGCGCCACCCCGCAGTCCGGACACAGCCCAGGGCAATCCGGTGCACACGCCGGAGCGAACGGCAGGGCGAGGCCCACCGCGTCGACGACCGCCTGTTCGATGTTGACGCATGAGTCGACGACATGGCCGACCTCGTCGGACTCCGACGTCGACTCGGTGAGGCTGTCTGGATAGGCGAACAACTCGGTCAGTCCGATCTCCACGTCGCCGTTCAGCGGACCGAGACAGCGCGAGCACTCGCCGCGGGTGGGGGCATGGACGGTGCCGGTCACCAGGACGCCCTCGGACACCGATTCCAGGCGAAGGTCGAGGTCGATGTCGGCCCCGGGCTCGATGGCGATGAGTTCCAACCCGATTCGCGACGGGCTGGGCACCGTCTGGTGCACCGTCATCATCTCGCCGGGCCGCCGGCCCAGCCGGGAGACGTCGATCACCAGGGGCGAACGCATACCGCCGATCCTAACGGCGGCCGTTGATGTCAGTGCTGGACGCGGATGTCAGTGCTGAACGTAGTCGTGGGTGCCGGCCGCGGTGCGCAGCTGGTGGCGGCCGCGGCTGACCGAGCGCAGGGTGCCGTTGAGGTACTCCTCGAACTGGGCGAGTTTGTTGTCGACGTAGATGTCGCACTCGCCGCGCAACCGGTCGGCCTCGGCGTGGGCGGCGTCGATCAGGCGGGTTGCCTCGCCGTGGGCGGCCTGGACGATCTCGGTCTGCGACACCAGCCGCTGCTGCTCTTTGATGCCTTCCTGAACGGCGTTCTCGTAGGAGATGTTGCCGTTCTCCACCAGGCGGTCGGCCTCGGCCTTGGCCCGGCTGGCGGCCGCCTCGTAGTCCCG
>VEQU01000126.1 GCA_018883075.1 Mycobacterium sp.
GCCGCGGTCTTGCGCGACGTCCCCGCGACCGGGCTGTGCTTCGAACCGGCCGCTGGGGCGGCGGCGGATTTGCGGGCCGGGGATGCGTGCGCGGACCCGCCCCGCCCGGGCCCGGCGGACGACGACGGTCCTGGTTCGGCTGCATCGGCATGCGCGGGAGCCGAGCCGAAAGCGATCGCGAATCCCGCTGCAACGGCGACGAAACCGGCGATCAGCCAGGTATGGATCTGGCGAGGCCGGACGGACACCGGGTGAACGTAGCAAATCGGCGCGCGCCGCCGTGAGGCATCAGGCGCCGGGGATCTCCCGCTCGATCTCCTCCAGCCACACCGTCGCCGCCATATCCGAGGGCGCCCGCCAATCCCCGCGCGGGGACAGCGAGCCGCCGTGCGACACCTTCGGGCCGTTGGGCAGGGCCGATCGCTTGAACTGACTGAAGGAGTAGAAGCGCCGGGCGAATACCGCCAGCCAGTGCCGGATCTCCGGCAGCGGGTAGGACGGTTGCCCGCGTGTCGGGTCACTCCAGGCGTGCCAGGCCAGAAAAGCGATCTTCGACGGCCGGAAGCCGTAGCGCAGCACGTAATACAGGGTGAAGTCCTGCAGGGCGTACGGCCCGACCGTGGCCTCGCTGCTCTGCACCTGCTCCCCTTCTGCAGCCGGCACGAGTTCCGGGGTGATCTCGGTCTCCAGCACCGACTGGAGGATCTCCGCCACCTGTTCGTCGAACTGGCCCGACGAGATCACCCATCGGATCAGATGCTGGATCAGCGTCTTGGGCACGCCGGCGTTGACGTTGTAGTGGCTCATCTGATCGCCCACCCCGTAGGTGGACCAGCCCAGCGCCAGCTCGGAGAGATCCCCGGTGCCCAGCACGATTCCGTGCCGCTGGTTGGCGATACGAAAAAGGTAGTCGGTGCGAAGGCCCGCCTGGACGTTCTCGAAGGTGACGTCGTAGACCTTCTCGCCGTTGGCGAACGGATGACCGATCTCGGTCAGCATCAGCATGGCCGTCGAGCGGATGTCGATCTCCTCGAACGTCACCCCGAGTGCCTTCGCCAGGGCGATGGCGTTCCCCTTGGTGCGCTCGCCGGTGGCGAAACCGGGCAGGGTGAACGCCAGGATGTCGCTACGCGGCCGGCCTTCGCGGTCCATCGCCTTGGCGGCGACGATGAGCGCGTGGGTGGAGTCCAGGCCGCCGGAGACGCCGATGACCACTTTCGGGTAGTCCAGCGCGCGGAGCCGCTGCTCGAGTCCGGAGACCTGGATGTTGTAGCCCTCGTAGCAGTCCTGCTCGAGGCGTTGCGGATCGTTGGGGACGAACGGGAACCGCTCGACCTCGCGGCGCAGGCCGATGTCGCCGCCGGGCGGGTTGAGCCGGAACCCGATACGGCGGAAGGAGTCGAGGCCGGACTGGTGGTGACGGCGGTTGTCGTCGAAGGTGCCCATCCGCAACCGCTCGGCGCGCAGGAGATCGAGGTCGACGTCAGCGACCGACCGTCGTTCACCGTGCGGGAAGCGTTCCGACTCGGCGAGCAGGCGGCCGTTCTCGTAGATCATCGTCTGGCCGTCCCAGGCGAGATCGGTGCTCGACTCGCCCTCCCCCGCGGCGGCATAGACGTAGGCGGCCAGGCAGCGCGCCGAGGCGGAGCGGGCCAGCAGTTTGCGGTCCTCGGCGCGGCCGATGGTGATCGGGCTGCCCGACAGGTTGGCCAGAACGGTCGCACCGGCCAGGGCGGCCTGCGCGCTCGGCGGCACCGGGACGAACATGTCCTCGCAGATCTCCACGTGCAGCACCAGGCCGGCGACGTCGTCGGCGCCGAACAGCAGGTTCGGCCCGAAGGGGACGTGCGCGCCGAGCAGGCTGATGGTGCCGGACATGTCGTCGCCGGGGGCCATCTGGCGGCGCTCGTAGAACTCTCGGTAGGTGGGCAGATAGGACTTCGGCGCCACCCCGAGCACCGACCCGCGATGGATCACCACGGCGGTGTTGTAGATGCGGTGCAGATGCCGCAGCGGGGCGCCGACGACGAGCACCGGCAGCAGGTCCACCGAGGCGGCGACGATATCGGCCAGCGCCGACTCGACTGCGTCGAGCAGGCTGTCCTGAAGCATGATGTCCTCGATCGAGTACCCCGACAACGTCAACTCCGGGAACACGGCCACCGCCACGCCGTCCTCGTGGCAGGCGCGGGCGATCCGCAGCACCGACGCGGCGTTGGACGCCGGGTCCGCCAGCACCGTGCGGTGGGTGCAGGCGGCCACCCGGGCGAATCCGCGGGCGTAGGCGGAGTAGAAGTCCACGCCTCATTGTGGACTGCGCGGCGGCCCCCGCCCACCCCGGAGACCGGTTCGAGGCTCTTTTGGTATGCTGTCGCGGGTTTGCTCACGCCAGTTGGGGGATGGGAATGTTTCGTCCATACGTGCGGGTGATCACCGCCGCATGGATGGTTGCTGCACTTTTGCTGACCGGCGGCGGCATCGCCGCCGCGGCACCGGACTCCGGTGGCAATAAGGGCGGAGGAAAGCCCTCTCCCGCCGCGTCGGGCAACGGCAACTCCAACGGCAACTCCAACGGCAACGGCAAGCCCCAGGGCAACGCGAAGCCCGACTCCCCCGGCAATTCCGGCGGGTCTGCGGGCAACGCCGGGGGCAACTCGAACGGCAACTCGGGCTCCAACAGCCAGGGCAACAAGCCAGGCAACGCCGGCAAGTCCAACGGCAACTCCAAGGGCAACTACCAGGGCGCCAATTCGAACGGGTCGAACGGGTCCTCGGGCACCAAGACGCTTCCCGACACCGCATCCCCGGTGGCGCAGGCGGCCGTGAACAAAGAGAAGCAGAACGACACCGGGGCACCGGGCCAAATAGTGACCCCCGATCCCACCACCGCGCCGGTCCCCGAGGAGAGCGCCGACACGCCGGCGCCCGCACGCGACACCGCCGCGCAGAACGGCGCGGCCACCGGAGCCGGGTCGGAGTCGAACTCGCCGACCCAGCCAGCCACGGCCCCGGATGCAGCCGCGGTACCGCTGTCCGGGCGGGGCGATACGCGCCCCGACGCGCCGGCGACGGCCGCGTTCACCGCGCCGCGCTCACCGGCCGGCGGCGCCGGGCAGGTCGACGCGCCAGCGCCGCAGGACGGTGTGCCGGCCCGGGTCGGTAAGTGGATCGGCGAGACGGCCACGACCATCGCCCGCGAGGTCCGCGAAGCGCTGCGTGAGGTGACGCTGAAGGACCTCGCACTGGCGGCCCTGCCGGGTATCGCGGGCCTGTTGTTCTTCCTCGCCACCGGCGTGGGCCTGGGTCACCGGCAGGCCCGGTTCAGTTTCGTGATCGAGACGGCCGGGGCGTTGCGCCTCGCTCCGCGCGGGCCGCTGGGTGTGGTGGGCTCCGATTCGTTCGTGCACGTGAACGTCCGCGCCGCCGCGCCACGTCAGCGCTCTCTGCGTCTGGTGGATCGCGCCGCATAACTCGCGACCTGACCGCGGGATTTACCCTCATGGGGTGGACGCCCCCGAACTCGTTGCGCTGCTGGCCGGCCGGCGGCTGGCTGTTCTGACCGGAGCGGGCATCTCCACCGACTCGGGTATCCCGGATTACCGCGGCCCGGATTCGCCCCCGGCCAATCCGATGACCATCCGGCAGTTCACCACCAGCCGCGACTACCGGCGTCGCTACTGGGCGCGTAACCACCTGGGCTGGCGGCACATGGCCGGACGCGAACCCAACGCGGGCCACCGTGCGCTGGCCGCACTGGAGCGGGCGGGGGTGGTCAACGGGGTGATCACCCAGAACGTCGATCTGCTGCACACCAAGGCGGGGTCCCGAGCGGTGATCAACCTGCACGGCACCTACGACAGGGTGGTGTGCCTGGACTGCGCCCACCGGATGTCCCGCGCCGAGCTCGCCGCGCTGCTGGAGGCGGCCAATCCCGGCTTCACCGAGCGCGCCGAACAGCTCGGCGGGCTGGCGGTCGCGCCGGACGCCGACGCGGTAGTCGCCGACACCGAGTCGTTCACGTTCATCGACTGCCCGGCCTGCGGCGGGATGCTCAAGCCGGACATCGTGTATTTCGGCGAGTCGGTCGCCAAAGGGGTTGTTCAGCAGTCGTATTCGCTCGTCGAGCAGTCCGAGGCGCTGCTGGTCGCCGGGTCGTCGCTGACGGTGTTCTCCGGCTATCGGTTCGTCCGGCACGCCGCGGCGCTGGGCATCCCGGTCGCTGTCGTCAACCGCGGCCCGACCCGCGGCGACGAGCTGGCCACGGTGAAGGTGGACGCCGGCTGCTCGCCGATCCTCACCCTGCTCGCCGAGGAACTCATCGGAAGCCCGGCCCGATGAGCACCGGACTGCGGCCCGGCGCCGGCCCTGTCGAGGGCCGCTGGGGTGTGGGGCTGGGAGAGATCGCGGCGAGCCTGCCGAAGCTCCCCGGCCTGCTGCGCGATGCCGCCCGCCAGCTCAACCAGTTCGGTTCGGTGGTGATCAGTGACGGCGGTATCGAGTACGACGGCGACGAAGCGGCCTGGACCACGGTGACCGAGGTGCGCACCCACCGGCTGGTCGGCTATCTGCTCACCGGCGCGGTGCGCAAGCAGGTCGACCGCCTGCCGCTGTGGTGGTTCCCCGGGCGCGGCCTCGTCCTCGACGGACTCACCCAGGCGGGCCTGACGGCGATCGCGGTCGCCGCCGACGGCCGGCTCTCCGGCGGGGTGGTCGACATCCGCATCCCGGCCGAAGTGCAGTAC
>VEQU01000127.1 GCA_018883075.1 Mycobacterium sp.
GGTCTTTCACGCGGCCGCCGCGCACCAGCACCATCGAGTGCTCCTGCAGGTTGTGACCCTCACCGGGGATGTAGGCGGTGACCTCCACCTGGCTGGTCAGCTTGACGCGGGCCACCTTGCGAAGTGCCGAGTTCGGCTTCTTCGGGGTGGTGGTGTACACGCGGGTGCACACGCCGCGCCGCTGCGGGCTGCCCTTGAGCGCCGCCGTCTTGACCTTGGCGATCTTGTCGCGGCGACCCTTGCGGACCAGCTGCTGAATGGTTGGCATCTACCGGCTTTCTCTTCCTACGTCCTCGTTGTCCTGCGGTTTTCTCCCCGCCGTTTACCCCGCGGCCGGGCGTGTCGCACACAGTCGCCCCCGAGAAAATCCGGTGCGTACTGGACATGCGAAGCGGCCCGGCGAGCGCCAGGCACGTGCCCTCACATTACCAGGGCCGACGACCGCACCAAAATCGGGTGCGGCGACCTTCCCGCAGGTCAGCCGTTGCGGTGCGCCATCCCGGCGGCCAGCCGCCGGACCATGTCGGTGAACACCGCGTCGGTGTCCACCTTCGCCGAGCCGATCATCCCGGAATCCATCACCCCGGTCATCTCCAGCAGGACGAAACCGTGCAGGGCGGCCCAGAACTCCAGGGCCGCGAAGAAGGCGTCCTCGCCGTCGAGGCCGTAGGAGGCCAGCACCGCGATCACCGGTTCGGCCGCGGCGTGGCTGGCGGCGGTGAACTCCGGGTCGTCCCCGCCCAGCGGCATCCGGGTGAAGGCCGAGTACCGGCCCGGGTGGTGGTGGGCGTAGCTGCGGTAGGCGGCGGCCATCGCGATCACCGCGTCGTCGCGGGTGCGCCCGGAGGCCACGGTGGTGAGCATCTGCAGGATGTCGTCGATCACCCGCATCCGCACGGAGCGCCGCAGATCGTCGAGGCTGTCGACGTGGTTGTACAGCGACGGGCCCTTGGTGCCCAGTTGGGTGGCGAGCGCATTGATGGTCAGCCCGTCCCAGCCTTCCCGGTCCAGGAAGGTCAGGGCGGCGTTGACGATCACCTCCCGGCTGAGCTTGGCCGCCGGACGCGCCCGTGTAGTCATCAGCGAAGAACTGTATAGGCTCGCCGCCATGCGGGTGCTGCTCTGCGCGACGGCTCTGGCCGTCCTGCTGACGGCGGGGTGCGGCTCCGATCGCCCCACGATCGACCCGGCCGACGTGATCACCTTCGACTCGACGGGCGGCAGCGCTGACATCGACTGCGAGAACGGTAAATCGCTGGCGGTCGGCGGCTCCAACAACACCGTGACCGTGCGCGGCATATGCGTCTCGGTGCGCGTCGAGGGCTCCGACAACCGGATCACCGTGACGCGCATCGACTCCGAACTCGCGGTGGACGGGGTGAACAACACCGTCAGCTACGCCGAGGGCGACCCGGATGTCACCGACTCCGGCACCGGCAACCGGATCGGCATCGGCTAGCTCGTTACACCTCTTGTGCGACTGTCGGGAGAATGTAACAGTGGGATATGCCCGATACCCACGTCGTCACCAACCAGGCACCGCCCCTGCTCGACCACAACCCCGCCACCTCGCCCGTGCTCATGGAGGCACTCGTGCGCGAAGGCGGCGGCTGGGGGGCGGATGAGGTCACCGAACTCGGCGCCATCTCCGGCAGTGCCACCGCGCAGCGCTGGGGCGATCTGGCCGACCGCAACATCCCGGTGCTGCACACCCATGACCGCTACGGCCACCGCATCGACGAGATCGAGTACGACCCGGCGTACCACGAACTGATGCGGGTGGCGATCAGCCACGGACTGCACGCCGCGCCATGGGCCGACGAGCGGCCCGGCGCGCACGTGGTGCGCGCGGCCAAGATGAGCGTCTGGACTCCAGAACCCGGCCACGTCTGCCCCATCTCGATGACCTACGCGGTGGTGCCCGCACTGCGGCACAACCCCGAACTCGCGGCGGTCTACGAGCCGCTGCTGACCAGCCGCGCCTACGACCCCGACCTCAAGGTCCCGACCACCAAGGCCGGTATCACCGCCGGCATGTCGATGACCGAGAAGCAGGGCGGCTCCGATGTGCGGGCGGGCACCACCCAGGCGGTACCCAACGGTGACGGTAGTTACAGCATCACCGGGCACAAGTGGTTCACCTCCGCGGCGATGGGTGATGTATTCCTCGTCCTCGCCCAGGCGCCTGCGGGGCTGAGTTGTTTCTTCCTGCCCCGGGTGCTGCCGGACGGCACCCGCAACCGGATGTTCATCCAGCGCCTCAAGGACAAACTCGGCAACCACGCCAACGCCTCGAGCGAGATCGAGTACGACGGCGCGTGCGCCTGGCTGGTCGGCGAGGAGGGCCGCGGCGTGCCGACCATCATCGAGATGGTCAACCTCACCCGGCTGGACTGCACGCTGGGCAGCGCCACGTCCATGCGCCAGGGCTTGACCCGCGCGATCCACCACACCCAGCACCGCAAGGCCTTCGGCGCCTACCTGATCGACCAGCCGCTGATGCGCAACGTGATCGCCGACCTGGCGGTGGAGGCCGAGGCGGCCACCGTGGTGGCGATGCGGATGGCCGGGGCCACCGACGCCGCCACCCGCGGGGATGAACGCGAGACCCTGCTGCGCCGCATCGGCCTGGCCGCCGCGAAGTACTGGGTGTGCAAACGGGCCACCCCGCATGCCGGCGAGGCGATGGAGTGCCTGGGTGGCAACGGCTACGCCGAGGACTCCGGTATGCCCCGGCTGTACCGGGAGGCCCCGCTGATGGGCATCTGGGAGGGCTCCGGCAACGTGAGCGCGCTGGACACCCTGCGCGCCATGGCGACCCGGCCCGACTGCGTCGAGGTGCTCTTCGACGAACTGGGCAGCACCGCCGGGCACGACGCCCGACTGGACGCCGCCGTCACGCGCCTGCGCGACAGCCTGGCCGACGCCGCGACGCTGGAGTACCGGGCCCGCACGGTGGCCGAGGACATCACGTGCGCCCTGCAAGGCTCGCTGCTGGTGCGCCACGGCCACCCGGCGGTCGCCGAGGCGTTCCTGGCCACCCGGGTCGCCAGCGACTGGGGTGGGGCCTTCGGCACGCTGCCCGTAGGACTGGACCTCTCCCCCATCATCGAGCGTGCCCTGGTCAAGGGGTGAGGCTCACCGCACGCTCGGTGGTGCTCTCGGTTCTGCTGGGTGCGCACCCGGCCTGGGCCACGGCAGCCGAGTTGGTTGCGTTGACGGCCGGGTTCGGCATCAGAGAGTCCGCGCTGCGCGTCGCGCTCACGCGCATGGTGGCCGCCGGCGATCTGGTGCGCTCGGCGGACGGTTACCGGCTGGCCGACCGTCTGCTGGCCCGCCAGCGACGACAGGACGAGGCGCTGCACCCGCGCACCACCGGGTGGGACGGCACCTGGATCACCTGCGTCGTCACCGACGTCGGAGCGGATGCGCGTGACCGCTCCGCACTACGCACCGCTCTGCAGAAGGGCCGCTTCGGTGAACTGCGCGAGGGCGTGTGGCTGCGGCCGGACAACCTTGAGGACGGATGGCGACCCGAGGCGCGAGTGCGGGTGCTGTATTCCCGCGACGACGATCCGAGAGACTTGGCGGCACGGCTTTGGGATATGCCCGGCTGGGCGCGCACCGGCGATCGCCTGCTGCGCGAGATGAGCCGAGCCCGCGACATCCCGGACCGGTTCACCGTGGCCGCCGCGATAGTGCGCCACCTGCTCACCGATCCGGTGCTGCCACCCGAACTACTGCCCGGAAAGTGGCCCGGCCAAGGATTGCGGGATACCTATACCGACTTCGCCGCGGAGCTGGCGGCGCGGCGCACACCGATGGAGGTGCAATGAACTCAGAAACCAGCGCAGTGCGTGTCGAGCGCAACGGACCGGTGACAACGGTGATCCTGAACCGCCCGCACGCGCGCAACGCCGTCGACGGCCCGACCGCGCTGGCTTTGCACACGGCATTCGAGGAGTTCGACCGCGACGAGTCGGCGAGCGTGGCGGTGCTTTGGGGCGACGGCGGCACGTTCTGCGCCGGCGCAGACCTCAAGGCCATCGGCACCGCGAATGCCAACCCCACCCACCGCAGCGGGCCCGGCCCAATGGGGCCGACCCGAATGGAACTGTCCAAACCCGTCATCGCCGCTGTCAGTGGTTACGCCGTCGCCGGCGGACTCGAATTAGCGCTGTGGTGCGACATGCGCGTAGCGGAAGAGTCCGCCACCTTCGGTGTGTTCTGCCGCCGCTGGGGCGTGCCCCTGATCGACGGCGGCACCGTCCGACTGCCCCGGCTGATCGGTCACAGCCGAGCGATGGACCTGATCCTCACCGGCCGGGCCGTCGACGCGGACGAGGCGCTCGCGATGGGATTGGCAAATCGAGTGGTGCCCGACGGGCAAGCCCGCGCCGCCGCCCAGGAACTCGCCGCCGAACTGGCCGCGCTCCCGCAGGGCTGCCTACGCGCCGACCGGCACTCCGCGATGCGTCAGTGGGGCCTCACCGAGTCCGGCGCCATGGCCGACGAGTTCGCAAGTCTGTCGGCCGTCGCCGCCGAGTCGGTGGCCGGCGCCAGGCGCTTTGCGGGCGGCGCAGGCCGCCACGGTGCGCCCGCCTGACCCCCACGTACTCGAAGCCCCTCGCATAAACGGAAGCGGCCCCCTCCCGAAGGAGGGGGCCGTTCCGTCTGTTAACCGGGTTGCGGTTAGGTGCGGGGGAGGCCTCCACGGCCACCCGCACCACCCTGGCC
>VEQU01000004.1 GCA_018883075.1 Mycobacterium sp.
GTCACCGTCCGCGGGACGGCGGGGACCGAGACCCTGCGGGCCCGCGCGGTGATCAGCGCGGTGGGCCAACTCAACCAGCCCTACATCCCGGAGATTCCCGGTGCGGGCGACTTCGCCGGACCGGCCTTTCACACCGCGCGCTGGGATCACGACGTCGACCTGGCGGGCAAGAACGTCGTGATGATCGGCGCCGGCGCGACGGGCTTCCAGGTGGCCCCGGCCATCGCCGACACCGTCGGCACCCTCACCATCTTTCAGCGCACCGCGCAGTGGATGTTCCCCAACCCGAACTATCACGCCGCCGTCGGTGAGGGCACCCGGTGGGCACTCAAACACCTGCCCTTCTACGGCCGCTGGTACCGCTTCCTGATCTTCTGGCCAGGCTGTGACACCGGACTGGCCGCAGCGAAGGTCGACCCGCAGTGGCCGGATCAGCAGCGCGCGGTCAGTGAGGCCAATGACATCGCCCGGATGATGTTCACCGAGTGGATCACCAGCCAGCTAGAGAGCGATCCGAACGCCGAGGATTTGGCCGCCAAGGTGATCCCCGACTACCCGGCCACCGGCAAGCGCACCCTGCAGGACAACGGCAGTTGGCTGCGGACCCTGCGGCGCGACAATGTCGAACTGGTGCGCTGCGGAATCGACCGCATCGAGGCCGACGCGGTGGTGGCCTCCGACGGCACCCGTTATCCGGCCGACGTCCTCGTGTACGCCACCGGGTTCCGGGTCAATGACTTTCTGGGTTCGCTGCACGTGACCGGCCGCGGCGGGGTGGACCTGCACCAGATGTGGGGTGAGCAGCCGTCGGCGTATCTGGGCATCACCATCCCCGGCTTCCCCAACTTCTTCTGCATGTACGGCCCCGGCACCAACCTCGCCAGTGGGGGCAGCCTGATTTTCCATTCGGAATGCGAGATGCGCTACATCATGGGCTGCATCGACATGCTGCTGGCCTCGGGCCACACGGCGATGGAGCCACGGGCCGAGGCCTACGACGACTGGTATGCGCGCTCGCAGGCGGAGCTGAAGACCATGGTGTGGTCACAACCGAGCATCAAACACAGCTTCTACAAGGACGCCCGCGGCGTGGTGCACTCACTGAGCCCGTGGCGGCTGGTCGACTTCTGGACCTGGACTCGGGAGCCGGATCCAACTGACTTCTTGGTGACGTAAGCAGCGCGGTGCCCGCAGTCAACAACTCAAGCCGCGTCGGCAAGGTCAAGAACCTCACCGGCCCAGGCCTGACCGACCGCTTCGGCGCCATGTGCACCGACCTGGGCGCCTCGGTCCAGACGGCCGACGGCCACCTGGTGTCGGTGTTCGGCGACACCTTCTCCGGTGACCGGGTGGGGGCCGGGAACTGGCGATCGCCGGTGATCCTCATCGGCGTTGGCGACGCTACCCACCCGATCGTCTACACCCACGCCGGCGGCGCCGACCGGCGCTACGCGCGCCAGTTGTGGCACTACCGCCACCGGCACAACCCGGGTCTGTTGCGCCGAGGCATCAGCACGGTCATCCCCTCGGATCTGCTGCGGGTGGGTGACGCGTTGTATCTGCATGCGATCGTCAACCGCGGCTTCGGCAACGTGGTGTGGACCGAGATCTGGCGCTCCGACGACGACGGGATGACCTGGCGGCATCTGGGCGAAGCGGCAAAGTTCCGGGCGGACCTGTTCGGCGGGCACGCGCAGTGCTGGACGTGGGACTACAACCCGGACGACGGCTGGGTGTATGTGGTGTCCACCGGGTTCCAGCGCAACAAGGGGATGATCCTGCGGCGAGTGCGCCCGGAGCACATCGGCGACCACGCGCGCTATCTCGCCTGGGGCGAGGGCCGCTGGGGTCGCCGGGCCACCATCCTCACCCCGGCCGGCGAGACCTGGGGTGAGCTCTCCCTGCGGCGCTTCGACTGCGGCACATGGGTTCTCGGGGGGTTCCTCTCCTCGGGATACTGCCTGGGCTACCGGACCCTGACCTCGCTGACGGAGGACTTCGACGCCATCGACGTCCAGCGCCCCGTGCTCGGCTGCACGTGGGAGACCGAGGACCATGACCGATGCCGGGTGGCTCAGCTCTACGGCGGCTACCTGCTGCCCGGCAGCCGGCTGGACGTCGAGGGCGGCGTGGGTCTGGTGGTCTCACAGTGGAACACCGCGCGGGGCTGGCCCTACAAGGTCATGCAGTTCCGGGTCACGCTGACCTCGCCGGCCGCCACATCGGCCACAGCGTCGGGCCGTCGGGCACCACGATCTGCCCGGTGACCTCGAAGCCGAACCGGTTGTAGTACGGCACGTTGTCGGGATTGCTCGACTCCAGATACGCCGGGGCGCCCTCGGCATCGCAGCGCTGAAGCCGCGAACGCATGAGCGCCGCTCCGAATCCTGCGCCACGCACCGATGGATCACTGCCGATGATCGCCAGATACCAGTGCGGCTCCTCCGGGTGAACGGCCTTCATCTGCTCGGCGAGCGCGCGTGCCGCGCCGAGCCGGCCGCGGAAGGCACGCAGCACACCCGGCACCATGGCCACCTGCTCACGCGACGTCTGCTGCCAACGCCCTGGCGGATCCCACAGTGCCGCCGCGCCCAGACCGTCCGCCGACACCGCCACCTCGGAGGAGGACGACGCAAGGAAGTGGTGGCGCGCCACCGTCGCGAAGAATGTCGGCAGCGCGGCGGTGCGCCGGGCAGCGTCGGGTTGCAGCCAGCGCATCACCGGGTCGTCGTGGAAGGCCCGGCCCAGGACGCGTGACAGTGCGACGACATCCGCGCGCCGTGCCGGGCGCAACTCGATCCCGCTCACCCGAGCACCGTACTGACGCCGAGTGTGACGACACACGCGATCACGACGGCCGTGGTGATCCCGTAGACGGCGGTGGCGGTTCGACTCGAGGCGAAGGGCCCCATCAACTCGCGGTCGCGGCCTAGTCCGACCATCGCGATCAACAGCGGAACCAGCAGCACCGCGTTGAGCACTTGGGTGCCCACCAGAATCGTCACGAGCGGTACGTAGGGACTCAGCACGATCACCGTCCCGATCAGCGTGATGATTCCGTAGGTCACGTAGAACGTCCGCGCCTCGGAGTAGGGATCGTCGACGGCCGCCTCGAAGCCCGCGTACTCGCACACCGAGTAGGCCGTCGACAGCGGCAGGATCGACGCCGCCAGGAACGAGGCTCCGATCAGGCCGACGGCGAACAGCGTGGCGGCCGCCTCGCCGGCCAACGGCTGCAGTGCCACCGCTGCGTCGGCCGCATCGTTGATACGCAGACCGTCGCGGTGCAGCGTGGCGGCGCACGCCACCACGACGAAGAAGCCGATCACGCCGGTGAGCACCGCACCGATGATCACGTCGATGCGTTCTAGCGGCAGATCCTCGGGGCGCAGTTTCTTGTCGACCGCATACGACTGCATGAACGATAGGCCCCACGGCGCCAGGGTGGTGCCCAGCGTCGCGGTAACGATCGCGATCGCCTCCCCAGTCATGGGCATCGTCGGCACCACCGTTCCGCGCAGCGCGGCGCCCCAGTCCGGGCCGGCCAGCACACCGGAGGCGATGTAGGCCAGGAAGACCGTCGACACCGCCAACAGCAGCCGCTCCACGCGGTGAAAGCTGCCGCGCAGCACCAGCAGCGAGACGATCACCGCGGCCGCGGGCACGCTGATGTAGCGGCTGATCCCGAAAAGCTCGAAACCCGCTGCGATACCGGCGAATTCGGCGCAGGTGGTTCCGATGTTGGCGACGACGAGTGCGGCCAGCACCGCGCCGCCCACCCGCACGCCGTAACGCTGGCGCACCAGGCCGATCAGCCCCTGACCGGTGACCACACCCATCCGGGCGGCAAGGCCGTGGAAGATCACCAGCGCGATGGTGGACAGCAGTAGCACCCACAGCAGCTGATAGCCGTGATCGGCGCCGAGCACCGAGTAGGTGGTGATGCCGGCCGGGTCGTCATCGGAGAGTCCGGCGAGCAGTCCGGGGCCGACGACCGCCAGCAGCGCGGCCAGCCGGACACCGCCGCGGCGGCGGGTGAGCGTCACGGGCGCCGCCAGTTGAGGTGGGGCCGCCGGGACACCGCCGAGCGCAGGAACCGGCGGCCGTGCAGACCGGGCCGGTGCAGCCGGTCGCGCCACCGTTTGGCGTGCGCGGCCGGCATGGCCGCGACGATCCGGTCGGCCTGCGGCTCGGGTAACGCGCGCAGCATTCGTTCGCCGACCTCCGGGTGCGTCTCGACCACCACCCGCGCCGCCACGCCCGGCTCCTTGCCCGCCAGAATCTCGCTCGCCGAATCTGTGTCGACGCGGCTGACGAGAGCGGCCAGGCCGCGGGCGTCGAGCCGGTGCACCGCCGCGCGCGGTGCGCAGAGTTGCACGGCGTGGCCCCGCTCGGAGGTCAGGTGCAGGTCCGCCCAGGAGACGACGTCCTCGGTGCGGTTGGGGCGCAGACGGTGCAGCCCCAGCCGGCGCAGCACGGCGCCGAAGCCCACCTCGACGCCGACCACCTCCAGACCAGCATCACCGGTGCGTGCCAGTACGACGTCGGCGACGCGGGCCAGCCGTTGCCCGGCCACGTCGACCACCTGGGTGTCCAGCACATCGCGGCCGAGCAGGATCTCGTCGTCGCCCAGTTCCGCCAGCGGCGCCGAGGCCGCCCCGGCCGCGAGCACCGGCCGGCCGGACTCGAAACGGGTCACCGCATCCCAGGAGACCAACTCGGCGGCGGCCCCGCGGCGGCTGATCAGCAGCCGCTCCACCAGTTGCGGGCCGCCGTCGCCGTCGATGCGGACGGTCAGGTCGGCGAGTCGTCCGACCACGCCGCCGGGTGCCGCCTCGTCGCGCAGGACTTCCCGGCCGAGCAGCCGGCTGAGAAACAGCACGCCCCGAAGCATGCCGTATTCGCTCCCCCGCCACCGGCGACCCGATCTAATCGAGACGGGTAAACAGAGATTGACACCGAAGAAGGCGAGGGGCGCGATGAGGGCACTGCGGATGGTGGCGTGCGGGCAGGATCCCGAACTCATGGAGGTGCCCGACCCCACACCCGGTCCGGGCGAGGTGGTGGTCAAGGTCGGCGCGGCCGGCGCCTGCCACTCCGATCTGCACGTGCTCTACGAACTCGACGTCGCGGCGGTGTGGGAGTTGCCGATGACCCTCGGGCACGAGACCGCCGGCTGGGTGCACGCCGTGGGCAAGGGCGTCACCGATCTCGCCGAGGGTGATCCGGTCGCCGTGTACGGCGCATGGGGCTGTGGGTCCTGCGCGCACTGCGCGGTGGGCGTGGAGAACTACTGCGAGCGGCCCTCACTGGTCGGCGGCGGCGGCTTGGGCGCCAACGGCGGGATGGCGGATTACCTGCTGGTGCCGCATCAGCGTCATCTGGTGCGCCTGCCCGACGGGCTGGATCCGGTGACGGCGGCACCGCTCACCGACGCCGGCCTCACGCCGTATCACGCGATCCGGCGCTCATGGCCCAAACTCACCCCCGACGCCACCGCCGTTCTCATCGGCGTCGGCGGACTGGGCCACGTGGCGGTGCAGATCGCCCGGGCCACCACCGCGGCGCAGGTGATCGCCGTCGACATCAAACCCGACGCGCTGGAACTGGCCCGCAAGGTGGGCGCGCAGCACGTGCTGGCCTCCGATGAGTCCACCGCCCAGTCGATCCGCGACCTGACCGGCGGCCGCGGTGCGGACGTGGTGATCGACTTCGTCGGCGCGACGGCGACGTTGGAGCTCGCCCGCGGGGTGGCGCGGTCGATGGGGGACGTCACCATCGTCGGTATCGCCGGCGGCGAGATCCCGGTGTCGTTCTTCTCCCAGCCCTACGAGGTCAGCATCGCCACCACCTATTGGGGCAGCCGGCCGGAGTTGGTGGAGTTACTCGCCCTGGCCGCGAGCGGGCAGATCAGCGCCGAACGGTCGATCTACTCCCTGGAGCACGGGGCGCAGGCCTACCGCGATCTGCGCGACAACCGTGTCACCGGCCGGGCGGTCGTCGTTCCCTGACCATGAGAGGCTGAAGACCATGTGGGACTTCGAAACCGATCCGGAGTATCAGCGCAAGCTCGACTGGGTGCAGGAGTTCATGCGCGACGAACTCGAACCGCTCGATCTGGCACCGCTGGACCCGTACGACAAGAAGAACCCGGAACTGATGCGGGTGCTGCGGCCGCTGCAGCAGCAGGTCAAGGATCAGGGCCTGTGGGCGGCGCATCTGAGTCCAGAACTCGGCGGGCAGGGTTTCGGTCAGGTGAAACTCGCACTGCTCAACGAGATCGTGGGCCGCTCGCGGTGGGCGCCGTCGGTGTTCGGCTCTCAGGCGCCCGACTCCGGCAACGCCGAGATCATCGCGATGTTCGGCACCGGCGAGCAGAAGAGGCGTTACCTGCAGCCGCTGCTCGATGGGGAGATCTCGTCGTGCTACTCGATGACCGAGCCGCAGGGCGGTTCTGATCCGGGACTGTTCACCACCCGCGCCGAGCGCGACGGGGACGACTGGGTGATCAACGGCGAGAAGTGGTTCTCGTCCAACGCCCGGTACGCGACCTTCTACATCGTCATGGCGGTCACCAATCCGGAGGCCCGCACGCACCAGAAGATGTCGCTGTTCATCGTTCCCGCCGACACACCGGGTGTGGAGATCATCCGCAACGTGGGGGTGGGCGGTGAGTCGTCGTCGCACGCATCGCACGGTTATGTGCGCTACAACGACGTGCGGGTGCCGGCCGATCACGTCCTCGGCGGTGAGGGGCAGGCATTCGCGATCGCCCAAACCCGCCTCGGCGGCGGACGGGTGCACCACGCCATGCGCACGATCGCTCTGGCCCGCAAGGCATTCGACATGATGTGCGAGCGGGCGGTGTCGCGGCAGACGCGCCAGGGTCCGCTCGGCGATTTCCAGATGACGCAGGAGAAGATCGCCGACAGCTGGATCGAGATCGAGCAGTTCCGACTTCTGGTGCTGCGCACCGCCTGGAAGATCGACAAGTACCACGACTACCAGAAGGTGCGCCGCGACATCGCCGCGGTGAAGGTGGCGATGCCCAAGGTGCTGCACGACGTCGTGATGCGCGCGATGCAGTTGCACGGCTCGCTCGGCGTTTCCGACGAGATGCCGTTCGTCAAGATGATGGTGGCCGCGCAGTCACTGGCGATCGCCGATGGGCCCACCGAGGTGCACAAGCTCACCGTCGCGCGGCGGACCCTGAAGGAATACGAACCGGTGACGACGCTGTTCCCGTCACAGCACCTGCCCACCCGCAAGGCCGCCGCCAAGGCCCGACTGGCCGAGTTGCTCGAACACGAGGTCGCCGAGCTTTAACTCCGGCTTCAAATCTGCCGGGTGACGGCCTGGCCCTCGTGCACCATCGTCGCCACCCGGACCCCGCCGGCGTCGTACAGACCGGCGGTCATCACCCCGCGCCCGCGGGCCGCCGCCGGCGAGCGTGACTCCAGCAGGTTCCACCGGTCAGCGCGGATGTCGCGATGAAACCAGGTCGACGAATCGGTCGTGGCGGCGTGGTGGGTGCGGTCGGTCATCGAGTGACCGTGCACCGCGAGCACCGGGTCCACGCCGTAGATGTCGGTGACGTAGACCGCCATGCAGGCGTGCAGCACCGGGTCGGCGGGCAGATCCGCGGTGACCCGCCACCACAGCCGGCGCACGAAGTCCTCACCTGAGCCCTCGTCGCGGATGCGGATGTCGACCTCGCCGGGCGGCAGTGCGGGCGCCGGGCCGATCGGGCCGGTGCGCGGCAGCGTTTCGGGATCCTCGGCAGCGATCTGATCGGTGTGCGACGGGCCGGCAGCCGGAACCGCGAACAGCGCGGTGGCGGTGACGGCCAGCAGGTCGCCCTGGCGGGCCAGGATCCGCCGCGAGGATGTGGTGCGCCCGTCGTGGCTGCGCTCCACCTGGTAGCGCACCGCGGTGCCGGCGTCCGCGCCGCGGACGAACTGCACGTGCAGGGCGGTCGGCACGCGGTCGGGTTCGACGGTGCAGCATGCGGCGGCCAATGCCTGCGCGGCGAGCAGTCCGCCGTAGGCGCGTTTGCCGGCGGGACCGTTATGCGCACCGGTGAACGCGTCCGGCCCGTCCGGTGTCAGCCGAAGCAGTCCGGGCAGAACGGTCACCGGCCCAGCCATTCGGCCACAACGGCCTCGTTGTGCTCGCCCAACTCCGGCGCCGGGGCCGGCGGGGTGTGCACGCCATCGACCGACATCGGCAGGCCGGGGGCGAGATGGGTGCCGATCCGCGGCTGATCCAGCAGGGAGAAGAGTGGATTGGCCGTCACACGCGGGCTGGCCGCCACCTCGGCGAAACTGCGGTAGCGCTCCCAGAGCACCGAACTGTCCGCGAGTGCTGCGGTGACCTCGTCGGCGGTGTGGGCCCGGAACCAGTCGGCGAACAACCCGTTGAGGGCTTCGCGATGCCGATAGCGCTGACCCTCGTCGGTGAAGTCGACGCCGAGGGTGTCCTGAAGTGCCGCAACGGCGTCGGTGGTCGCGGTGAGTCGGGTGAGATCGGCGAAGTGTCGCGGGGTGAGCGCCACCACCATGAAGCTCACCCCGTCGCTACTGGTGAAGTCGCGGCCGTACTGGCCGAAGATGGCGTTGCCCAACCGTGCACGCTGCTCGCCGTTGACGAGCACCTCGGTGAGGAAACCGAGGTTCGCGGCAGTCGCCAGGGCGACGTCGTCGAGCGCAAGCCGGATGCTGCTGCCCTCGCCGGTGGTGTCGCGCCGCCGCAGCGCGGCGAGGATCGCCAGCGCGGCGTAGAGCCCGCAGGTGACGTCCCAGGCCGGCAGCACATGGTTGACCGGGCCGTCGAGATCGGCCGGTCCGGTGATCAGCGGAAATCCGGTGGCAGCGTTGACGGTGTAGTCGACACCGGTGGTCCCGTCGCCGTGGCCGACCACCTCCAGGTGGATCAGATCGGGGCGCAGCGCGCCGAGGGTGTCCGGCGAATGCCATTGCCGGCCACTGACGTTGGTGATCAGGACACCGGCCTGCGCGATCAGGTTTTGGACAAGCCGCCGGCCGTCCTCGGTGCCGGTGTCGACGGCCAGCGAACGCTTGCCCTTGTTGAGCCCGGCCCAGTAGATGCTGTGGCCATCGGCGGTGAGCGGCCAACGGTGGTAGTCCGCCGCACCGCCCACCGGGTCTACGCGTACCACGTCGGCACCGAGCGCGGCCAAGGTCATTCCCGCCAGGGGTACCGCGACGAAGCTGGAGATCTCGACGACACGGACACCGTCGAGCGGGCGTGCTGGAGAACTCACCCGATGAGTATGGCGGTCACTGATTCGAGGCATTCACCGAGAACGGGATGCCGAGGCAGAAGATCCCGAACAGCAGCAGGAACCAACTCGCGGCCTGCCAGATGGGCCACACGCCCTCGACCTTCCAGACGCGATAGGTCTGGACCAGGCCGCCGATCCCGCCGAGGAACAGGATGCCGGGGACCAGGACGGCGGCCAGCAGCGATCGCCACACGGCGGTGGCGGTGAACGCCACACCGGCCAGCGCAAGCACGATCACCACATAGGTGACCGCGGCGCGCACCATCTGCGGGTCGCGCCAGCGCTTCTCGACGTCGTTGGTCGAACCGTCGTTGCTCATCAGTGCCTCCGCTCACCAGCCTAGATGTTCGGGTTACAGTCGAGCATGGACAAACCCCGACCCGGCAACCTGCTGCTGTGCCCGAAGTGTGCCGGGGTCATGCACACCTACGAGCGAAATGGTGTGCACCTCGAACAGTGCGACAGCTGCCGCGGAATCTTCCTCGATTTCGGCGAACTCGAGGCACTCACCCAGTTGGAGAACCGGTTCGTCGCCGCCCCGCCGCCCCCGCAGCAGCAGCATCCGCAGCAGGGCTACGGTCCGTCGTGGGCAAGTCACGGCAACTATCGCTATCGCAAGGGCGGTTTCGGCCGGCTGTTCTTCTCCAGCTAGATCATGCGTTCGCAGGCGGCGAGCAGTTCGGCCTGCGACTCGTCCTCGGGATAGCGCGCCCCTACAGCTGCGGCATGCACCACCGCCGCGCGGGCGAACGGTTCCAGCACCTCCCACGGGTCGCCAGGGGTGGGGATCGCCGGACCGGCCGCTGAGCGATAGCCGTCGAGGAAGTCGTGGAAGTCGGCGTGCGGGATCAGCCCGGCGGCCCACAGCCCGGCGGGCCGGGCCAGATCCCAGGCCGGGTCGCCGAGTCCGAGGTCGTCGACATCGATCAGCTGCCACGGCCCGCCGGTGCGCGCGCCGAGTTGACCGAGGTGGAAATCGCCGTGCACCACCGTGCGCGGCCGGTCCGGCGCGCACGGCTGCCCAGCGCGAGGGGCCACGGTCCTGGCCGCCTGCCGGATCACCGGGGGTGCGTCGGCGGGCAGCCGCTCGAGGGCGCGGTGCAGTCGCTCCGCGGCACGGTGTGCGGGCAGCCCCCCGGTGCCGGGACGGGTGTGCAGCACCGCCAGCAGTTCCCCGGCCGCCGCCCACGGCAGAGCGCCGGGGTCGCGGCCCACGATGTGCACCCGCGGCCACCGTGTCATCCACCGCCCGCCCGGTGCGGGGCTGACGGATGCGCTCAGCGGGGCCAGCAGCGGGCCGTCGCCGCCGCCAAGACGCGCAGCGGCCCGCAGCCGGGCGGCGAGCGCATCGGGATCGGTGCCGGTGCGGTGGATCTTCACCACGACGTCACCGTCGACGAGGATGTCGGCGCCCGAGGAGGTGCGCACCTCAGGTCTCACCGCGCAGGCGCCGGCTCAGCCCGGTGGCCCTGGTGGCTCGGCGCTCGATCGCGGCGCGCACCTGATCGGACGAGCCGATCAGCCGGACCTTTTCGCGTGCGCGGGTGACGGCCGTGTAGAGAAGTTCACGGGTGAGCAGCCGGGAATCGGTCGGCGGCAGCAGCACGGTGACCTCCCGCGCCTGGCTGCCCTGGCTCTTGTGGATCGTCATGGCGTGCATGGTCTCGATGTCGGCCAGCCTGCTGGTGGCCAGTTCGAGCGGTCCGGCGGATGCCGACATCACCACCCGGAGGCCGCCGTCGCGCAGCACCGCGATACCGGTGTCGCCGTTGAGGAGGCCGAGCCCGTAGTCGTTGGCCGTCACCAGCACCGGGCGTCCGGCGTACCAGGCGGCCCACAGCGGGGTGTCGGTCTGCTCGGACAGCCAGCGCTCCACCTGACGGTTCCAGTACGCGGCGCCGAAGGGCCCGCGGCGATGGGCACACAGCATCCGGTGCTCCTCCAGCGTGGCGAGCGCCGCGTGGCCGTCACCGAGGACCGCCGCCTCCCGCAAGGCAAGCGCATGGGGCACAAGGACTTTGCGCAGTATCGCGGATGGTTGCTCGGTGTCGACCCATTCGACGTGCTCGCCGCCGGCGGCGAGGACCTCGAGCGCGTCATCGGCATGACCGTCGCGAATGGCGGCGGCCAGGGCCCCGATCGACGCACCGAACCGGTGCGGGGTGACGAGCCGGGCGATCGGGCTGTCGGTTGTCGGTGTGGCGGCGGCGAGTCCCTCGACCAGATCGGCCAGCACCGCGCCTGCCTCGACCGACGCGAGCTGATCGGGATCGCCCACCAGGATGAGCCGTGAGTCGGGACGTACCGCTTCCAGCAGCCGGGCCATCATCGTCAGCGACACCATCGACGTCTCGTCGACCACGATGACGTCGTGCGGCAACCGGTTATCCCTGTTGTGCTGGAACCTCGAGGAGGAATCCGGCCGCCAGCCGAGCAGACGGTGCATGGTCGTCGCCGTGAGTTCCGGCAGCCGGGCTTGATCGACGGGTTCGAGCTTGGAGACCTCGGCGCGGACCGCCTCCAGCAGCCGGGCGGCGGCCTTGCCGGTGGGTGCCGCCAGCGCGATCCGCAGCGCGCCGCGGCCGTCGAGTTCGGCTTGCTCGGCCAGCAGCGCGAGAAGCCGTGCGACGGTGGTGGTCTTGCCGGTTCCCGGACCGCCGGTCAGCACGGTCAGCGCTCGCGACAGCGCGAGTTCCGCCGCGCCGCGCTGTTCGGCGTAGCCGTCCGGGAACAGCCGGGCGACGTCCGGGATCGCGCCACTGCGGCGGGCACCGGCCAGCGCCAGCACGTCCTGCGCAACGCGGCACTCCTCGATCCAGTAGCGGTCGAGATACAGCAGTCCGGCGTCCAGGTGCAGCACCGGCGGGTCCGCCGCCAGCGCGCTGGCCGCCACCGCGGCCGACCACACGTCCGGTTCGGGCCATGGGAGGTCCACGGCCGCACCGATCTGCTCGCGGACGGTGCTGAGATCGACGCACACCGATCCGCCGCGCACGGCACGCACGGCGAAGGCAATGGCCAGGGCGACGCGTTCGTCGGTCTGCTTGGCCAGCGATGTGATGCGCTGGGCGACAAGGACATCGGAGGACTCCAGGACGCCGGCGTCGTTGAACTCCCGCAACACCCCGGTTGCGGTGCTGCTGCGGCGCCAGTCGGCGGCGTCGGTGATCGGTGCTGTCATGCCGCGGCTCGCTGTCCGTCGAGCAGGTCCGACAGTTCCGTCACCAGAGCGGCGGGCGGCCGCCAGCCGAACACTCCGGCGGGCTGACCGTCGGTGACGGGGGTGTCCGGGCCGCACATGCCGCGGACGAAGAGATACAGCACCCCACCCAGGTGGCGGTCCGGGTCGTACCCGGGCAGCCGCCAGCGCAGGAACCTGTGCAGCACCACGCTGTACAGCAGGGCCTGCAAGGGGTAGTCGGAGTGCAGCATGGCCTCCGCCATGCGCGCCGGGGTGTAGTCGCCCGCCGTGAGCGGCATGTCGCTGTCGCCGAGCCAGTTGGTCTTGTAGTCGGCCACCACATAACGGTGGTCGCCGGAGCCGCCCGGGATTCGCATCACCACATCGAGCGAGCCACTGAGGTAGCCGCGCAGCGGCTGACGGCCCAGGGTGGCATCGGTGAGCCGGTCGACATAGGGGGCGAGCGGATCGCCGGTGGGCAGGTGCTTGTCCAGCAACCGGCCGACGTCGGCCAGCCGGATATCCGGCGCTTCGGTGCTCAGGTCGCCGCCGGCGAGGGGGAACTCGAAGTCCATCTCGCACAGCCGGTCGGTCAGACCGATCTGCCTCAATGTGAGGTGCTCACACAGCGGCCCCAGTGACGTGTCGTGCATGGGGATCAACGCAGCGGCGAGGTCCGAGGCGGGTACGTCCACCGGCCACCACACCGAATGTTTCTCGATCTGGGCGAGGAGTTCAGCATGCAGATCCGCCGCGAGCGGATCGGCGTGTTCGAGAACCGCGTGCACCAAGGTGCCCAACTTCGCGCCCTTCGGCAGCTCTGCCATCGGCGAGGGGATGTCCACTCCGTCAGCCGGTGTCGTCAATGCGATGTCGGCGACCTCGTCGTCGAGTTCGATGATCTCTGGTTCGCTGCTGACCCCGACAGCGTCCTGGGCGGCCCGCACGAGGCCGGAGTAGGAGGTGCGCCGCCAGGTGGTGTCGATCCCGCGGTGGAAGTGGCGGACGGCGATGGTCGCCGGCGGCGCATCCGCGGGTACCTCGACGAGAGGCGCGATGTCATCGATGATCTCCACCACCGGACCGCCGGCCGCCTCCCACTCCCGGAACCGGTCGAGTGCCTCATCATCAGTGACGGTTTTCGTCGAGCACTGATCCGGGATCACCGGCTCGCCGGGACGGCGGTCGCGCATCAGCCGGGACAGCCCGCCGTTGGGCTCGTCCTTGGACGGCGCCCACCACATCACCACCTGAGACTGTGCGCGCGTCATCGCGACGTACATCAGTCTGCTGTCGTCCCCGGCGGACTCCCGGCGGCCCAGCACGGCGACGTCGGCGTAGTCCGGACTGCTCTTACCGCCGATGTGAAGGCAGCGGACGTTGTCGTCGTGGAACAGAATCTCCTCACGCTGCTGCACATTGCGATTGAACGCGAACGGCAGGTAGACGATCGGGAACTGCAGACCCTTGCTGACATGCACGGTCATCAACTGCACGGCGGCGGCGTCACGGTCGAGGCGCCGGTTGTACTCCTTCTCCCCGCCGCGTTCCTTTCTCCGGTCGCGCAGCCAGTCCCGCAGCGCCGGCAGGGTGAGATGGTGCTTATGCGCAGCCTCCTGCAGCAGTTGGGTCACGTGCGCCATATCGGTCATGTACCGCTCGCCGTCCCGGTAGGCGAGCGTGCGATCCGCCATTCCCCGCAACCGAGCCGCCTCGAACACCGCCGCCACCCCGCAGGACCTGGCGTTATCGGCCCACTCGCGAATGGTCTCGGCCACACTGTCTGTAAGCCGGTCACCACCCGCGGCGAGGTCCTCGGCTGTGTGACCGAAGAACATCGTCGCGGCGGCCGCACGAACCACACCTGATCGGTGCGGCTGGTCGAAGGCTTCGAGCAGCGCCAACCAGTCATCGCACGCCTCGGAGTCGAAGACGTCGGAATCGCCGGTGTACACCACCGGGATGCCGGCGTCGGTGAGCGCTGCAAAGCAGGCCCGGGCATCCTTGTGCTTCTCGACGATGATGGCGATATCGGCGGCACGGACCGGTTCCTCGCCGAAGTGCGCCCCGCTGGCGAGTAAAGCAGCGATATCGGTGGCGAGGTCCTTTGAAATGAAGTCGCGCAGATCGTCGATGCCGATCAGCTTGTCCCCGCTCTTACCGAAGGTCTGGCGCTGCACCAGACGCAGGCGGAGGGGATCGTTGTAGGGCGCGCCGGCCAATCGGCTGCCCTGGTGGTGCGCCTGGACGTCGTGGACGACGATGCGGGGGTCGCCGAGTCGGGTGCCGCGAAGCACCACCTGCAACCGCGCAACGAGTGCGGCGTCGCTGCGCCAGTTGGTTCCCATCGTCTGCTTTTCGGCGGTGTCGGCGGCTGAGAGATAGGTATGGATGTCACCGCCGCGGAATGCGTAGATCGCCTGCTTCGGATCGCCGATCAACACCAGCGTCGAGACGTCTCTGAATGCGTGGTCGATCACCCGCCACTGCACCGGGTCGGTGTCCTGGAATTCGTCGACCATCACGATCGGCCAACGGCGGCTCATCCGGGCACGCGCCGGCGAACCGTCGGCCTTGAGCGCGTCGTCGAGTCGGGTGAGCAGATCGTCGTAGCCGAGAATCCCCTTGCGCCGCTTGCGGATCTCGACCTCGGTGCGAACGGCGTTGGCGAAGTCGATGCAGGCGCCTGCGTGGCTGTCAGGCTCGGGATCGAGCGGACGGAGTTCGGTCGCAGGGTTGTTGACCACTTCGCGGGCGATCTTCAGTGCCCGCTTGTAGGTCAGGGTCGGCTGGTCTTTGTCCTTGCCGAACCGGGCGAGATACAGATCGTCGGTGATCTCGACGATCAGTTCGTCGAGGCTCTCGACAAGTTGCACGCCGGCGTCGCTGTCGCCCGCCACGCCGAGCGAATCCAGCACGATATTGCAGAACTGGTGGATGGTGGCGATGGTCGCGGCATCGAAACTCCCCAGCGCGTCACCGAGGCGTTGTTTACGGTCGGCCAAGTCATCGGGCGTGCCGGTGAGCAGATGCCGCAGCACCTGGTTCTCCCCCACCAGGGTGTCGTCATCGAATGCGGCCAGAGCCTCGGCGATCTGCCTTCGCACTCGATCGCGCAGCTCCTGTGTGGCCGCGCGAGTGAAGGTGATGAGCAACATCTGGTCGAGCGTCGCGGCGCCTTCGGCGATGTAACGCGTGACCAGCCCGGCCAGTGCGAACGTCTTGCCGGTGCCGGCACTGGCCTCCAGCACAGTGGTCGAGCGGGCTTCCGGCAGCGGGCCGAGCAGATCGAAGGACCTCATCGTGAGCCGCCTCGCAACGAGTCGAACAGCGGCCACCACACCCTGGCCGCGTAGGCGCCCAGGCGGGTCTTCTCGCCGTTGCATTCCTCGCCTGGGCGCACCGGGTCCAGCAGTTTCCACAGCGGCGCATTCGGTCCCCACACGCGGACGTGCGGCGGGTGGCTGTCCTCGCCGGGAAAGTTGTCACTGGACTTCCACTTGAAACCGGCCTGCCTTTCGGTGTCCCCACCGCCCATGGCGGCCTCAGCCCATGCAAAGGACGTCTTGATGGGCAGTGGGATCGGCTCTCGGCGACCAACGTCGTAGATGGCCACCAAATCGCGCAGCAGATCCTTCGCGGGGATGCCCGCGCTGAACATGGTCTCTCGTCGAACACCGTCACCTTTGGGCCGGCGACCGATACACACTGCGGTCCATGCCTGGCCGGGATCGTGAGCCGCCAAGGCGAGCAGAGGAATCCACGCGGTCAGCAGTTGTTTGCCGCCGAGTTTGGAGTAGGTCACCTCAACCAGGCGGTCACCGAACACCGGTGCGACGGTGCCGGTGAGGTGCCGACCCGGACCCAGGTCGATGTCGATGTCGATGGCGTGCGGCGGTTCGGACCGGAACTGTGCCGCCTCGACCGCCAGTTCGGCCGAGCGATCGCGAACGGTGCGGGCGGTGCGCCAGCCGATCTGACCGGGCGGCAGTGTGCCGCGGCACCACTCGGCGTTGAGGGCGCGTTCAGGAGTCATTCCGCGAAGCATGTCGGTGAGCATCCGGTCCCCGACCGTCCATTCCTCGAGCGTGTTGATGTCGACGGGGATCGCGTCCTGCACGCCCTCGACGTCGGCGGGCAGCGTGTAGTCCAGCGCCCGGAAGAAGCCCTTGACCGGATCCTTGAAGAAGGCCACCAGGTCCGCCAGCGAGATGTCGCCGGCTGGTGCCCCTGGCAGCGGTTCGGTGGCGAAACGGGGCCGGTCTTGATGCTCGCCTTCGGTGGCGCGCGCGGCACGCAGCACCGTCGAGTCGAAGGTGAACGGGGTGTCCGGCGCGGAGGCGACCACGGCGCCGGGAGTGACATTGCGGATGTCGAAAGGCTGCAGGGGATGCCGCGTGAGGATCGAGTCGCGCACCTCACCGCCGGCGGTGAGGTCGAGGGCGTCGAGCAACTCCGCCAGTGGGACGGCGGGCGGGCGCGGCTGACCGGTGTACTCGTTGGCGCCGGTGTAGGTGATGACGAGCGTGTCGGTGGCTGCGCAGATCGCGTCGAGCAGCAGTTGGCGGTCCTCGGAGCGCACGTCGCGCTCACCGGTCAATTGACGGCGGACGAGTGCATCGTCTCCGTCGACAGCACCGACTCGTGGGAAGACCGTGTCATCGAGCCCCACCAGGCAGACCACCCGGTGCGGTACGGATCGCATCGGGACCATGGTGCACACCGTGAGCGTGCCGGTGCGAAAGTTGGCACGGGTGGGCCGGCCGGAGAGGTGGCGGCGCAACAGTTGACGGATGTCGGGCAGCCGGAGCGGGGTCTGCGCCCGGTCTCCGGCGCGGACCAGCAGATCGTTGAACTCGCGTTCCAACTGGCTGCGCTGCCAGGCATCGGCGTCGTTGACCCGGGTGAGCGATGTGATGCCGTCGGCCAGAGCTGCCAGCCACTCACATAGCGGCCGTGTGCCGGTCAGCGACTCCACCGCGCGCTGCAACCGGTCGACGAACTCGCACAGCCGGCCTGCGAGGTCCACCCGGTTGCTGCCGACGTCGTCGAGAGGCAGCGTGGAGTCGATCCACGCCTGCGAATCGTCGGACAGCGCGACGCCGGCGAGGATGCGGTCCAGTCCGAAGCGCCACGTGTGATGGACGAAATCGACCCCGTACGGAGCGCGGTGGTCCTTGTCGAAACCCCACCGGATGTTGGACTCGCGCACCCAGTCGGTGATGTCGTCGAGGTCGTCGTCGGTGAAGGCGAACCGCGATCGCACCGGATCTGACTGGACGAGGTTGAGCACCTCGCTGGCGGTCACCCGGCTGCCCGCCAGGGTCAGGAGTTGGGCGGCCACCGCGAGCAGTGGGTTGGTCTGCACCAGCGAACGGTCGGCGAGTTTCACCCTGAGCTGGTGGGCGGGATGCGCATTGGGAACCACCTCACCGAGGCCGAAATCGGCGGCGATCAGCGGCGCGTAGGTCTCGATATCGGGGCACATGACCAGAATGTCTCGCGGTTCCAGCGTTTCGTCGTCGGCCAGCAGACCGAGCAGCACCTCGCGGAGCACATCCACCTGCCGCGCCGGGCCGTGGCAGCTGTGCACCTGAACCGATCGGTCTCCCTCCCGCAGCGTCCGTCCCTGCGGGCGAACGGAATTCGCGGCGATATCGGACTGCAGCCAGCCCAGCAGGGTGTCGGGCCGGCCCGCACCGGGAAGGAATTCATCTGTGAGGCCGCCGACGCCGGGCAGGCTGCGCTGCATCTCGCGCAGATCGCGGCCGAGCGTCGCGAGCACGGGGTGGCCGACGCTGCGGTGGCTGATATCGCCTCGCCGCGGGATCACGCCTCGCAGGTCGGTCAGGCTGTCCCAGAGGGCGGCGCTGGGATGCGGCAGCCACAGGTGCACCTCATGGTGGGTGGCGAGTGCGTCGAGCAACTCGATGTCGGTGGCGGCGAGCCGGGTGTGGCCGAACATCGACACCCGCGCCGGAAGTTCCGCGGATCCGGACTCCTGCAACTGAGCCACCGTTGCGGCGTGCCGGACATGCGGTGGGTCGATGCCCATGACGGCGACGAGCCGGCGCCACAGTTCGGGCTGCCAGGCGAGGTCGTCGTCGAGAGCGCCGTCTGGGTCATGGTCGCGGCCGTCGAGCCAGTCGGCGGTGAGCGCCGGACGCTGGCGGGCGTAGGAGGCGAACAGCCCGGCGAGGCGACGGGCGACCGCGTAGCGGCGGCCCTGGCGCAACTCCTTCTCCACCGGGTCGTTCTCGAAGTGACCCAGATGGGTCGCCAGGGTGTGGCACCACGGCTCGGCGAGGTGCGAGTCGATGACCTCCAGCAGCGGCCAGGTCATGGCGTCCGGTGACCACGGGTCCTCGTCCCGGGTGCCGGTGATCTCGGAAATCAGCGAGGCCGGCGAGCGGAACACGACGCCGGCGCACACGCCGTCGCCCCGCCCGTCATCCCCCGTCCCGCGGCCCAGCCGGTGCGACAGCCGCTGGGACAGCCAGCGTTCGACACCGCGGGCGGGCACCACGACGAGATCCTCGGCGAACGGGTCGGGAGGCGGCGTGGCAAGCAGTTCCCCCAGGCCGTCCGCGAGGATGTCGGTGCGCTCGGCACGGTGGATGTGGAAGGCCATCGCGACCACCGTAGACCGGGCCGCCGACAGGCGAGGGCGGGTCTAGCCGCGGACCCGCACCACCACTTTGCCCCTGGCGGTGCGGTTCTCCAGCGACGCGACCGCCGCGGCGGCCTGCTCCAACGGGTAGACCTCCGGGTGCGGGGCGGCCAGCGCGCCGGACTTCAGCAGCGCTGCCAGACCCTGCCACTGCTCCTGCAGCGCGCCGGGGTGCCCCAGCGTCCACGCGCCCCAACCCACCCCGACCACGTCGATGTTGTTGAGCAGCAGCCGGTTCACCTTCACCGTCGGGATCTCCCCGCCGGTGAAGCCGACCACCAGCAGCCGGCCGGCCGGCGCCAGCGAGCGCAACGAGTCGGTGAACCGGTCACCGCCGACCGGATCCATCACGATGTCGACGCCCTTGCCGCCGGTGAGACCGGCGACCGCATCCTTGAACCCGTCGGCCATGACGACGTCGGTGGCGCCCGCCGCGCGGGCCACCTCGGCCTTGTCCTGGGTGCTGACCACCGCGATCACCCGCGACGCGCCCAGCGCCGGAGCGATCCGCAGGGTGGAGGTGCCGATACCGCCCGCGGCGCCGTGCACCAGCACGCTCTCGCCTCGGGACAGCCTGCCCCGGACCGCCAGCGCGAAGTACACCGTGAGGTCGTTGAACAGCAGGCCCGCTCCCGCCTCGAAGCTGACGTTGTCAGGCAGCGGGAAGACCCGGTCGGCGTCGAGCACCGCGGTCTCGGCCATCGCGCCGCCGAGCATGGTCAGCCCGAGCACCCGGTCGCCGGCCCTGACGTGGGCGCCCTGCGGCGCGGAGCGCACCACCCCGGCGAGTTCGGCGCCCAGGGTGAACGGCAGTTCCGGGCGGTACTGATAGAGCCCACGGGTCAGCAGCGCGTCGGGGAACGCCACACCGGCCGCGTGCACGTCGACGACGACGCCGTCACCGGCATCCGGTTCGTCGATCTCGGCGAGTTGGACCGACTGCGGGCCGCCGAGTTCGCTGACCCTGACGGCCCGCATCAGGGGTACTCGATGGCAAGCAACTTCACCTTCAATTCGCCGCGTGGCGTCCGGTAGGTGACGGTGTCGCCGGCCTTGTGGCCGTAGAGCGCCAGACCCAGTGGGCTGTCCGCGGTCAGCGTCGTGTCCTCCGCACCGGCCGGGGTCTCCTCGATGAAGTTGACCACCCGCATACTGACCTGCTCGCCGTCGGAGAACTTCAGCTTGACCTCGGTGCCGTTGGGCAGCTGGCCCTCGACGGTCGCGTTGCCGCCGGCCAGCAGCCAGGTGACCCGGCCGATCTGCTCCTCGACACCGGCCAGATCCTCCGCCCGCTGCAGCGCGTCGGCCGCGTCCCCGCGGTCGCCGACGGTCTCGGCGTCGCCCTGCAGATCGGAGCGCAACTGGTCGCGGCGGCGCTTCAAATCCGCCAGCTCCGACTCCAGTCGCTCGCGCTCCTGTTCGACGAACTTTTTGGATCCCTTGTCCCGGCTCATGCACGACAAAGTACCGCGCCGGTCCGACCCCGGCGGCGTGGGTATCGTGCGCCCATGACGACCCGCGACCACGGCGACCCCGGTGACGCCCCGTCGATCCCGCCGCCGCTGACACCCGTCATCGACCCGGCCCGGCCGTCGGCGGCCGAGGAGGCCCGCACCATCGCGGCCGCCGCCAACGTCGCGACGTTGGCCACTCTGACCCGAGACGGCGACCCGTGGGCCTCGCTGGTGACCTACGGGCTGCTCGGCGGCGCGCCGGTGCTGTGCGTGTCGCATCTGGCCGAACACGGCCGCAACCTGGCCGCCGATCCGCGGGCCAGTGTGTCCATCGTCGCCCCCGGCGAGACGGCGGACCCGCTGGCGCACAGCCGGATCACGCTGGCCGGGATCGCGGAGCGGCCGGCCGGCGACGAACTGGCCGCCGCGCGCGCCGCGCACCTGGCCGCGGTCGCGGCCGCGCGGTTCTACATCGACTACAGCGACTTCACCGTGTGGGTGCTGCGGGTGGCGCGGGTGCGCTGGGTCGGCGGATACGGGCGGATGGACTCGGCGTCGGCCGCCGATTACGCCGCCGCCGAGCCCGACCCGATCGCCCCGGCCGCGGCCGGCGCGATCGAGCACCTCAACGCCGACCACGCCGCCGCGCTGACCGAGATGGCCCGCACCCTCGGCGGCTACCCGGACACGGACGCGGCGGTGTGCACGGCAGTGGACCGCTACGGCCTCGACCTGAAGGTCGACACACCGCGCGGCATGGCCTACACCCGGGTGGGCTTCGGCGATCGCTTGGACTCCGTGGACGAATTGCGTTCCGCGACAGTGGAACTGGTGCACCGGGCCCGGCTGGGCTAGCCGAACACCCGGCGCAGGAAGGCCACCTGGTCGGCCTTCACCTGAGGATCGTTGTAGATGTCGAAGTGTCCGTAGGGGTAGCGGAGCAGTTCCCCGCGCGGGGCGTCGTGGGCGGCTCTGATGCTCGGCGCGGGCGGGGTGGTGGCGTCTGCGTCGCACACGCAGAACAGCACCGGCATCGTCAGCCGCCGCGCGTACCGAAACGGCCGATACGGGATCACGTCCAGGAAGATGCGCGCGGCGACTTCATTGCGCCACAGCGAGTTCGGGCCGGCGATCGCCGCGAATCCCGGCTCCGCCTCGGCGGCCGTCATGACCGCGAAGGAACCCGGCGGCCCGACCGGCGGGATATAGCGGGGCGGGCGCCCGAGGAGCGCTCCGGCCCGGTCGGCCAGTGCGGCCACGCTCGCCCGGACGATGTTGGCCACCGGGGTGACGCGGGTGACGGCGATGCTGTCGGTGAACGGAGCCTGGGCGATCACCGCGGCGATCCGCGGGTCGCCGGCGGCGACGGCGAGCACGTGCCCGCCACTGAACGATGAGCCCCACAGCACGATCCGGTCGGGGTCGATACCCTTTGCGTGCCGAGCCCAGTCGACGACGGCGCGGTAGTCCTGCTGCTGGCGGTCGATGTCGAGCAGTTGACGCGGTTCGCCGGAGGAGGCGCCGAAGTGGCGGTAGTCGAACAGCACCACCGCGAAGCCGGCCCGCACGAACTCCTCGGCGTAAGCGGGCAGACCGTCGTCGCGAGTGGCCGAGAAACCGTGCGCCATCACCACGCACGGCACCGGGGCGCGCGCGTCGGCAGGCATGTAGAGGTATGCGGCGAGCCGCTCACCGTGCGATCCGATGATGATGTCGTCGCGCGCCGCCGCCATATCGGACTCCTTACCCCTGAGTTAGTCTGAGGCTATGCCTGAGACCAGCGAGCGGCAGGCTCTTGCCGCACTCGGCGAGGAGCGGGGCTGGAGCCGGCGGGTCAGCGACGAACGCGCCGACATCTATATGAAGGGCACCGTCCGGATTCGGGTGGTCTGGGCAGGCGATCAGGCGATCAGCGGAGCGTCGCTGTTCCACGACGAGTGGTATGAGTCCTACACCCGCGAGCCGTCAACCGTGAGCGCCTGGCTCAAGCGCTAGCGGGACTCAGCACCCCGGCCAGTTCACGCAGCGCCGGACGCGGATCCCACGCCGGGTTGCCGTCGCCGAGGACCTGCACCAGAACATGGTCGGCACCGGCGTCAAGATGCGCGGTGAGGGTCGCGGCGGCCTGCTCAGGCGAACCCATGCCCACGATCCCCCGCGCCAACCGCTCGGAACCGCCCGGCACGAAATCCGACTCGTCGAAACCCTGCCGCAGCCAGGAGTTGCGGTAGTTCGGCAGGCCCGAATAGATCTGCAGATGCAGATGCGCGCGCTTGAGCTGTTCCTCGTCGCTCTCCCCCACCACGACGGCCTGTTCGGAGACCACCCACTTGCCCGGTCCCAGGATCTTCCGGGTGACGGCCGTCTGGCTCGGCATCACCAGATAGGGATGTGCGCCGTCGGCGTGGGTTCCGGACAGCTCGATCATCTTGGGGCCCAACGCCGCCAGCAGCCGGGTGGGCCGGCCCGACCCCGGTTCGATGGCCTCCGGCAGGGCCGCCATCCGGTCGAGGTAACCGCGTATGGTCGCCAGCGGTTTCTCATAGATGCCGCCGAGCATGTTCTGCACCAGCGGTCCGTGGCTGACGCCCAGACCGAGCACGAAACGGCCCGGGTGCAGGGCGGTGAGGGTACGCCCGGCGCCCTCCATGGTTCCGGCCACGCGGGCGTGGATGTTGGCGATCCCGGTGCCCACGACGAGGCGTTCGGTGGCCGCCAGGAACGCCGCCGACTCGACCAGGCAGTCCTTGAGGCCCACCTCGGGGATGAACAGCGAACCGAAGCCGAGCGCCTCGATCTCGGCAGCCACCTCGCAGGCCGCCTGCATCGGCCAGGTGTCACTGGCCCACCAGACGCCGATACGGGACGGGAAGTCGATGCGGGCCCGAACGTCAGAAGCGGTCATCACTCGATTCAATCACCCGGCCTTTGGCAGACTGGCCACCATGGCCGGTGACGCAACCTTCAACCTGTCCTCCGTCTTCCGCACCGTTGCGCAGACCCTTCCCGACAAGCAGGTGATGGTCTGGCGGGACCGGCGTCTCACCTACGCGCAGATGGACGCCCGCATCGACGGGATCGCGCACTATCTGGTGACGCGCGGCCTGGGCTGCCACACCGAACGCGACGAACTCGCCGGCCACGAGTCCGGGCAGGACCACATGGGCCTGTATCTGCGCAACGGCAACGAATACCTCGAGGCGATGGTCGCGGGTTATCGCGCCAGAGTGGCGCCGTTCAACGTCAACTACCGCTATGTCGAAGAGGAGTTGCTCTACCTGCTCGCCGACTCGAAGGCCCGGGCTCTGGTGTACGCGGCGGAGTTCGCGCCATGCGTGCAGGCCATCCGCGGGCGGCTGCCTGATCTTGAGGTGCTTATCCAGGTCGCCGACGACTCCGGCAACGAATTGCTGCCCGACGCCGTCGACTACGAGTCGATCGTCTCCACACCGGCTCCGGCGGCCGGGATGCCGACGCCAAGCGGAGAAGACCTCTACATCCTCTACACCGGCGGCACCACCGGCATGCCCAAGGGTGTGCTGTGGCGCCAGCACGACATCTTCATGTCGGCGATGGGCGGCCGGCCATTCCTCGCCGCCGGCGAACCGCTGGGCACCTACGAAGATCTCGCCGAGCAGGCCCGCACGCAGGCAGGCGTGCGTTCGCTGCTGCTCATCCCGCCGCTCATGCACGGTGCGGCGCAGTGGGGTGTGTTCAACACCATCAGCACGGGCGGCTGGATCGCCATCCCCGACGATGTCGTGCGACTCGACGCCGACGCCGTGCTGCGCCTCGCCGAACGTGAGCGCGTACTGGGCATACCCGTCGTGGGCGACGCGATCGCCCGGCCCCTGATCGATCAGATCGAGAAGGGTGACTACGACCTCTCAGGGCTGCTGGCGATCACCAACGGCGGCGCGACCCTGTCACCGACGGTGCGCGATCGACTGCTCGCTGCGCTTCCCAACCTCATGATCATGGATGCGGTGGGTGCCTCGGAGTCGGGCGCGCAGATGACGACGGTCGCTACCAAGGGCGCCGATGTGGCCACCGCGACGTTCAGTCCGTTGGCGGACACCACCGTCGTCTCCACCGACTTCAGCCGGGTGCTGGCGCCCGGCGAGGGAGACGGCTGGCTGGCACGGCGCGACCTGGTGCCGCTGGGCTACCTCGGCGACGCCGAGAAGACCGCCCGGACCTTCCCCACCATCGACGGTGTGCGCTGGTCGATCCCGGGCGACAAGGCGCGTCTGCTTGACGACGGCCGCATCGAACTGCTCGGCCGCGACTCGGTGACCATCAACTCCGGCGGCGAGAAGATCTTCGCCGAGGAGGTCGAGCGCGCCGTGGCCAGCCACCCATCGGTCTACGACGTGGTGGTGACGGGCCGGCCGTCGGAACGCTGGGGCAACGAGGTGGTGGCCATCGTGCAGTTCGCCGAGAACCGCAGCGCCACCGACGAGGAGCTGGCGGAGGCCTGCCGGGCGCATGTCGCCGACTACAAGGTGCCGAAAGCGTTCATCCGCACCGATCACGTGGTGCGCTCGCCGGCCGGCAAGGCCGACTACCGCTGGGCCAAAGCGGTGGCGACCGAGGCCGCCTCGCGGTAGGAGAACTCGTAGTCCTCCAGCGGTGAGGTGCGGCTGAAGCGTCGTGACGCCGCGATGGTCTGCGGCCGGTGGTACACGGTCTGGCCAAGCGAGTTCACGAAGTAGGTGTTCAGGCCGGGGTTGCACTCGGTCAGATACAGCCGGATCGCCTTGCCGCGACGTTCGAGTTCAGCGTTCTGCTCGGTGAACGCGTCGGATCGCACCTCGGCAACCTGCGCGCCGCGGCGGCGGGCCTCGGTGATGATGCGCACGGCGTGCGCGCAGATGGTCTCTAGGTAGTCGAACCAGGCGAAGCCCACGAAGCCCAGCGGGCCGACGAGTTCCCAGCGGTTCGGCATGCCGGGGTAGGCGCTGCCGGCGTAACTGGCCAGCCCGTGGGTGCGGTACTGAACCGCGAGATCCATGCCGTCGCGGCCGACGACGGTGCCGGGACGGTAGGTCTCCGGGTCCGTCCACAGTTCGTAGCCGGTGGCGGCCACGATGACATCCGCGGGACGCTCGACTCCGTCGACGGTGCGGATCCCGGTCGCGGTGATGCGGTCGATCGCCGTGGTGACGAGCGCGGTGGTGGGCAGGTTGAAAATGGGCAGGAACGCACTGGAGATGACCGGCCGCTTGGCGAGAATCCCGTAGCGGGGCAACAGCTTTCGGCGGATATCCTTGTCATGCACCCGGGACCGCAGTAGCGCACGGTAGAGGGTGCGGCAGTACGCGTCGTACAGCGGCATCAGGCGCACCAGGGCACGGTCCGGCAGTCGCCACCACAGGTGCACCAGCGGGCCGACCAGCGCCAGATCCATCAGCCATCGGCCGGCCGCGTCGATGAACGGAAGTACTCCGGGGACGCGCAGCGCACCGCGCAGCCGCGGGCTGATGTCGAAGTCGACCTTCGGCAGCACCCAGGCCGGGGTGCGCTGGTAGACGTCGAGGCGGCCCACGACGGGTGCGAGCGCCCCTGCGATCTGCACTCCGCTGGAACCGGTGCCGATGATTGCCACCCGTTTGCCGCGAACGTCGTACTCGTCGTCCCAGTCGTTGGGGCGCATGATCTTTCCGGTGAAGTCGCCAATGCCGGCGATCGGGATGTCCGGCTTGGCGTTGATGTAGCCGCCCACCGCGCTGATGAGGAAACGTGCGGTCACCGTCCGCCCGTCGGCGATGTGAAGGCGCCAGACTCCGCGTGCGTCGTCCCACTGCTGGCGGACCACCTCCGCGCCGGTGTGAAGATGCCGGTAGACGCCCACCTTCGCCGCGACGTCGCGGAGGTAGGCCTGGATCTCATGCCCCGGTGCGAACAGCCTCGACCAGCCGGGGTCGCGGGCGAAGGGGAACTGGTACCACAGCGACGGGATGTCGACCGCCAGACCGGGATAGTGGTTGTCGCGCCATGTGCCGCCCACGTCGGCGGCGCGTTCGAGGATGACGAAGTCCTCGATTCCGTTCTTGGCGAGCAGGTGCGCGGCGGTGATCCCGCCCGGCCCGGCACCGATCACCGCGACGTCGTGGATGCGCTCGGCGCCGCTCATCTTCGACACGGTACTGAAACCGGTGGCCGTTTAGGATCTGCGGTGTGCAATCGCCGTGGGGTGATGAGGTCGTCGAGGGTGAGTACGGCGGCCACCCGGGTCTGGTCTACCGGCAGCGCCCGCGGACCTTCGCGCACCTTCTCTTCGGCGTGGAGCGCTGGGCGCAGCGCCCCTTCCTGGTGCAGGGCGACCGGCGGATCACCTTCGGCGGATTCTTCTCCGCGGTGGCCGCTGCGCGGGAGCGGCTGACCGCGGCGGGTGTGGGCCGCGGTGACCGGGTGATGCTGCTGGCCTATAACAGCCCGGACTGGGTGCTGACGCTGGTGGCGATCTGGTCGGTGGGCGCGGTCCCGGTGCTGGGCAACCGGTGGTGGAGCGAACGGGAGACCGCGCACTGCATGGCCGTCGTCGCTCCGCGCGCCGTCGTCACCGACGCTCCCGGTCTCGTCGCCGGCTGCGACGTGCCGGTGCTCGACATCGCGGGATTCGCGTACTGTTTCGACGCCACCGACACCCCCGCAACGATTTCGGGTCCGGACGACGAAGAGGACGCCGCGGTCATCCTGTTCACCTCGGGAAGCACCGGTATGCCGAAGGCGGTCGAACTGCCGTTCCGATCCGTGGTGGCCAATCAGCAGAACGTTCTTGCCCGTGCCCGGCAGTTGCCGCACGTGATCGCCACCGACGGGCCGCAGGCGGTGAATCTGATCTCCACACCGCTGTTCCACATCGGTGCGTTCGCCACGATGATCACCCAGATCCTCACCGGCGGGCGGATTGTGTTCAACACCGGGCGGTTTGATCCGACGCAGGTGCTCGAGCTCATCGAGTCCGAGCGCATTCAGCGCTGGGGTGCGGTGCCGACGATGGCCGCCCGGCTCCTGGAGCACCCGGATTTCGAGGCGCGGGATCTGTCCAGCCTGCGCGCCTTCCCGCTGGGCGGCGCTCCGGTGCCCCCGGTGCTGCTGGAGCGGCTGGCTGCGCGGCTTCCCCAACTGCGCGGCCGCGGCATGGTCAACACCTGGGGCATGACGGAGGGCGGCGGGTTCTTCACCATGGCCACCGGTGCCGACCTGGAACGCTTCCCGACGACGGTGGGCCGGCCGTTCCCGACCGTCGAACTGCGGATCGACTCACCCGACGACGGGAAGGGAGAGATCCTGGTGCGCTCACCGAGCATGATGCTGCGCTACGTCGGCGTCGACGACGGAACGCTCGACGCCGACGGTTGGCTGCGCAGCGGGGATCTGGGACACATCAACGACGAGGGCTACCTGTTCATAGACGGCCGCAGTAAGGACATGGTGATCCGCGGCGGGGAGAACATCGCCTGCCCGCATGTGGAGGCCGCGCTGATGCGACATCCGGACGTGGTCGAGGCGGCCGCCATCGGGCTTCCGCATCCCGAACTCGGGGAGGAACTCGCTGCGGTGGTGGTGCACCGGCCGGGCGGGCCCGTCCCGACCGAAGAGAACCTCACCGCGCACATGGCCGGTGAGGTGGCCTATTTCGCGGTTCCGACCCGCTGGTGCATCCGCTCCGAGCCGCTGCCCACCGTCGGCACCGAGAAGATCGACAAGAGAGGACTCGCGGCCGAGTTCACCGGTTAACCGCCGGTGTCACCTCCGGGCGAAGTCCGGCGCGTACTCGGGTCGCACACCGACACCGATGACGCGTGCGGGGATCGCCGAGAGCCAGGGCAGCGCGCGCAGCAGGGCGACGAATGCCGCGGGCGGCCTCCCGTCGCCCCCGGCCAGCACCGGGACGATGAGGCGGCGATGCAGGAACCGTTGCAGCGCCTGGGTGATCGCGGCCGGCGGAAGGCGGCGACGGCGCACGGCCGCGAGGTCCGCGTCGGTCACCTGGCCACGCAGCAGCGGCCCGGCGAGCAGTGCGGCCGCGCCGACGGCGTCCTGGACGGCGATGTTGATCCCGACTCCGCCCATCGGCGACATGGCGTGCGCGGCGTCACCGATGCACAGCAGTCCGTCGGTATGCCAGCGCTTGAGTCGATTGACTTTGACGTCGAGCAGTTTCACGTCGTCCCAGGACGTCAGGTGTGAGGCGTCCACCTCCGGGGCGGCGGCTGCCACCTGCGCGCGGAAGGCGTCCAGCCCGCGGGCGCGCAGTTGAGCGTCGCTGCCCTTGGGGATCAGGAAGGCGATCTGGAAGTAACCCTCGCGCGGGATCATGATCACCGCCCTGCCCGGCGCGGTGCGCGGGATGAGGGAGTACTCCCCGGCTGCAGCGCGCGGCAACCGGAACCACCACACGTCGAACGGCACCTTCCATTCGCGGACCGGCAGACCGGACTCGGCGCGTAGCGTGGAGGCGCGGCCGTCGCACGCCACCACCAGATCGGCCCTCAACTCGCCCTCACCGGCGGGAGTCCGGTACGTGACCCCGCTCACCCGGGCACCGTCGCGAAGCAGTCCGGTGACCTCGTGTTCCATCAGCAGGGTGAACGTCGACTCCCTCTGCGCGGCCGCCGCGAGCAGATTCAGCAGATCCCACTGCGGCACCATCGCGATGTAGGGGTGCGGCTGATTCAACCGGCGGAAGTCCACGAGCGTCATCTGGGTGCCGTCCACCTCGAAGCCGAGGTGGTCGATCCTGCTCTGCGGCACCTGCGAGAACTCGTCCCACAATCCGAGGTCGTCGATCAGGCGCAGCGTGCTGGGATGCACGGTGTCGCCGCGGAAGTCGCGCAGGAAGTCGGCGTGCTTCTCCAGCAGGGTCACCCGCACCCCGGCGCGGGCCAGCAGCAGGCCGAGCACCATCCCGGCGGGTCCGCCACCGACCACGGCGCACGTCGTGGTGGCGGGGCCGGGATCGTCGGGCACCGCCCAACTGTAATTCCGCCCGGGGAATCTTGCCGATCCATGTGAGACCGCCCACGGGACCGCCTAGATTCCATTGCGGTACGAGTACTGCGGTACGAGTTAGGCAGTGACGAGGAGGTTCGGGTGCGACGGCTGCGGGCGGCTGTGCTGGCGGTGGCGATCATGCCGTTGTCCCTCGCGGTGGCTCCAGTGGCCAACGCGGGGTTGACGCTGGGTCACTACAGCGCGTACGTCGACGGCCGCTACGACTTCCACACCTGGCTCTGGTCGATCAGCTCCTGCAACCCGCCCGAGCCCGCGACCCAGTGCGCCATCGTGTCGGCCAACCCGATGCCGATCGCCAAGGCGTTCCAGTGGTACAGCCGCGCGATACTGGAGAACGGGACCTACACGCTGACCGTCGACGTGCCCGACGGCCTGCGGTGCGGCAACGTCTACTACGGTCCGATCATCCCGACCCATGACGTCTACACCTTCGACGCGGTGACGCTGACCGGCAAGCTGGACTCGACGTTCGACGTCGGCTGCGACAACGCCCCGGGCGGCACCTTCACCTACCCCTTCAGACTGGTGCGCTTCTAGCTGGCTTCTCGCTGTCAGTGCCCGAGCGTCACGCCGAACTGATTGATGATCGCTGCCGTTCGCCAGGAGATCAGCGCACCGAACACCAGCAGCAGACCCACCGTGGCACCGGCCTGGATCAGGGTCCGCCGCGCCGGCGGCGGATACACATACGCCGCGGCGACCGCCGCCCCGGTGATCAGCCCGCCCATGTGGCCCTGCCAGCTGATGCCGGGGACCGTGAAGGTGATCACCAGGTTGATGACGATCAGGCCGACCAGCCAGCGCACGTCGAGGTTGAGCCGCTTGGCCCCCACCAGGGTCGCGCCGAAGAGTCCGAAGATCGCACCGGAGGCGCCCGCGGTCGCGGCATTGAGCGGTGAGAAGAGGTACACCACCACCGAGCCGCCCAGCGCGCTGAGCCCGTAGAGACCGGCGAAGCGCAGCTTGCCCAGGTGCTCCTCCAGCGGGGGCCCCAGCACGTACAGCGCATACATGTTGAACGCGATGTGCACGATGCCGTAGTGCAGGAAAGCCGATGTGATCAGCCGGTAGTAGTCGCCGCCGGCGACGGCCGGCGGCCACAGCGAAAGTTTCGTCTCCAGTCCGCGGGAGGCCAGTTGCATGACGAACACCGCGACGTTGACGGCGATCAGTGCGTAGCTGACCACCGGGGTGCCGCCGGTGCGTTGCGGGGACCACGATCCGGTGCGCGGCGCAGGCGCCACCGCAGCGGCCGCCGCGACGCAGTCCACACACTGGTGACCCACCGCGGCGCTACGCATGCATTCACCGCAGACGGGCCGGCCGCACCGGGCGCAGCCGACGTAGGTCGGGCGGTCCGGGTGGCGGTAGCAGACCGGGGCGCCGGGCGGCGTCTGGGGCGGATAGGGGTACGTCATGTCCGCTCCGACGATACTTGGGCACTCGCTCACCGCCGCGATCTGCGTTCACCGCGCATCAGCGGTGTGCGGATTCAGTTGTCATATGAGCACTTCATCGCGTAAATCGTTGCGAAGTATGCTACCGCTATCGCCAATTCTCGCATTTGAACAGGGAATATGCGGTTCTGCATCATCCAATAGCAACGCAACGGAATCGGTAGTACCCTGGCCATAGGTTGAGTCCCCAGCCTCTCCAAAGTCGGCCTTGCGCCGAGGGGTTGTCCGAACCATCCCGGGTGCCGGCCGATCTCGCCGAACACCAGTGATGGAGGCGTCATGTCAGCTGCCAGGACCCCGAGAACGGACGGCCCGGCGGGCGGCCACACAGAGCACCCGACCATCAGCATGCGTGAGTTGGGATCGAACACCCTGCACCTGGCGGTCTCCGGGGAAATCGATGCCGCCACCGCGCCAGAGGTGCTCACCGGCATCGAATCCCGGCTGCGCGGCTATCACCAGCTGGTGCTCGACCTCTCGCACGTCGACTTCTTCAGCACCGCGGGCTACTCCGCCCTGCACCGGCTGCAGGTTTACTGCTCGCGCGCCGCGATCGACTGGGTGCTGATAGCGGGTCGCGAGGTTCGCCGTCTGCTCCGAATCTGCGACCCGGACGGGCTGTTGCCGACTGCCGACAACATCGTGTCGGCGGTCGCAACCCTGGCACGCGGCCCGCACCGCACACCGCAGCTGCGCCTGCTGCGCTGAACTTGGGCGCCCGCCGCGCCTAGACTTGAGCGCATGACGGCGGTTGGCCGGCGATTCAACGACGCGGTGACTCGATTCTGGTCGCTGGCCGCGCCGGTATACGACCTGCCCGCACTGCAGCGGTGGGTGTACCAGCCGGCGCAGGACGAGGTGGTCGCCGCGCTGCGGACCCACGGCGCCCAGCGGATAGCGGACATCGCCTGCGGCACAGGGATTCTGGCCGCCCGCATTCACGACGAACTTCATCCGGCCGAAGTCCACGGGGTGGACATGTCCGACGGCATGCTCGCCCAGGCCCGCGCACGCAGCAGCCAGGTCCACTGGTGCAAGGCGCCCGCCGAACGGCTGCCGTTCGACGACGGTGCGCTCGACGCCGTCGTCTCGACATCAGCGTTCCACTTCTTCGACCAAACAGCGGCGATGCGGGAATTCCACCGGGTGCTCGCCCCGGGGGGCCTGGCGGCGGTCGCCACGATCAGTCCGCCGCAGCCCCCGTTGCTGCGCGCGCTGTCCGCCGGGATCGGGGACCCCACCGGCAATGTCGCCCACAACCCCTCCCAGCGCGATATGCGGCGGCTGTTCGCCGACGCGGGCTTCGAGATCAGCGACCAGCACCGGGTGCGGCGGCCGCTGTGGACCCGCGGCGTCTGGGACCTGATCACCCTCGGCGTGCGCGGGTAGTTCTATTCTGCGATCACCCGCCTCCGACACATCCCCACCACATCCCACCCACGAAGGAATCCGCCATGGCTGTCGAACTGCTCGCTCCCGGTATCGAAGTCGGACTGGTGACCACCAACCTCGACGCGATGGTGCAGTTCTACGAGGGTTTCCTCGGCCTACCCCACCAAGGTGACCTCGACTTCCCCGGCGGCACGATGAAGCGCTACGCCGTCGGAAAGAACGTCCTCAAACTGGTCACCCTGGATCAGCCACCGGCCGCACCGGCAGCCCCCGGTGGCGGGCCGGCCCAGGCCGGCATCCGCTACTTCACCCTGATGGTGAGCAACCTGAGCGAGACGGCCAAGCAGGTCGCCGAGGCCGGCTACCAGACTCCCCAGCCGCTCGCGGAGTTCGCGCCGGTACCCGGGATGGGCTGGATGTTCGTCGCCGACCCGGATGGCAACTGGGTGGAACTCGTCGGGCCCATGTAATGACGGCCGATGTGCACCCCGCGATCGAGGTGCTGGCGCCACTGCTCGGCACCTGGTCCGGTCACGGACGGGGCGATTACCCGACCATCGAGGCCTTCGAGTACGTCGAAGAGGTGACGTTCTCCCACGTCGGTAAGCCGTTTCTGTCCTACACGCAGCGCACCCGCTCCGACGGCGGTGTGCCCCTGCACGCCGAGGCCGGTTACCTGCGGGTGCCCGCCGCGGGGCGCATCGAATTGGTTCTGGCCCACCCGACCGGTATCACCGAGATCGACGAGGGCACCGCGACGGCGGACGGCGGCGTGCTCGTGATCGATGTGCACTCGACGACCATCGGGCTGAGCGGATCGGCCAAGGACGTCTTCGCCGTGTCGCGGTCGTTTCAGGTCGACGGCGACGAACTGCGCTACACCGTCTCGATGGCTGCGGTGGGCCATGGGCTTCAGCACCACCTGAGCGCAACCCTGCATCGGATGCCATGACGGCCGACTCGCACGGCAGGATCGCGGTGCCGGCGGACATTGCGGCGGTGACCGCCGTCGGCGAGGAGGACGACTCAGCGCTGCCCACTGCTGCGGTGCAGCGCATCTGGGGTGCCGCCGAGCACTGGTACCGGGCGGGCATGCAACCCGCGATCCAACTGTGCCTGCGCCACAACGGCAACGTCGTCCTCAATCGCGCCATCGGGCACGCATGGGGAAACGGGCCGACGGATCCGCCCGGGACCGAATTGGTGCCGGTGACGCCGCAGACGCCGTTCTGCGTGTACTCCGCCGCCAAGGCGATCACCACGACTGTGGTGCACATGCTGGTGGAGCGCGGGTACTTCTCCCTCGATGACCGGGTCTGCGACTACCTGCCGAACTACACCAGCCACGGCAAGCACCGCACCACCATCCGGCACGTGATGACCCACAGCGCCGGTGTGCCGTTCGCGAACGGGCCGAGGCCCGACCTCAAGCGTATGAACGACAGCGAGTACGCCCGGGAGAAACTCGGTGAGCTCAAGCCGATCCACCGGCCGGGCCTGGTGCACATCTACCACGGCCTCACCTGGGGACCGCTGATCCGGGAGATCGTCTCGGCGGCAACCGGCCGCAACATCAGGGAGATCCTCGGCACCGAGATCCTCGACCCGCTGGGATTCCGGTGGACCAACTACGGAGTCGCGCAGGCCGACGTCCAACATGTGGCACCCAGTCACGTCACCGGAAAGCAACTGCCCGCCCCGATCGCTGCGGCGCTGCGCCTCGCGCTGGGCGGTTCGATGAACCAGATCATCGGCTTCTCCAACACGCCGCTGTTCCTGACGAGCGTGGTCCCGTCATCGAGCACGGTGTCGACCGCCGAGGAGTTGTCCCGCTTCGCCGAGATCTGGCGTCGCGGCGGCGAACTCGACGGTGTGCGGGTGATGAGTGCTCAGACGCTGCGTGCCGCGACCGCACCGTGCCGGCGTCTGCGTCCCGATGTCGCGACCGGGCTCGCACCGATCCGATGGGGCACCGGATTCATGCTGGGGTCCAAGCGGTTCGGGCCGTTCGGGCGCAACGCCCCCTCGGCGTTCGGGCACACCGGGCTGACGAACGTCGCCATCTGGGCCGACCCACGCCGCGGACTCGCGGCGGGACTGGTGAGCAGCGGTAAACCCGGACCGCATCCGCAGGCCGGGCGCTACACGGCACTGCTGGACACCATCACCGCGCAGATCGCGCAGCACGAGTGAATTGTCGGCGACGGCCTGCCGGGCTAGCGTGAGCGCCATGAGTGAGTCGCTGCTGCAGCAACAGCTCGATGAGATCCGGATATTGCTGCAGCGGGCGCGCGAGCTGTTCGGGCATGACCCGCTGCCACCACCGCAGACCATCGCCCCCGACACTGCCGAGTGACCGCAGGCCTCACAACTGGTGGAGCATCAACTCCGATTCGGCGGCTGCCAGATCGCCGGAACCGGGAATCTGCGCCGACGGCGTGAAACCCGCATCGATGATCTCGCGGCGAACGGCCATCACCGCCTTCAGATGCGACACCTCGGCGCAGAGCAGGACCGCACCCGCGAGCCTCTGGGCGTCGGCGTCCATCGCGGACTCGGCCAGCGCCACGCTGTGTAGGTAGCCGCCGCGGCCCGAGCGGAACAGCACGGCACCGCTGGGGTGTACGACGTCGAATGCGGGATCGGGTTGACTCATTGCTGCGTCCCACCCTCGTCACCGACGCGGCGCAATCGCTGGGCGGCGTCGGTGTCGTGCAGTTCCCAGGCGTCAGCCGCCGCGCTGAGCTTGTCCGCGAGATCCGTGTGCGCCTCGGCCTGCTGCCGGTAGCACGCCCGGCGCTCATCGAGCAGAGCGCGTCCGGCGTCACGCAGTCCGGCGAAGATCGGGCCGAGGGATTCCAGCGTCGCCATCACGTCGCGGTCGGCCGAACCGACCGCACTCAGATGCTCGGCGGCGTGGCGGTGCTCGGATGCCGCCCGGCGCAGGTCGGCGGGCACCACGGTGACGCGGTCTGCCATGGCGTTCTCCTCATCAGTCGGCCGGCGGGACCGGCGGCGGTGCGGGAGGGTGCTGCCACCCTATGAAACCGGGCCCGGCGGCGGTCTCGATCGGCTGAATCTGGTTGTCCAGAAGCACTTTGCCGTTGCCCAACGCCAGCGCATGGCGGTCGGCGAAGATGCCGACGTCCCCGGCGATCACCTGTGCGGGATCCAGCGGTGCGCTGACCGGTGAGCCGGGCTCGGGGATCGTAATGCCCTGCCAGCCGAAGGCGTCCGGAATCGGTGTCCCGGCGACCGCGGCGGCGATGACGCCGCGCAGATCGGTACCCGGCATCGCGGTTGCGGCGGCGGGCTCGGGTTCCTGCGGGCCCGCTTCGGGTTCGGGCTCCGGGGTCGGATCCGGGGGGCCGGCATTGAGCAGATCGGACAGGCCGGCCAGCGGCGGCAGCGGCGAGAGGCCTCCACCGCCGAGCGATGGGAATGACGGGATCGCAGGCGCGGCGGACGGCGTCGCGGCGGCGGGCGGCGTCGCAGCGGCAGCCGCCGGTGCGGTCGACGGGTCAGCCGGGAGTGGACCGGTCTCGATCAGAGCCGGGTCCAATCCGGCGTCCAATCCGGCGTCCGAACCGGGGTAGCCGAACGGGGGTGCCGTCTCGGGCACGACGGCCGCCGCCGGGCGGGGCGGATCGGCGGGCAGGCCGGGCAGCGGCGCGCGCGGCACGGCGGGCGGCGCATCGGCCGGACCGGAGCTGACATACAGGGATGCCAGCGCAGCGGCCAGTGCGGCCTTGGAGGTGTCGTCGAGATCGGTGTCCTCCACCACGGTGCGAATGTCGTGCATCTTGTCGATGAGGTAGCGCTGGAACTCCCGGGCGCCCGCCGGAGTGTCGAGATCGGTGCGGGTGGCGACGGCCGCCTCGATCTCACGCTGCAGCTCCGCGAGTGCCGCAGCCCCCGTCGAGTGGGCGGTGTGGGCGTTGAGCACTGCGGTGATCACCTGCAGATCGACGTTCGCGGTCACCGAGTTCTGCCGGACGAGCGCCGCCTCGGCGAGGCGGATGGCATCTGCCGCCGAGCCGGACGGCTGGTCCGGAGCGGCCGGCGCGGGACCCTCGAGCGGGAACACAGCGCGACTGTATGGACAGCCGACACGGCCGGCAATTCAGTGCTGTGCAGCACTGCGGCAATTCAGTGCTGTGCAGCACTGCGGCAATTCAGTGCTGTGCAGCACTGCGGCAATTCAGTGCTGTGCAGCACTGCGGCAATTCAGTGCTGTGCAGCACTGCGGTAGCGCCCGGTAAGGGCCTGCAGTGCACCGGTCGTGGCGTCGGCGTCGGCGCGGGCCTCGGTGAGGAGCGCGATGATCTCCCGGTTCTTGGCCACCAGGAATGCCCCGAACTCCCGCGCGCCCGCCGCGGAGTCGAACCGCACCCCGGCGACGGCCGCGTCGATCTCGGCGCGCACGCCGTCGATACGGCGCGCACAGCCGGCGGCCGTCCGGTACGCCGTGTCCAGCACCGCGGTCAGCGCCTCGTCGGCGTCGGCCAGGTCACGGTCGCGCGCAGTCAGCACGGCACGCGCCGCATCCAGTGCGTCGTTCGTCATAGCTGCTGACGGTAACCGCTACACCGGCCGCCTGATGATCACATCGGTTCCCAGCGCACTGATCCGCACCGTGGCGCCGGCGTGCGGCGCTTCGACGACGAGGTTGTGCCCGATCGCCATCTGGACGTGGCCGGCGTGCGGGAAGACCAGGTCTCCGGGACGGACCTGGCTGCGCGGCACCGGCAGGCCGTCGAGGATCTGCTCGTAGGTGGTGCGCCGCAACGGAACCCCGGCCTGGGCGTAGGCCCACTTGACCAGACCCGAGCAGTCGAAGCGGTCCGGTCCCGTCGCGCCCCATACGTACGGCAGGCCCAGCCGGGTCAGTGCCGCGCGCACCGCGCGGTCGGCACGCGGACCCCGGCCGCGGTGTGCGCCCGATCCGTATCGCAGGGCCAGCAGTGCGGCCCTGCGCCGACGGGCACGACGGCGGGCGGCGAGAACGTGGCGCCGCTGCATGCGAAGCCGAACGGTTCTGCGGCGCAGCATCTCCCGAGCCGCGATCGGGTTGTCCGGCACCGCGGTGTCGGCCCGGGCCGCGGCCAGCACTGCGGCGGTGGCGTGCCGTGCTTCGTCATGGTCGCCGGCGGCGCCGGCGAGTAACCGCAGCAGCGCGGCGTCGGTGCGGCCGGAGTCGGCCGCCCGGGTGCGGTAGACCTCCAGGGCGTGGCGGTAGGCCGCCACCAGCGAGCCCGCCGACGGCGCCGAGGGGTCCGGCACGTCGGCAGCCGAGCCCAGAGCCGCCGGCCGGGCAGCACCGCCGAACAGCGCGTGCGCCCGGGCCAGGACGTCGAGCTCGCCGCTCACAGCTCACCGTCGATGAAGGCCTGCACCCGGGGCAGGGCGCCGGGCGGGATGACGCCGCGGTTGCGGATGTCCCACATCTCCTCGGCCCCGACGCCCAGCAGCGCGGCGATGACCGGCTCGGGCAGCCCGGACCGGGCACATGCCCGGTCGAAGCGGGCGCCGATCCCCTCCGGCAGGCGCGCCAGCAGACCGGCGCGGATCTCCTCCAGGGCGCGCAGGTGGTCCATCAGACGCCCGGGGGCCTGCGCTCCGGCGTTCACCGCCACCCGCCAGGAGTTCGCGGCCAGCATCTCGGCCTTGACGCATTGGGCGACCACGGACTGAATATACGTCTCGTATTCGTTTGACGTCTCCGCCGGCAGGCGGGCGATCAACGAGTTGAGCGACTCCAGGTGCGCCTCGGCATGCGCCTCGAGGACCTCGGCGTCGCTGTGCCGGCTCACCGTCGGCACGGCCGCGTCCGGCACCGGTTGGGTGGCGATGATCGCCGCGAGTTCGGCATCCGGATCGGCGGACGACGCCAGCCGGGCGTAGGTGCCCGGCGGCAGTCCGAGACCGTTCTCAACCTTCTGAACTGTTCCTTTATGGGGTTTTCGGGTCCCGCGCTCCAGATAGCTCAGGCCCATGACGCTGACCCCGGTGGCAGCGGCGAGGTCGGCCAGTGACCAGTCCCGCGACTCGCGCAGGGCCCGGAGGGCCGCACCGGCGCCCGACCTGTTCACCGTCGCACTCCAGCCATACCGGGATGGTACCCAGCCATCTTGCGTGTATATGTTTTTATCTTCTTTTGGATTGTGTGTCGGCTTGGGTGTGTATACGATTCTGTCACTGTATTTCCTCTGCCGACAGGAGGCTGCCATGGATGACCGACCGTGCTCGACGGACCCCGACCTGTGGTTCGGATACGCCGACGACGACACCGCAGACGGGGCCGCCAAGGCCCGCGTCTACGAACAGTCCGCGACCAAAGCGCGGACCATCTGCCTGCGGCACTGTCCGCTGGCACACCAGCGTGCCTGCGCCGGCAAGGCCGTCGAGTCCGGCGAGGAATACGGCGTGTGGGCGGGGATCAAATTGCCCGGCGGCCAGTACCGGAAGCGCCACCAGCTCGCGCACGCCCACCGCGTGTTACGCGATATCGCCGACGGAATAGTCAACCCCCGCGAGCTCCCCGACAGCATGGAGCTGCTGTCCCGGGCCGAGGACGTGCTTGCGGGTGAGGAGGTCACCGTCGTGCACCGCACATGGGGACAACCGCGCACCGCGGCCTAACGACTATTCCGGCGGCCGGGGGCGCACACTGGACCCATGCGAACGGTGATTACCCTGGCGATTGCGGCACTGGCGGCGCTGATCGTCGCTCTGATCACCGGCAGCACCTGGCCGGCGCTGGCGGTGGTCGCACTGGCCGGCGCCGGGATCGTGCTGCTGCTGCGGGACTGGCGAGCCGAACGGTCGTCCGCGCAACACCCGGCGCTCGACCGCTCCGCCAGTGAGCCCGTCAGTGAACCCGTCGAGCATCACGCCGACCCGCACGCCGACGACCTCTCCCCCGACATCTCCACCGACCCCAACGGGCCGTCCTCAGACGCCCGTTCGGATCAGCTCTAGAGTTCCCAGCTCTCTGATGGCGCGGCAGCCGCGCTGCAACATGGTCAGGGTCATGTCGTCGCCGCGGTCGGTGGCCGACGAGAATGCGAACCCCAGGGTGGCGATCAGCGGTACCTGCAGCATACCGAATCGGTAATCCTGCCAACATGTTTCGGCTTCGTACCCGGAAATCCACCGGTTCTGCAGTGCGCGATGGTAGCCGGCGACGAGGTCGCGCTCATGGCTTGCGCGATCCTGCGGCTGCAGACTCGTCGCCAGAAAGTACGACAGGTCGCGGGCGGGCAGTCCCACCGCCAGGGTCTGCCAGTCGACGACGGTGACGGCCGTCCCGTCCGGGTGGAAGAGCAGGTTGTCCACGCGGTAGTCGCCGTGCAACAGACTGAAGCGATCCGGCGCGGTGAGCAGCCAGTCGGCGATCAGGGCGGCGGAATCCTCGACGGTCGCGCGGTCCTCGGCGCTCATCCGCGCGCCGAGTTTCTCCAGGGTGGTCGCGGCCGCCAGTTGGGTGATGTCGCCGAGACCGCGGGCGGTGGCCTCGTCGGGCTTGGGCATCACCGTGGCGGCGAGAGAGAGCCAGGCCGGGTCACCCCAGCGCGGTCCGTGCAGCCCGGCGAGGGCGGTGGCGGCCAGCCGAGCCTGCGCCGGCGTGCAACCGGTGATCTGATCGCCCTGCTCGGCGGGTGCCATATCGGCGAGCAGCAGGACAAACTGCGCACCGTCGTCGGCGATCGCGCAGTGGTGGCACCGCGGCACCGGCACCTGCAGGGTCCCGGCGATCTCGGTGTAGAAGGCGTGTTCGGAGCGGTAGCTCAGCGCCACCCGTTCCCGGACCGCCTCATCCTGGGCCGGCAGCTTCACCACGAACCGCCCCGGCAGAGAAGTCTGGCCGCGGTAGCGCACGGCGAGGCGATACGTGGCGCCGGTCTGCCCGGTGCCCACCGGTGTGACCTCGACGTCCGCGACGTCGGCGCCGAGCACATCGGAGAGCCAGCGCGGCGTCACGTCCTGCGGAGCGCCCGGAATCGCGTTCATCTGCGCTCAGCCCAGCGGACGGTTCGGCCGGATGCCGCGATAGATGGCGCGCCGCACGATCACCGGCATCAGCACCCGGTCGACCGCCCGTCGCGGGATCCGGTACGGCCGGCCGTTGGGCGCGAAGACCTCCACTCCGTCGGACTGCGGGCCGATCACCGAACCCCACCGGCGCCGCGGCGCGCGGAAGGAACGCAGCGGCCGGCCGACGGTTTCCGCGTGGATGTTGTGGGCCAGGATCGCGTCGGCGCGATTGCGGGCCGAGGACCGCAGCGGATCGGTGGCCGCCACGTCGCCGATCGCGAAGACACCGCGGTGACCTGGCACTCGCAGCTCTGGGGTGACCTTGACGAAGCCGTCGGCGTCGAGCAGTTCCGGCGGCAACCAGTCGGTGTTGGGCCGCACCCGCCCGATGGCCCACACCACCGCATCAGCGTCGGCGTCAGGCTGGCCGGTGCTCCACGACACCGGCCCGCCTGTGATGGCGTCGGCGGCGAAACCGTCCGGGAGCACGGCCCGGTGTCCGGGGTGCAGACCCACTCCGAGCCGGATCAGTCTGCGCTGCAAATGATCCCAGGTCCGCGGATGGTGTTCGGTGAGCGGACGTTCACCGGGGTAGTACAGGTCCACTCGTTTACCCGGCCAGCGCGTGGCCACGTTGGCCGCGACGCTCACCGCCGCCGCTCCCCCACCGATCACCATCACCGACCCGGCGCGAGCGAGACGCTCGTGATCGGCACGCACCGCCGAGGCCACCTCGGCCGCAGACTGCAGTCGCGGGCGGCGCCAGAAACCGTTGCTCACTCCGGTCGAGATGACCAGCGCATCATAGGGTTCGGACACCGTCGTCCCGTCGGGCCGTTCGGCGTGCACCTCCCGGGCACCGAGATCGACACCGGTCAGCCGGGCCTGCACGGTGCGGACCGGATCCAGTGCCCGGTAGCGGTCGAAGGGAACCAGGTAATCGCGCGCCCACTCCGCGGGGCGGGCGAGCCGCGCACCGAGTTCCTGTCCGCTGACCAGACCGGGATTGGCGGCGATTCCCACCACATCGGCGAAGCGGGCCAGCCGGATCGCTGTGAGTACGCCGCTGTCGCCGAGACCGGCGATGACCACCCGTGGCCGGGTCACGAGGACTTGCGGGGCGGTCGCGGCACCAGCCTGGGCACACGCGCGACAACCTCGGCGTACTGCGGCCGGCGCTCGAGGCTGCGCTTCTCCATCATCGGGATGCTGGCGCCAAGGAACATCGCCAGCATCACCACCACACCGACGAACAGCCACCACCAGTGCTGCGGCGCCGCGGCGATCCCGAACAGCGCCATGGAGAACCAGAAGCCGAGCTCGCCGAGATAGTTCGGGTGACGCGACCACGCCCACAGCCCCTGATCCATCGCCGCGCCGGGGTGGGTGGCGACGAAACGCCGCATCTGGGTGTCGGCGGCGAGTTCCAGCGTCACCGCGGCGATCCCGATCGCGAAGGCGACCCAGCTCAGCCACATCCACCCCGATCCCGGTGTGGTGACGGCGACATACACCGGCAGCATTCCGACGAACACCTGCAGGGTGGGGAACAGATGGATGGCCAGGAAGTCGATGAGGAACTCGAAGCGCGGCGCGCTCTCCCGCAGCAGCGGGTAGCGCCAGTCCTCGTGGTGCAGACCAGGGAATCCGATGGCCCAGTTGCGGGTCAGCCGCAGCGCCCAGTAGCCCATCACCACCGCCAGCAGCCAGGCCCGCAGCGCGCCCGTTCCGGTGAGGCCCAGCGGTCCCTGCCACCACCAATAGGCGAACAGCAGTGGCGGGATGACGCTCCAATAGGCGTCGTAGAAACTGGAGTTGCGGTAGACGCGGCTGAAGACGAACACCACGAGGGTGGCCACCACGTCGGCGATCAGGGTGTCCAGCCACAGCAGGCCGGTGGATGGCCCAAGCCACAGCCAGGCGCCCGCCGCGGCGACCGCGACCACGTACGCCACCGTGACCAGGGCCAGTGACCGGGACCGGGACCGGCCTTCGCTCATGGGCCAGATGGTAGAGGAGATCTACCGCCCGGTAGCGCCGAAGCGGTCATCGAACGGTAATCGAGCGCGTAATCCCGGGGCCGGGAGACCGTGGGTATCGTGACGCAATGAGCGACGCAAAGAGCACCGACGACGCAGCACGGGTCGCCGAGTTGGCCCACACGGTGGTGGCCGAGCACGACCCGAAACAAATTCCCGTCACCGAGTTCCTGGGCGCCTGCTACGACGCCGGCCTGTCCTGGGTCAACTTCCCCGAGGGCATGGGCGGCCTCGGCGTCTCGCGCGGACTGCAGGCGGTGGCCGATTCGATCCTGCAGGGCGCCGGCGGGCCGGTTCCGCTCGGTCTGAACCCGATGGGGTACGGCATGGCCGCGCCGACGGTGCGCGAGCATGCCCAGACCGACGAGTTGAAGAAGTTCTTCCTCCGCCCACTGGCCACCACCGAGGACATCTGGTGCCAGCTGTTCTCCGAACCGGGCGCGGGTTCGGACGTGGCCGGGCTGGCCACCTCGGCGGTCCGCGACGGCGACGAATGGGTGATCAACGGCCAGAAGGTGTGGACCAGCCTGGCGCACAGGGCGCGCTGGGGCCTGCTGTTGGCGCGCAGTGACGCCGACGCGCCCAAGCACAAGGGGCTCACCTACTTCGTTCTGGACATGCACGACCCTGGCGTCGAGTGCCGGCCGCTACGTCAGATGACCGGTCAGGCGGAGTTCAACGAGGTCTACATCACCGATGCCCGCATCCCCGACGCGCACCGGCTCGGCGCGGTCGGGGACGGCTGGCGGGTGGCGATGACGACCCTGATGAACGAGCGCAGCGCGCTGGGTGCCAGCGGCAGCCGGCGCGGTGCCGGCACCATCTCAGAGGCCGTGCAGCTGTGGGCGTCGCGCCCGGATTTGCACACCCCGGTGCTGCGCGACAGGCTCACGCAGCTGTGGTTGCGCGCCGAGGCGCAGCGGTTGACTTCGGAGCGCTCGCGGGTGTCGGCAGGCGCGGGCAGTCCCGGCCCCGAGGGCTCCATCGGAAAGATGGTCGGTGCCGAACTCAATCAAGAAATCTACGAGTTCTGCATGGATCTTCTTGGGCCCGAAGGGATTCTGTACCACAGCTACGCAATGCACGGAGCCAACGCCGACGGCGACTGGCGCGGCCCGATCCAGCAGCGTTATCTGCGCAGCCGCGCCAACACGATTGAGGGCGGCACGTCGGAGGTGATGCGCAACATCCTCGGTGAGCGGGTCCTGGGCCTGCCCGGGGACCTGCGCGCCGACACCGGGCCGTGGAAAGAGGTGCCCCGTGGCTAGTCCGGCGTTCAGTTTCAGCGATGAGCAGCAGGCGCTGCGCACCGCGGTGCGAAAATTCTGCGCCGAGAGTTTCGACGAGGCCACCGTGCGCCGACTTATGGAGGCCGACGTCCGCTTCGACCCGGCGGTGTGGCGCCGCCTCGGTTCCGAACTCGGCGTCCTGGGCATGTCGGTTCCCGAGGACGACGGCGGAGTCGGCGGCTCGCTGGTCGACCAGGCCGTCGCCGTGGAGGAGTTCGGGGCGACACTCGCCTGCGGACCGCTGTTCGGGACCGTGTATCTGGCGATCCCGGCCCTGGTCGCCTGCACCGGCGGACCGGCGCGCGACGAGCTGCTCGGCTCGCTGGTGGAGGGTGAGCGCACGGCGGCTTTCGCGGTCGCCGACGCCGACGGCGCGTTCGACCCCGGCCGGGTGAGCGTCACCGCCGACGGCGACCGGCTCACCGGCACCGCGCACCGGGTGGTCGACGGCGCCGCGGCCGATGTGATCCTGCTGGCCGCCACGGGTCCCGATGGGGTGGGCCTGTACGCGGTGGACGGCGCCGACACCACGCGCACCCCCCTGGTGACCATGGACCTGACTCGTCCGCAGGCCACCGTCGTCGTCGATGGCGCCCCGGCGCGGTTGCTGGCCGGCCCGCCCGAGGCCGAGCGGGTGATCACCCACGCCCTGCAGGTCGGCGCGGCGCTGCTGGCCGTCGAACAGGTCGGCGCCGCACAGCACCTGCTCGACCTGTCGGTGGAGTACGCCAAGTCGCGGATGCAGTTCGGCCGGCAGATCGGGTCGTTCCAGGCGATCAAGCACAAGCTGGCCGACATGCTCGTCGATCTCGAGCACGCCCGCTCCACCGCGTATCACGCGGTGTGGGCGCTGGCCGACGGATCCGACGATCCGGCACTGGCGGCGAGCATCGCCCAGGCGACCTGCTCGCACGCACTGAGCCGGATTGCCGCGGACACCATTCAGGTGCACGGCGGAATCGGCTTCACCTGGGAGCACCGGGCGCACCTGTATTTCAAACGCGCGGCCACCGACGCGGCACTGCTCGGCAGCGCCGAACGGCACCGGGAACGGGTTGCCGAGTTGGTGCTGGACAACGCCGTCGCACACAGCGGTGCGGTGAGCATTGCGGACGGCAGGGCGACCGCCTAACCGAGCACCGCGTCGATGGCACGGTAGATCCGCTGTTCGCTCACCGGGCGTGCGGTGCCCAGCTGCTGTGCCCACAGGCTGACGCGGAACTCCTCGATCATCCGCGCGATGTCGCGAACGTCATCGGACTCGGCGCGGGCCGGTGAAAGAGCCTGGCGCAGTTCGTCATACGCCAACTGCACGGCCTGGACCCGGCTCATCCGCTCGCGGTCGGCACCGACCCCGTGCCCTAGCCGCTCCAGCCGCCGGGAGATCGCCGTCAGATAACGGCCCAGGTCGCCCAGATGGGCGGCACCGGTCGCGGTGACGAATCCGCGCGGCAGCAGACCGGACAGCTGTGCCCGGATGTCGGCGACGGCGTCCGCCTGCGCGGGCGCCGGCGCGTCCGGCAGCGCCAGTTCGACGGCCGACAGTGCGGCGAGCACCGGTTCGACGCGCCCGACGATGTCGGCGGTGGTCGCCGCCAGACCGTCGCGGACCCGGTCGCGCGCACTTGCGAACCGCTCCGCGGTCCAGATCAGCTCACCGGACATGACGTCGACGGCGGCGTCGGCGCAGTCGGAGAGCAACGCCGCCAGTGACCCGTCGGGGTTGGCCGCCAGCGCCAGCCGCCGGCGCGGATCGAGACCCTTCTCCACCGACTTCACCGGTGACGGCACGGCCAGTCGCAGCAGCCGCCGCACGCCGGCGCGCATCGCCGCGTCACGCTCGGCCTCGGTGGTGAACACCCGCAGATGAACGGCGTCACCGGCGTCGACGAACCCGGGGAAGCCGCGGACCTCGTCACGCTGCACGCTGCCCGGAACGGTGTCGAGGTCGGCGGGCCAGTCACGCAGACCGGTGCGCTCCACCCCGGAGGACAGCGCGTCGGACACCGCTCGGCGGGTGTGCCCGGATAGTTCCGCCTTGAGCGCCTCGAGATCCTTGCCGCGGGCCATCGGGGTGCCGTCCGGTGCTTCGACGGCGAACGTCACCCGCAGATGTGCGGGCAGCCTGTCGAGGTCGAACGCATCGACCGGAACCAACACGCCGGTGCGCCGGTGCAATTCGCGCTGCAAAGCGTCCAGCAGATCCCCGTCGCCGGGGCGGATCGCTACGATCACCGCCCGCGCGGTGTCGGGAGCGGGAACGAAGTTGCGCCGCAGATCCTTCGGCAGCGATTTGATGAGCGCTGTCAACAGCTCCTCACGCAGTGCGGGCACCTGCCAGCTGAACTCGGCCGCGCTGAGCCGGGCCAGCGCACCGAGGGGCACATGCACCGTCACGCCGTCGTCGGCCGCACCCGGTTCGAACCGGTAGCTCAGCGGCAGCGTCAGATCGCTTGTCTGCCAGTGATCCGGCTGTTCGGCGCCGGCCCGCTGATCGTCGGCAACCCGGAGCAGATCGGCGCGGGTCATCGTCAGCAGTTCCGGGGTTCGGTGCCGCTGCTTCTTCCACCAGGCGTCGAAGTGCCGCGCCGACACCACACCGGCGGGAATCCGCGCGTCGTAGAACGAGTAGATCTCGTCATCGCCGGCGAGCAGGTCGCGCCGCCGTGCCCGCTGCTCGAGTTCGGCTACCTCGGTGCGCAACCGGAGGTTCTCGGCGAAGAAGTGATGGCGGGTCTGCCAGTCACCGTCGACAAGGGCGTGCCGGATGAACAACTCGCGTGCCAGCACCGGATCCACGGCCGCGTACCCGACCTGCCGGCGCGCCACCAGGGTGAGGCCGTAGAGGGTGACGCGCTCGAACGCGACGACATGGCCGCGCGCGGCGTCCCAGCGCGGCTCGCTGTAGCTGCGTTGCACCAGATCACCGGCGACCCGCTCCACCGTCTCCGGTTCGATACGGGCGGCCACCCGGCCATAGAGCCGGCTGGTCTCCACCAGATCGGCCACCACCACCCAGCGGGGCGTCCTTCGGGTCAGCACCGAGCCGGGTGCCAGCACGAAGCGCACGTTGCGGGCGCCGGTGTACTCGCGGGTGTCGCCCTCACGCAGGCCGACGTGAGAGAGCAGACCGGCGACCAGAGCGGCGTGAACCCGCGCCGGATCGGCCGGCTCGCGGTCACCTGATTCCCTGATACCGATGTCGCGGGCGATTCCGCGCAACTGACCGGCGAGATCCTGCCACTCCCTGATCCGCAGGTAATGCAGGAACTCCTCGCGGCACATCCTGCGGAATGCGCTGCCGGACAGAGCTTTGCGCTGTGAGAGTAGATAGCGCCACAGGTTGAGATAGGACATGAAGTCGCTTGCCTCGTCGGCGAATCGGGCGTGTTTGGAACGCGCGGCCTCTTCGGCGTCAGCGGGACGCTCGCGAGGATCTGGTATCGACAGTGCGGCGGCGAGCACGAGAACCTCCGCCACGCAGCCCTCGGCATCGGCCTGCAGGATCATCCGGCCGAGCCGGGGGTCTACCGGAAGCTGCGCCAGCCGCCGGCCCAGGGCGGTGATGTGACCGCGGGCGTCGAACGCGCCGAGTTCCCCAAGCAGCGCTGCCCCGTCGCGGATACTGCGGCGCTCCGGCGGATCGAGGAAACCGAAGCTCTCCACATCGCCGAGACCCAGTGCGGCCATCTGCAGCATCACCGCTGCCAGGTTGGTGCGCAGGATCTCCGGATCGGTGTAGCGCTGGCGGGACTCGAAGTCCTGCTCGGAGTACAGCCGGATGCACACACCCGGCGCAGTTCGGCCAGATCGCCCCGCCCGCTGGGCGGCGGAGGCCTGCGAGATGGGTTCGATCGGCAGGCGCTGGACCTTGGTTCGCCGGCTGTAGCGGGAGATGCGCGCGGTGCCGGGGTCGATGACGTAGCGGATACCGGGAACGGTGAGCGATGTCTCGGCGACGTTGGTGGCCAGAACGATCCGGCGCGTCAGTCGGCTCGAGTGGGCCGTGAAGACCTTCTGCTGCTCTGCGGTCGGCAGGCGCGCGTAGAGCGGCAACACCTCCACATCGGGCAGCCCGGCGCGCACCGCTTCGGCGGTGTCGCGGATCTCTCGCTCGCCGGATAGGAAGACCAGCACGTCGCCGGGCGGCTCGGATGCCAGTTCTTCGAGTGCGTCGATGATCGCCTCGGTCTGATCGCGCGGCTCGACCCGCACCAACTCGTGGTCCGGGTCGTCGGGATCGTCACAGTCGGCGGTGTCGGCGATCGGGTCCAGAGGGCGGTAACGGATCTCGACCGGGAAGGTGCGTCCGGACACCTCGATGATCGGGGCGCCGCCGTCGACGGAAGCGAAGTGCGCGGCGAACCGCTCCGGCTCGATCGTCGCTGAGGTGACAATGACCTTGAGTTCGGGCCGGCGCGGCAGCAACTGCTGCAGATAGCCGAGCAGGAAGTCGATGTTGAGACTCCGCTCGTGTGCCTCATCGAGAATCAGGGTGTCGTAGCGCAGCAGCCGGCGGTCGCGCGCAATCTCGGCGAGCAGGATCCCGTCGGTCATCAGCTTGACCAGCGTGCGGTCGGAGGCCTGGTCGGTGAAGCGGACGGTGTAGCCGACGGTGTCGCCGAGTGCGACTCCCAACTCGTCGGCAATGCGCTGCGCCACCGTACGGGCTGCGAGCCGGCGGGGCTGGGTGTGGCCGATCATGCCGCGCACACCGCGGCCGGCCTCGAGACAGATCTTGGGCAGCTGGGTGGTCTTGCCCGATCCGGTCTCCCCCGCGACGATCACCACCTGGTGATCGCGGATGGCCGCGGTGAGTTCGGCGCGTCGCTCGCTGACCGGAAGGTCGGGGTAGGAGATGGCGGGCACAGCTGCGGCGCGGGCGGCGAGGAGTTGCTCGGCGGCGCTGATCTGCCGGGTCAGGTGCTCGAACTTCTCGGTGCTGACCGGCCCGCGAAGCGCCTTCAGCCGCCGCCCGAGCCGAGCGGCGTCGCTGATGGTGAGCCCGTCGAGCCGGGCGCGCAGGGCGCGCATATCGGCGGCCGACACCTGAGACACTGGACTCAGGTTAGTGCGGAAGGGGACCGGCCATGATGACGGCGCTGATCGTCGGCGGTCTGCTGCTCGTCGGCGTGGGCCTGGTGGCCAGCCAGCTGGTCCGGCTCAAGGACTGGCTAGCCCGTCAGCCGCCGCCGGCCGACGCACCGCAGCCTGCGCCACGCGATGACGACGATTAGAGGCGGATGGTGAGCCGCTCGAAGGTCAGCGGGGCGGCCGGCGCCGGATCACCCGGAGCTACAGAACGTCGTTGATCTCGTTCTTCAGCGCCTCGGCCTGCGTGCCGAACACCGCCTGGACGCTGTTGCCGACCTCGATCACGCCGGCGGCGCCGAGTGCTTTGAGCCGGTCGGCGTCGACCTTTGTGGTGTCGGCGACCTCCATCCGCAACCGGGTGATGCACGCGTCGACGTTGACCAGATTCTCCCGGCCGCCGAACGCGGCGATCAACTGTTCGGCCTTGCTGTCGGCCTTTACCGCCGTGACCGCAGTAGCCGCGGTGGCGCCGGCTGCGATCGCAGTGGCCGAGTCGGGGCCGGCGCTGAGGTTCGCACTCTCCTCGGCCTCGAACTCGCTCTCCGGCTCACGGCCGGGTGTGCGCATGTTCCACTTCGTGATCGCGAAGCGGAACAGCAGGTAGTAGATGACGAAGAACACCAGACCCATGACGATGAGCAGAGGCACGTTCTTCGCCGCGGGCGCGGTGCCGTAGAGCAGCAGGTCCATCAGGCCGGCGGAGAAGGAGAAGCCGAGGTGGATATCCAGCAGATAGGCGATCGCCAGTGACGCGCCGGTGAGCAGCGCGTGGATGACGTAGAGCGGGAACGCCACGAACATGAAGGCGAATTCCAGCGGCTCGGTGACCCCGGTGAGGAAAGCGGTGAGACCGGCCGCGGACAGGATGCCGAAGGCGACCTTGCGCTGCCGGGCGTTGGCCACATGGATCATCGCCAGTGCTGCGGCCGGCAGGCCGAACATCAGGATCGGGTAGAAGCCGGCGGTCAGATGGCCACCGGTTGGGTCACCGGCCGTGAAACGCGGTAGCTCGCCGGTGACCACCGTTCCGTCCGGCTTGGTGTAGCTGCCGTACAGGAACCAGATGTAGGAGTTCAGGATGTGGTGCAGCCCGACCGGGATCAGCATCCGGTTGGCGAATCCGTAGACGAACGCCCCCAACGCCCCGGCACCGCCGATGAACTTGCCTAGCCCGGTCAGCCCGGCGTTGAAGATCGGGTAGAAGTAGCTCATTGCGAACGCCACCACCAGGATCACCAGCGACACCGCGATGGGTACGAACCGGCGGCCCCCGAAGAAGCCGAGGTACGGCGGCAACTGGATCGTGTGGTACCGGTCGAAGAGAACGGCGGTGATGAGCCCGACGACGATCCCGCCGAGCACGCTGTAATTGATCAACGCCTGATTGCCGGCCTTGTCGACCACGCCCTCGAGCACGAACGGCGACATCGTCTTGAACACGGCCTGCATGACGAGATAGCCGACGACAGCGGCCAGCGCGGTGGATCCGTCGGCCTTACGGGCGAAACCGATCGCGACGCCGACGGCGAACAGCAGCGGCAGATTGTCGAACAGCGCCCCGCCGGCGGCGCTCATCGCCTGGAAGAACGGGCCGATCACCGGCGCCTTGATCCGGCCCAGCAGGTCGTCCTGGCCGAGCCGCAGCAGGATGCCGGCCGCGGGCAGTACGGCGATCGGGAGCATGAGGCTCTTGCCGAGCCGTTGCAGCTGTGCGAAGCCCGGGATATTCAGGCCCGACGTGCCGGCCGACTTCGGTTGCGCCACTGCGTTTTTGCTCACGTCACTCATCTCTCCGGACGCCCTCCTCTGGCTCGCTGCCCGCAAAGCTTAGACCAGAATCATCCGACGTGAGAGGCGGTTTTCGCCTCCCGAACCCCCCCCGGTACCTATTCTTCTCCCTATCCGCGAAGAAGGAGTCCCGCTTGACCACCACACAGGTCCTCGCCCCCGTCGAAGGACGCGCGCTGCCGCTGTCCGCGGTACCCGATCCGGTGTTCTCCCAGGGGATGGTGGGGCACGGCGCCGCGGTCGAACCGCCCCAGCAGGTGGTGGACGCCGTAGCACCAGTCAGCGGGAAGATCCTCAAGCTGCTTCCACACGCGTACGTCATCATGACGGCCGACAGCGTCGGCGTTCTCGTGCATCTGGGCCTGGACACCGTCACACTCGAAGGCGCCGGATTCACCGCTCACGTGGCACAGGGCGACACAGTGAGCGCCGGGCAGCGGGTGATCACCTACGACGTGCCGGCGATCGTCGCCGCCGGTTTGAGCCCGGTGGTCCCGGTGGTGGTGATGGACGAGCGCGATCCCGACAATGTCGCCGTTGGCGAGGCGGTGGCCGCCGGGTCCGCGATCGCCAGTGGCGCAACTCTTTTCACCGCAACCAAGTAACCGAAGCGCCATGGAAGTCGTCATCCTCAAAGACGCCGGCGAGATCGGTGCGGTTGCCGCCGACGCCATCGAGGCGCTGCTGAACCGCAAGCCGGATGCCGTCCTGGGACTGGCCACCGGATCATCGCCGCTGCCGATCTATGACGAACTCGCCGAACGGTGCGCAGCGGGGCGGGTGTCGTTCGCCCGGGCCCGCGGCTTCACCCTCGACGAGTACGTTGGTCTCCCGCCGGAGCATCCCGAGCGCTACCGCAACGTCATCGACACATCCTTCGCCTCCCGGGTCGACTTCCCGCCGGGTGCGGTGCAGGGACCGGACGGTCTGGCGACCGACGTCGTGGCAGCCTGCGCCTCCTACGAGGACGCGATCCGGGCGGCTGGCGGGATCGACCTGCAGATCCTGGGCATCGGCACCGACGGGCACATCGGCTTCAACGAACCCGGATCGTCGCTGGCCTCGCGCACCAGGATCAAGACCCTGACCCGCCAGACCCGCAAGGACAACGCCCGATTCTTCGGCGACGACCTCGATGCGGTGCCCACGCATTGCCTGACCCAGGGCCTGGGCACCATCATGGACGCCCGGCACGTGGTGCTGGTGGCTACCGGTCGCAATAAGGCGGAGGCCATTCACCAGCTCGTCGAGGGCGCGGTATCCGCGCTGTGGCCGGCCACGATCCTGCAGCATCACCCGCATGCGACGGTTCTGATCGACGACGATGCGGCGCGCCGGTTGCAGCTGGCCGACTACTACCGCGAGACGTATCTGTCCAAGCCGGACTGGCAGGGCATCTGAGGTGCTGCTGACGGCCGGCGCGGTACTGACCGGCCGGGAGTTGTTGCGGCCCGGCTGGATCGAGCTGTCCGGTTCGGTGGTTTCCGCACTCGGGGCGGGTGCGCCGCCGCGGTCCGCGGATCACGATTTCGGTGCGGCGACGGTGGTGCCCGGTTTCGTCGACACCCACGTGCACGGTGGAGGGGGTGCGAGTTTCTCGGGCGGACATGACGACGTCCGTGCCGCGGTGAGTTTGCACCGCCGCCACGGCACGACGACGCTGCTGGCGTCACTGGTATCGGAGGCACCCGGCGATCTTCTGAAGCAGGTGCGGAGTCTGGCCGTGGGCGCACGCTCGGGATTGATCGCGGGCATCCATCTCGAGGGTCCCTGGCTGGCCGAGAAGCGCTGTGGCGCACACGATCCGGCGCTGCTTCGAGATCCCGATCCGGTAGAGGTGCGCACGGTGCTCGACGCCGGCGACGGGGCCATCCGGATGGTGACCCTGGCGCCGGAGCGCACCGGCGCGCTGGCCGCGGTCCGGGCCGTGGTCGACGCCGGGGCCGTCGCGGCGGTCGGCCACACCGAGGCCACCCACGCGCAGACCTGTGCGGCGATCGACGCCGGAGCCACCGTGGCGACTCACCTCTTCAATGCGATGCGGCCCATCCACCACCGCGAACCGGGACCGGTGATCGCCCTGCTGGACGATCCCCGGGTGACCGTCGAGGTGATCGCTGATGGTGTGCACGTCGATGCCGCGCTGTACCGCCACGTGAGCCGGAGCGCCGGTGAAGATCGCGTGACGCTGGTGACCGATGCGATGGCGGCAGCGGGCATGGGCGACGGCGACTACCGGATCGGGCCGCTGGCGGTGGAAGTCAGCGGCGGGGTGGCGCGGCTGGCCGGCACCGACACCATCGCCGGCAGCACCGCAACCATGGACCACCTCTTCCGGTTCGCGGTTACCAGCTGTGGACTGCCGCGCGACGACGCCCTGCTGCAGGCGGTGCGCCAGTGTTCGGTGAACCCGGCCCGGGCGCTGGGACTGCCCAGCCCGGTTCTCGAACCCGGCAATACCGCCAACCTCGTGGTTCTCGACGCCGACCTCGCCGTCACCGCGGTGCTAGACCAGGGTGATTGGGTCTCGGGGCACTAACGATTGGGTTCTAGGTCGGCATCGCCGGTGGCCGGACACCGCGCGCGCGTGGTGTCGTGGAGTCCTGATGAAAATCACCATGCACAACTGCGTCCTCACCATGGGTGTGGTGGCAGCCGCGGCGATGGTCGCCGTCGGCGTGCCCCTGGCCATCGCCGCACCCACCGCCACCCCGCCGTCCGACGGCCAGGGCTACGTCGATTCCACCGCGCGCTGCACCGCGCCGGACACCGCGGTGATCTTCGGCGTCACCGACACCTCTCGGGTGGCGATCTGCAAGACCTCCGGTGGTGACTACCAGTACCGCGGGGTGCGTGTGCGCGACGGCGCGAAGCTGATCACGACGGCAACCGCGACCTCCGATGACACCTTCGTGGTGAAGAACGACGCCGCGACCTACACCGTCACGCCCGAGGCGCTGAGCGTCACCGTGAACGGGAACACCATCCGCACCGAGACCTGGGTCGACTATCACGGCCCACAGGCGCCCGCAGGCACGTCGAAGTCCAGCACCTCGACAACGGCAACGACATCGGCGACCACCTCGGCGACCACCTCGGCGACAGCGACGACATCGGCCACCGCCACGACGTCCGCGTCTGCCGGTGCGACCGCGTCATCCACGGCGTCATCCACGGCGCCGTCCACCGCAGCCACACCGAAGTCCTCGGCGGCACCGTCCTCGTCGGCCGTGCCGCTGCCCCCGCCCCTGCCGGCGGAGGTCGGCTGACACCCTCGAATCGAGGGAGGGCCGGAGGCCTACAGGCCCAGTGTCTCCGGGGCCTACAGGCCCAGTGTCTTCGCGATGATGTCGCGCTGAATCTCGCTGGTACCACCGGCGATGGTGCCGACGACGGCGGTACGGAACTGTTCCTCCATACCGCCTTCGGTGGTGTAACCCATCCCGCCCATCATCTGGATGCCCTCCAGCGCAGCCTGTTTGGCCAATTCAGTGGTCTTCAGCTTGACCATCGAGGCCTCCCGCGGCATCAGCGCGCCGGGATTCTCGTCGACCCGTTGGGCGATGTCGTGGGTGAGCAGCCGGGCGCACTCGATCTCCGTCGCGAGATCGGCGAGCCGCTGTGACAGAGCCTGGAACGATCCGACCGGCTTGCCGAACTGCTTGCGGGTCTTGACGTATTCCAGGGTGTCGTCGAAGGCGCGGCGGGCCTGGCCCAGTGCGGCGGCGCCGACGATCACCCGCTCGGTGTTGAGACCGGCGATGAGTTGCGACCAGCCCTGGCCCTCCACGCCGACCAGCCGTTCCTCCTCGACCACCGCGTCGGTGAAGAAAACATCGTTGACCTCCAGGGCCATCGTCGAGATAGGCCGGATCTCGACGCCCTTAGTCGAGGTGGGCACCGAGATCATCGAGATGCCCTGATGCTTCTCACCGGTGTCCGACGTGCGCGCCACCAGCATGATGTGGTCGGAGATGTGTGCGTTGGAGATCCACATCTTCTGGCCGTTGAGACGGTAGCCACCGTCGACCTTCTCGGCCTTGCAGCGCAGCGAGGCCACATCGGAGCCTGAGCCGGGCTCGGACATCGCCACTGCCGTCGGTGTACCGGAGACGATCGCGCCGAGGACCTCGCGCTTGAGATCTTCGGAGGCGAAGTTGAGATACATGTGGGCGACGATGAGCGTCACGCTGAAACTGGCCAGCGGTATCCGGTTGTAGGAGATCTCCTCAAGCAGCAGACACGCGTCGAACAGCCCGCCACCGGCGCCGCCGTACTCCTCGGGGATGGAGAGTCCGAGGAACCCGAGATCGGCCAGTTTGCGCGCGATGTCGGTGTTACTGAACTTCGTGCCGCCGTCGGTCAGGGCAAGCCGCTGCTCGCGGGTGCCGCACTCCCTGGCGGCGAACTCCCGGACGGTCGCCACCATACTTCTTTGTTCGTCAGTCAGTTGCAGGCTCATGGCGACACGCTAACCGAACAGGCGCCAGCTCGGTCTGATGGGCGGCGGAAGCCACTCACGGTCGAGCGCAGACTGTTCGGGAACGTACATCCGCAGATACGCGCTGAAGGATCCCAACGGCGCCATGAGCCAGTTCGCACCGGGGTCGCCGGGGTCGGTTCGCGAGAAGATGATGTCCACCGAGCCGTCCGGGCGATAGACGAGTTCCTCGGGGCGGCTGCTGCTGACGCTGTAGCGGCCCTCGGCATTCGGCACCAGATTGCCGTTGCCGTCGTAGACGGTGATCGACCAGAACGCGTCGGCCGGCGGCGTCTGGCCCGCCGCAAAGTGCAGGGTGTAGGTCTTGAACGGCAGAAGCGTGAACAACGGCAGGTACCAGGAGTCGAGCAGACCGGCCTCGTACATCGCCTCGTCCTGTGTGTTGGCGACAAGCCCGACCTCGGCCACACCCGCGCGGAACAGGTAGTCGGTGCCGAAGTCTCCGATGTTGGCGTTCGGGATCGCCCAGCCGTGATTCTGCAGCGCCGACACCCACTGCTGCAGTTGCGCCAGAGACGGCAGCAGCGCCGCGGTCAGCTTCACCGACAGATCCGCCGCCAGCAGCGAGAGCGGCCCGAGGCCGGCGTCGGCGACCTGCAGGCCGACTCCCACACCGATGCGGGCCAGCTTGGCCAGTTCCGGGTCGTCGGCGGCGGGCGGCGGGTTCTGGGTCATCGCATCGCTGATCCCGTTGAGGTAGGCGATGCCCGACGCATTCGCCGGCAGGACGGCATCGTTCGGGCCCGTCGGCCCGGTGGGCGTCAGGGTGTACTGCCTGATGAGCGATACGGCCGACTGCTGATCGGGCTCGTTGCCGGCCAATGTGCGGCCGAGCATCATCATGCTGGCGTACGGCACCTCGACGACGACCGCACCCGGGACCGTGACCGCCGGGCCGCCGGTCCAGGTGATGGCGTACGTGCCGGGACCGGGACCGGTGGTGCGCGAACCGATGTAACCGGTGACATTCGTGTACGGGTCGGTCAACTGGAAGCTGAAGTACCGATCGCCCATATCGGGGATGGACAGCACGACCGGACCGCCTGAGAGGTCGAGTTCGGCCAGTGAGTAGAAGGTGTCGACATTCGGCCGCTTGCCTCCGCCGATCGCTTTCCAGATCGGGTCGACGTCCGGGTTGGCGAAGCTGGTCAGGTTGATCAACGTGTTGAGGCTCGGCGCTTCGGAGCGGACCCGCTCGTATTCCATGAGCGGGTAGCCGTAGATATAGGCCTGTGCGGCCAGGATCGCCGACATGATCGGACCCGGCGGGCAATCGGCCATGATGGCGGCGCCCGGTACGGCAGCGGTGGGGGTGTAGCCGGCCGGCGACGGTGTCGCGAGTGCGTGCCGAGACACCTTGGCGGCCGCGCGCTGCGCCATGCGCGGGGAGCCGCCGGAGCGTATGAGCGATTCGGCCCCCGCCGATGGTGACGGGGATGCCGCTGGAACCGCCGCCGCCGGGCGCGGATTGCGCACCACAGCCGCGGTGCGCTGCGTTCTGGCGCGTGGGGTCGCGGCGGATGCGGGAGAGTCACTGCGGGCCGACGGGCCGTCGCTTCCCGCTTCGTCGCCCGGAGTGGCGACGGCGATTCCCGCACCGCCAAGTAGCGCCGCGGCACCCAGACCCGCTGCCACCACTGATGCCTGGACCCATCGCTGTGACGCAGGTCTGCCAACGCTCATCCGGGATATCCGTTCTCGTCCGCTCCACCGGAGTGGGCGACCTGAGTGTAGATGGGTGCGCGGATAATGAAGGGCCACATCCGCCGACGCGACAACAGGAGAGGCTTCTATGGCGATCGACCCCACGGGCGAGGATCTCAAACGCTTTCTGGCCGAAGATCCCGGCGGTCCGGTGGTGATGCTCAATCTCCTTCGCTTCGCCGAGGGCAAGCGGAGCAGTTACGAGCAGTACATGCACCGATTCGCCGAGACGTTCGCCGAGCGATACGGCGTGGAGGTGATCTACGCCGGCGAGGGCTCGACGGCCCTCGTCGCAGAGCCCGGGCAGGACTGGGACGCCGTTCTGCTGGTGCGCTACCCGAGCCGGGAGACCTTCAGCCGTATGGTGGCCGACCCGGAATACCTGGCCATCACCCATTTACGCAGCGACGCGCTCGCCGAGGCGGTGCTGCAGGCCACGGTGCCGATCGCAGCACGCTGAGTTCTCCCGGGCTGCTCTCCTAGGCGCCGATGGTGAGCCCGAAGATGCCCGCCACCGCCTGGGCCCAGACCAGAGCGCCAACCAGGGTGGCGGTGGTCACCAGTCCCACATCGGCCGCAATCGGAAGGGCGATCGCGGTGATCAGACCGCCGATGATGTCGCCGGTGAGAATCTGCTGGACACCCTCCAATGCCAGGGCCGCATTGTAGGCCGGCAGCGCCACCGCGATGGCGTTGACGATGTCCGCGGTCGGCAGCAGCGCTGCGTAGAGCGAGGCCAGCGATGCGGAGATCCCGTCGGCCACCGAGGTGATCACCTGCTGCACGGCGGGGATCACGCCGCCGGGACCCGGCAAGGTGAACGACGGCAGCGGCGGCAGCGTGATCGCGCTGAGTTCGCGGACTATCGATCCCTGCGGCCCGAAGGCGGCGATGAAATCGGTGATCCCCTGGCCGACGCCGGCCACCAGGTCGCCGAGTACCTCGAGCGGGCTGACTTCAGGGAACAGACCGAACGGGGTCAGCACGTTCGCCATGGGCTGGACGGCGGTTTCGAATCCGTGCGCCGGATCCGCATAGCCCAGATCGACGATCACCTTCAGCACCGGCTGGATGAGGTCGGCCAGCGGGTTGCCGATCAGCGGCAGCAGTCGCAGCGGCTGCAACAGCGGCAGGTTCTCGGTGGGGATGAAGTAGTAGTTCTGGTCCGGTGACGTGGTCGGCAGCGGTGTGAGGCGGGCGGCGACGACCTCCTCCTCGGTGAGGCAGAAGGTCCGGCAGTTCGGGCCCGGCGTGTACTTGGGGTGCACGTAGACGATGCCCAGCCCAGCATTGAGCACCGACAGGAAGTTCAACGGGTAGCGCGGGAAGTCGGCGAAGCCGTCGTACTCACGGGCGTAGTTCGTGGTGGGATAGGCATCCTCGGGTGTTGGCCCGTAGAAGTTGAGACCCAGGCTGGGAAGTTGCAAGTCGGGGAATCGGGACAGGAACCCGCCGTTGGGATTCATCTCGTTGCCGACGAAGATGAACTCGATGGAGTCCTGAAGCGTGTCCGGGATCTCCGGCGGCGGGTACGGCGATCTCGGCGGCACATATCCCGCCTGCAGCAGGGAGCCGATGATCGCACTCTGGGAATAACCGAACACCGTTGCCGGCGTATCCGGTTCGACGAGCGCGAGGGTTTGGGACAGAATGGTCATGCCCTGGTCCACCGAGGTGTCCAGCGGCAGGCTCTTGACCCCGGTGATCGGATACAGCCCCTCCGGTGTGAACACGGTCTGAGGCAATTGGGTGCCTCCGGGATAGCTCGGCGAAACGAAGTACTGCATGACTCGGTTGACGTAGTCCGTCGAGGGGATCGGCACACCACTGGGCCCGAGGATCAGCGGTTGTGGCAGTGTGGCGGCAGCAGCCGCGGTGGCGGTCGGTGCGCTCAGATCCGTGTCGGCGACGGCGGCAGACGCACGGGGCGCGGACCGCACGGTGGCACCGGGCCGCGCCGCAGCGGCCGGCTTGACCGCGGCCGGCGCTGGTGACGATGCCCGCTTGGCTTCTCTCAGGGCGGTGGTCTTCACGGAATCACGCGCACGCGGACCCGCGGCGGCACTGGGCTGCGAACTGGACGCGGTGGCGCGCGCCTCGGGCCCGTCATCGTCAGCCCAGGCCACGGCGGTGCCGCCGAGCACAGCCGCACCGATACCGAGGGCGAACGCCAAGCCACCCACCCGGCCGACATACATGCACGAATTCATCACGGTCTTTTCCTCTTCCCCTTGCGAACCCGTCGCCGACCTTGACCGGAGAGTAGCCGACATCGCCCGCCCGGCGGGCCGTATGGTCAGCTCATGACGCAAAGATTCGACGCACGGCTGCACGCGCACTCGTCCTCGGCCCTGGGGGTCTTCCGGATCGTCATCGGCTTCCTCTTCATGCTGCACGGCACGGCGAAGCTGTTCGGATGGCCCGCCACGAAGTCGGGCGCCGTTCCGTTCGGCACCTGGCCGTACTGGTGGGCCGGGGTGATCGAGCTCGTCGTGGGTGTACTGGTGATGATCGGGTTGTTCACCCGGCTCGCGGCGCTGCTCGGTTCCGGAACGATGGCCTTCGCATACTTCACCGAGCACCAGACCGACGCACTGTGGCCGATCCAGAACGGCGGCGAGTTGGCGACGCTGTACTGCTTCGCATTCCTGGTTCTCGCGTTCACCGGCGGTGGCGGGTTCGCCGTGCAACGCCCCCGCGCCGGCTAGATCACCACTCGGGTCCGCTCAGCCATCGCGTCCCGTCTGGCCGCTCTCGCCGTTCTTGCCCAGCGTGCCGCCGCTGCCACCGCGCCCCGCCTTACCGTTGGGTGAGCCGCCGTTGCCGCCGTTGCCGCCGGCACCGCCGTCACCGCCCCGGCCAGAATCACCCACCGCATCGCTGCACCGTCATATCCGCCCCTCCGGTCTGACCCGGGCCAAACCTATGACATGGATGACCGATGTGTCCGGAGAAACGTCGAGCCGTCAGGCCAGACGGACCCTCAGATCGCCTCGATCGTGGGTAGGGTGCCAGCCGGAGCGCCCGACGCCAGTCCACCGAAGTAGGCGCCGGACCACATCCACAGCCCGGCCTGCATGCGCAACGAACTGCGGCCGAGGTCGGTGTCGCCGGCCGCGTAGGCCGTCATGGCTGACAGCACCGCCGCTTTACTGATCATCAGATAGGCCGCGCTGAGTTCAACGAGCGCGTCGTAGGACGCCGGGGAGAACGACCCCTGTCGGGCAATGAGTTCCCACACGAACCGCCCCGCCCCGGTGGCGCTCTCGAGAAGCGCCGTCGCGATCCGCATCTCCCACCACGCCGGCGAGGACGGCCGATCCAGCGCGGCCAGCGCGGAGTCGTAACGGGTGGCGATCTCGAGTGGGAAGGCGCTCGATGAGCAGTTCAGGAAGCCGTCGCAGTCAAGGCTGCCCGGCGCCGGGGTGATCCCGGGAGGCGGATTGTCCAGCAGCACCTCGAGGTAGCCGCGGTTGTAGCCGTACAGCGCGAGCAGCACCGGAACCGACAGGTGCGCAACGGATCTCACCACCCAGCCACTCGGCGCGGACGCCGCCCCGGTGAGGCCGACGGCCAGAGTGTCGAACAACCGGATTCCCACCGCAGAGACCGTAAGGTCACCTGATCCGGTACCGGGCTGCGCCGCGGGGGCGTCACGGAGGTTGTCGCGCAGCCAGATTCCCCCGAAGTAGCCCGACACGGTGAGGTTGCCCAATTCCTTACGTACCTGCTGCGCGGGGATCTCGGGCTCGGCCAGTGAATCCAGACTCGAGACGGCAAGATCACCGAAGAAGAACCGCGGGCTGTCGGCCGGATCGCCGCCGGCGGCCACGTAATCGGCCGCGCGGGACCTGATCGCCTCGTCGGAGACGGAGAAGGACGACCCCTCGCGAACCGGCAACGCCGGCAGGCGTACAGAGATGCGGGCAGCCTGAGCCGTCCGGCGCGGCGCCGGCGGGGCGACGGTCCGGGCTGTCGGTAGGGCGGCTTGCCTGACCTCGCGCGCGGGGCGGGCGTCGGCGGTGCGGGTGTCTGAATCGGCCGACGCCACACCGCACGCGGCCAGTGCACCCGCGGTGGCGCCGAAGGCCACCGCCAGTCCCGAGATCCAGAGCCTCACCGCGGGAGGTCCCACTGACCGAAGTCGGGGGCGAGCACGTCGTCGACGTCGACACTGACACCGTCGATCAGGGCGCCCGGATCGGAGGCCGTGACGACTTCCCGCTGGAACAGCACCGCGCCCGGCGCACGCTTACCGCCCGACCATGCCTTGGTCTGCCATGCCCACCAGAACCCCGCAGTGGTCGACGCCCCGACGACTCCGTCGGCGATCGCCCAGCCCAGTTCGTTCACTCCCCCGTAGATGCCGGTGCGGGCAACGCCCATGACCGAGTTGAGTCCACGGAACCATTGCAGGGCGGTGTTCTTCCATGTCGGATAGTCGATCGGTTCGTCGACGCTGAAGAAGATCGGTGCGGTGTCGGGACCGCCCGCCGCGCCGTGCAGTCGCAGCGCGGTCTGCGCGTCGGCCACCCCGCCGTCGAATCCGCGGGTGAAGTCCGATGGGGAATTGACCCATCCCGGTTTGCCGTACTGATAGCAGCTGACGATGTTCAGGCCGAGCGACCGCATCCCGTCGGTGAACTCCCGGGTGACCGGCTTGAAGTCGAAGGTGGCACCGGGCCGCAGTTCGGACACGTACACCAGCGCCCCGTCGTAGCCGGCGGCTTTGATCTGTTCCGGGGAGACCAGTCTCGTGGCGAAGTCGATCAGCGCCATCCCGTCGGCGGATGCCCGCGGTGCTCCGAAGGTGCCCGACATCGCGGCCGGGCCGATGGCAACCGATACCCCGGCGGCGGCCGCGAATTTCAGCGCCCCCCGGCGCGACACACCTCGCGTCACAAGGAATCAGCGTAGTCGGCGCGCTACAGGTACCAGGTTCTGGCAGGTCAAGCCCTGGCTGCGACCAGTGTCGGTTCGCCAACGCCGATGGTGATCCTCGGGGCAGCAGCAGGATCGAGCCAGGTGAGCACCGAACGCATCTCCTCGCGTCCGATGGCGACGCAGCCCCAGGTGGGGTTGCCGTCGGTGACATGCAGGAAGATCCCCGACACCTTGCCCGGAATCCGCTTCGGGTTCACCGCGATGTTGACCGCGTAGTCGTAGACCGGACCGGAGTCGTACAGGTTCTCGGTGATCGACGACGGTTCATCGACCGAACGCACATGGGTGTTGTAGGTCGGCGAGGCGGCGTCCTCATCCCACCAGTCCTCGTCGGTGGCCTGGAAGTAGGGCATCTTCGTGCCCGGGTCGGGCTGACGTCCGAAGGCCTGATCGAAGGTGAACGTTCCCTCCGGCGTGCGGTAGACGCCGTCGGCCGGCACCCCGATGCCGAGTTCACCGACTTTCGCCTTCGTCGGGCCGAGCACCACTTTCCACTGCTGACCGATCTTCTGGAAGGCGGTGAGCGTTCCCGTGGTGGCGTCCTTGGCGGGGACGCCGACGACGATCCACTGGGTGGGCTGGCCGGCCGCGGCAGGTTCGGCCACCGCGGGCGCGGCGAGCGCAACCGCACCTGACCCGAGAGTCCACACCAGGGCCAGCACCGCCGCCGACCGGACCCGGCGTTTGGTCGTTTTCACGTCTCCTGACGTTAACGCGCCGCGGTAACGGAAACGGCTCAGCGCAGTGTCGCTTGGGCGGCGAGACCGTTGTTTCCCCCTGCCGCGCCGGAGAATTCGCGCTGCGCGACAATAAACATATGCCCATATCTCGCCGTATCCGTGAGGACGACGAACTCAAGCCGTACCAGGTGGAGTTGCTGAAGTTGCAGCGCTACCTCGAGGACGAGAACCGGCGGATGATCGTGCTCTTCGAGGGCCGCGACGCCGCGGGCAAGGGCGGCACCATCCGTCGGGTCACCCGGTACATGAACGAGAAGCACTACCGGGTGGTGGCGCTGGGTAGGCCCACCGAGGAGCAGCGCAGCCAGTGGTACTTCCAGCGTTATGTGGCCCAGTTCCCCACCGGCGGGGAGATCGTGCTGTTTGACCGCTCCTGGTACAACCGCGCGATGGTGGAACCGGTATTCGGTTTCTGCACCGATGAGGAGTACCGCAACTTCCTCAAGGGTGTGGTGGGCTTCGAGAAGGACCTGGTGCGTCAGGGCACCATCCTGGTCAAGCTCTACTTCAGCGTGACCAAGGAGGAGCAGGCCCGCCGCTTCGAGCGCCGCCGCGACGATCCGTTGCGGCAGTGGAAGCTCAGCGAGATCGACGTCCAGGCCCAGGAGCACTGGGACGACTTCACCGAGGCCAAGTACCACATGCTTCGGCGCACCAGCACAGCTGACGCCCCATGGACGATCGTGCGCTCGGAGGACAAGCACAAGGCCCGGCTGAATGCGATGCGGGCGATCCTCAACGCCGTTCCTTATCCCGGTCGTGCCGAGGACGTCGACCTGGTGCCCGATCCGGGGATCGTGATCCCGGCCGCGCAGGAACTGTCGCTGATGGAGGCCGACCGCATCCGCAGCGGGAAGTTCACCGGCTAGGCGTGCCGGGCGATCCTGTTGGGAGCAGTTCGGCGACGAGTGCCTCGACTCTCGCCTTGATGTCATCGCGAATCGGCCGCACAGCGTCGAGGCCTTTACCGGCCGGGTCGGGCAGTTCCCAGTTTCGGTAGCTGATACCCGGGAACACCGGGCAGGCGTCTCCGCAGCCCATCGTGATCACCACATCGGAGGCTTCCACCGCCTCATGGGTCAACAACGCCGGAGTCTGACCGGAGATGTCGATACCGGCCTCGGCCATCGCCTCGACGGCCGCGGGATTGATGTGCGCGGCGGGCTCGCTGCCCGCTGAACGCACCACGATGGCGTCCCCTGCCAGTGCGCGCAGGAAGCCGGCGGCCATCTGCGAGCGGCCCGCGTTATGGATGCAGACGAAGAGTACCGATGGACGAGACATCATGGTGCGGTTGGTGTTTCGGCGGGGAACCGGGGACGCAAGGCGAGGGCGACGTACACCAGCGCCACGAGAACAGGCACCTCGATGAGCGGCCCCACCACGCCGGCCAGTGCCTGCCCGGATGCCGCACCGAACGTGGCGATGGCCACGGCGATGGCCAGTTCGAAGTTGTTGCCCGCGGCGGTGAAGGCCAGTGTGGCGGTACGGGAGTACCCGAGCCGCAGGAACGCACCCAAAGCGAACCCGCTGCTCCACATGATCGCGAAATAGGCCAGCAGTGGCAGTGCGATCCGCGCAACATCGAGTGGCCGGGACGTCACCTGTTCACCCTGCAGTGCGAACAGGATCACGATCGTGAACAGCAGGCCGTAGAGCGCCCACGGCCCGATCCTGGGAAGGAACACCGACTCGTACCACTGCCTGCCCTTGACCCGCTCACCGTAACGGCGGGTGAGGAATCCCGCGACCAACGGGATACCGAGGAAGATAAGCACCGATTTGGCGATCTGCCATGGCGAGGTCGAGATCGACGCCTTCTCCCACCCGAGCCAACCCGGCAATACCGACAGGTAAAACCACCCCAGCACCGCGAACATCAACACCTGGAACACTGAGTTAAGGGCCACCAATACCGCGGCCGCCTCGCGGTCTCCGCACGCTAGGTCGTTCCAGATGATCACCATCGCGATACAGCGCGCAAGGCCGACGATGATCAGACCTGTGCGGTATTCCGGCAGATCAGGCAGTAGAAGCCAGGCGAGAGCGAACATCAGCGCAGGGCCGAGCAACCAGTTCAGCGCCAGCGAGCCGATCAACAGCTTCCGGTCGCCGGTGACGGTGTCGAGCCGGTCATAGCGGACCTTGGCCAGCACCGGGTACATCATCACCAGCAGGCCGAGCGCGATCGGCAGTGAGACGCCGTCGATCTGAACGGCCGACACCACGCCGCTCAGACCCGGGACCATGCGGCCCAGCAGCAGTCCGGCCGCCATCGCGATACCGATCCAGACCGGCAGGAACCGGTCCAGAGTGGACAGTCGGGCGACGACGCCGTCGTCGTGGGTGACGGCCATCTCAGGT
>VEQU01000128.1 GCA_018883075.1 Mycobacterium sp.
CGCGACACCCGTGCCGTCGGTACGCACCGGCGAGGCGATCCTGGCGGGCTGGCGGATGCTGCTCGACGGCGGACGCCTGCAGGACGGCGAGCCGCACCTGGCCGGAACGGCGCGCCCCGCCGTGGCGCGGGTGTCGGCCGCCACCGCGGCCGGTATCGGCGTCGCCGACGGCGCCGGCCTCACCGTGTCGAGCGGCCGCGGGTCGGTGACACTGCCGTGCGAAGTCACCGAGATGGCCGACGGCGTCGTGTGGCTGCCGCTGAACTCACCGGGCAGCGCGGTGCACCGCGCCCTCGGCGTCACCACCGGTGCGGTCGTGCGCATCGAGGCAGGAGGCCGGCCATGACCAACGCGACCACCTATCCCGACCCCACGGTGTTCGGCCTCGACCCGTGGTGGCTCATCTGCATCAAGGCCGTCGGGGTGTTCGCGTTCCTCCTGCTGACCGTCCTGGTCGCCATCCTCGTCGAGCGAAAGATCCTGGGCCGCATGCAGATGCGCTACGGGCCCAACCGGGTGGGACCGTTCGGGCTGCTGCAATCGCTTGCCGACGGCATCAAGCTCGCCCTCAAGGAGGGGCTGGTGCCCGCCGGCGTGGACCGGCCGATCTACCTGATGGCGCCGGCCATCTCGGTGATCACCGCGATCCTCGGCTTCGCCGTGATGCCGATGGGCCCGGTGGTGTCGATCTTCGGCAACCAGACCCCGCTGCAACTCACCGACCTTCCCGTCGGCGTGCTCTACGTGCTGGCCATCACCTCGATCGGGGTGTACGGGATCGTGCTGGCGGGCTGGGCATCCGGGTCCACCTACCCGCTGCTCGGTGCGCTGCGCTCCAGCGCACAGGTGGTCTCCTACGAGATCGCGATGGCGCTGTGCTTCGCGGCGGTGTTCCTCTATTCGGGCACCATGTCCACCTCCGGCATCGTCGCCGCCCAGACGAACACCTGGTACGTGCTGCTGCTGCTGCCGTCGTTCGTGGTGTACGTCACCGCGATGGTGGGCGAGACCAACCGCGCTCCGTTCGACCTACCCGAGGCCGAGGGCGAACTGGTGGGCGGCTTCCACACCGAGTACTCGTCGCTGAAGTTCGCGATGTTCTTCCTCGCCGAGTACGTCAACATGACCACTGTCTCGGCGCTGGCCGCCACGCTGTTCCTCGGCGGCTGGCGCGCACCGTTCCCGCTGAGCCTGTGGGACGGCGCCAACAGCGGCTGGTGGCCACTGTTGTGGTTCGTCGCCAAGGTGTGGCTGTTCCTGTTCCTGTTCATGTGGCTGCGGGCCACCCTGCCGCGGCTGCGCTATGACCAGTTCATGGCCCTGGGCTGGAAGATCCTCATCCCGGTGTCGCTGGCCTGGATCCTCATCGTCGCGACCCTGCGCACCGTCGGGCTCACCGGCGTGGTGCCGAGCCTGATCGGCGCCGCCGGCCTGCTGGCCGGTGCGCTGGCGGTGAACGCGTTGCGCCGCAGGACGAATCGGCGCGCGCAGCCCCCGCCACCATCACCGACCGAGGGCGGCTTCCCGGTGCCGCCCATACCAGTCAAGGAGACCGCCGGTGCCTGACTTCCTGCGCAAGCTGCTCGACCCGGTGGCCGGCTTCGGCGTCACCTTCGCCACCATGTTCAAGAAGCCGATCACCGAGCAGTACCCGGAGAAGCCCGGCCCGACGGCGCCGCGCTACCACGGCCGCCACCAGCTCAACCGTTACCCCGACGGCCTGGAGAAGTGCATCGGCTGCGAACTGTGCGCGTGGGCCTGCCCCGCCGACGCCATCTACGTCGAGGGCGCGGACAACACACCCGAGGAGCGCTACTCCCCCGGCGAACGCTACGGCCGCGTCTATCAGATCAACTACCTGCGCTGCATCGGCTGCGGCCTGTGCATCGAGGCCTGCCCCACCCGCGCGCTGACCATGACGAACGACTATGAGATGGCCGACGACAACCGCGCCGATCTCATCTACGGCAAGGACAAGCTGCTCGCCCCTCTGCAGCCCGGGATGCAGGCCCCGCCGCACCCGATGGCACCCGGCGCCACCGACGACGACTACTACCTCGGCAACATCGGGCCGGCCATGACACCGAACGAGACGGCGCAGTGAACGCCGAGGCCATCGCGTTCTGGGTGCTGGGCACGGTCTCGGTGGTCGGCGCCATCGGCGTGATCGCCGCCCCCAAGGCGGTGTACTCCGCGCTGTGCCTGGCTTCGACCATGATCGCGCTGGCCATCATGTACGTCGCCCAGGAGGCGCTGTTCCTCGGGGTGGTGCAGATCGTGGTCTACACCGGCGCGGTGATGATGCTGTTCTTGTTCGTCCTCATGCTCATCGGCGTGGACTCCGCCCAGTCACTGGTGGAGACCATTCGTGGGCAACGAATCGCGGCGATCCTGGCCGGCGTCGGCTTCGGCATCCTGCTCATCGCCGGCATCGGCAGCGCAGCCACCTCCGGGTTCACCGGGCTGAAGGAGGCCAACGCGGGCGGCAACGTGCAGGGCCTGGCCGAGTTGATCTTCACCCGCAACCTGTGGGCCTTCGAACTGACCAGCGCCCTGCTGATCACCGCCGCGGTCGGCGCCATGGTGCTCACCCACCGCGAGCGCTTCGAACGCCGCAAGAGCCAGCGTGAACTGGTGGTCGAACGCTTCCGCGACGGCGGCGGCCGGGCCACCCCGATGCCCAACCCCGGCGTCTACGCGCGGCGCAACTCCGTCGACACCCCCGCCCGCCTTCCCGACGGCAGCGATGCGTACGAGTCGGTCAGCTCCGTCATCCGGTCGGAGGAGCCGCGGTGACCCCGAACCACTACCTCTACCTCTCCGCGCTGCTGTTCACCATCGGCGCGGCCGGCGTACTGGTGCGCCGCAACGCCATCGTCATGTTCATGTGCGTCGAACTCATGCTCAACGCCGGCAACCTCGCCTTCGTCACCTTCGCGCGCATGCACGGCAACCTGGAAGGTCAGGCCGTCGCGTTCTTCACCATGGTGGTGGCGGCCTGCGAGGTGGTGGTCGGCCTGGCCATCATCGTCGCGATCTTCCGGACCCGGCGCAGCGCCGACGTCGACGAGTCGAACCTGCTGCGGAACTGACGGGCTGACCATGACGACACTGCTGTGGCTGACCATCGCGCTGCCCCTGGCCGGGGCGGTGATCCTGCTGCTCGGCGGGCGGGCCACCGACGCGTGGGGACATCTACTCGGCTGCGCCGCCGTCATCGGCTCCTTCGTCTGCGGCGCGGTGCTGTTCGTCCACCTGCTCGGCCTGCCCGCCGAAGACCGCGTCGTGCACGAGACGCTGTTCTCCTGGGTTCCGGTCGGCGTGCTGCAGGTGGACTTCGGCCTGCAACTCGACGCGCTGTCGGTGTGCTTCCTGCTCCTGATCACCGGGGTGGGCGCGCTGATCCACGTGTACTCGGTCGGCTACATGTCGCACGACCCGGAGCGCCGGCGCTTCTTCGCCTACCTCAACCTGTTCGTCGCCGCCATGCTGGTGCTGGTGCTCGCCGACAACTACCTCGGCCTGTACCTGGGCTGGGAGGGCGTGGGCCTGGCGTCCTATCTGCTGATCGGCTTCTGGTCCTACAAGCCCAGCGCGGCCACCGCCGCCAAGAAGGCGTTCATCGTCAACCGGGTCGGCGACACCGGACTGGCCGTCGCACTGATGATCCTGTTCGCAACCGTCGGCTCGGTCAGCTACGAGGGCGTGTTCGCCGCCGCGCCGAACATGAGCGACGGCGCGCTCAACGCCGTGGGTCTGCTGCTGCTGCTCGGCGCGTGCGGCAAGAGCGCGCAGGTGCCGCTGCAGTCCTGGCTCGGCGACGCCATGGAGGGTCCGACCCCGGTTTCGGCGCTCATCCACGCCGCCACCATGGTGACCGCGGGCGTCTACCTGATCGTGCGCTCCGGCCCGGTGTACGACCTCGCACCCGCCGCGCAGACCGCGGTGGTGGTCGTCGGCGCCGTCACGCTGCTGTTCGGCGCGATCATCGGCTGCGCCAAGGACGACATCAAGAAGGCGCTGGCCGCCTCCACCATGAGCCAGATCGGGTACATGGTGCTGGCCGCCGGCCTGGGCCCGGCCGGCTACGCGGTGGCCATCATGCACCTGCTCACCCACGGCTTCTTCAAGGCGGGTCTGTTCCTCGGCGCCGGTTCGGTGATGCACGCGATGGACGACGAGACCGACATGCGCCGCTACGGCGGGCTGCGCACGCTGCTGCCGATCACCTACGTCACCTTCGGGCTGGGCTACCTGGCGATCATCGGGGTGCCGCCATTCGCGGGCTTCTTCTCCAAGGACGCCATCATCGAGACCGCGTTGAACGCAGGCGGTCTCAAGGGCTGGCTGCTCGGCGGCGCTGCACTGCTGGGCGCGGGCATCACCGCCTTCTACATGACCCGGGTCATGCTGCTCACCTTCTTCGGCGAGCGGCGCTGGGCTCCCGACACCCATCCGCACGAGTCACCGGCGTCGATGACGCTGCCGATGGTGGTGCTGGCGGTCGGTTCGGTGGGCGCCGGCGCGGTGCTC
>VEQU01000040.1 GCA_018883075.1 Mycobacterium sp.
GTGTAGAGCAACGGGTCGCCGTCGGGATCGGCGGCGATCACCCGGCCGGTGACGACTCCGGTGCCCGGCTGCGGCGGATCGAGGACGGCGGTGCCGTCGGTCGGCGGCGCTGAGGCCCAGGCCGGAGCGGCACCGGCCAGGACGAGGCCGGCGGCGGCGAGAGCGCCGAGACGGACGGGCAGGTGCACGGGCAAACCGTATCTTCAGTGTCGGTAGCGTCATAACCCACCACGTCACCGAGGAGAGCCATGAGTGTCACCTACCTGCGCGAAGAGTCGATCGCAGTGATCACCATGAACGACGGCAAGGTCAACGCACTGGGCCCAGACATGCTCACCGCGATCAACGCCGAACTCGATCGGGCCGAGGGCGAGGACGCCGGCGCGGTGGTGATCGCCGGCAACGATCGGGTGTTCAGCGGCGGGTTCGACCTGAAGGTGTTCCGCTCCGGCGATGTGGACGCCTCCATCGCCATGCTCAAGGCGGGTTTCGAACTCTCCCACCGGCTGCTGTCGTTTCCCAAGCCGGTGGTGGCGGCGTGCACCGGGCACGCCATCGCGATGGGTTCATTTCTGGCCTGCAGCACCGATCACCGGATCGCCGCGCCGGGCTACACCTTCCAGGCCAATGAGGTGGCGATCGGCATGGTGCTGCCCTACCCGGCACTCGAGGTGATGAAACTGCGCCTCACCCGGTCGGCCTACCAGCAGGCCGTCGGGCTGGCCAAGACCTTCCTGTCCGACACCGCGCTCGCCGGCGGGTGGGTGGACGAGCTGGTGATGCCGGACGTGGTCCTCGATCGCGCCCGGGAGGCCGCCCACGAGTTCGCCACCACCCTGAACGCCAAGGCTCACTACGCCTGCAAGATGCGGGCCCGCCAGGAGACGCTCGACGCCATCCGGTCGGGTATCGACAACATCCGCCAAGAGTTCGGGATGTAACTGCCGTGGGTCGCTTCGCCGATCGGGTCGCCGTCGTCACCGGCGCCGGGGCGCCCGACGGCATCGGCTTCGCGGTCGCGCGGCACCTCGCCGACGAGGGTGCGCGGGTGGTGCTGGGTGCGACGTCCGAACGGGTGCATGAACGCGCCGCGGAACTGGGCGATGCCGCCGTCGGAGTCGTGGCCGACCTGACCGTCGACGGATCGGCGCAGACTCTTCTGGACGCGGCGGTGAACCGCTGGGGACGGCTCGACGTTCTGGTGAACAACGCCGGCATGACATCGGTGTCCTCGGGATGGGATGTCGACGCCGACGTGGCCGACCTGTCCCTGGCCGACTGGGAGGCCGCTCTGGCGCGCAACCTGACGACCGCGTTCCTGATGTGCCGGGCGGCCGTGCCGGTGATGCGCGCCGCGGGATACGGCCGCATCGTTTCGGTGGGCTCGACGACGGGCACGGTGAACGCGATGCCCGGGCAGGCCACCTATACCGCCGCCAAAGCGGGGTTGGTGGGCCTGTCCCGGGCGCTGGCCCTGGAGGTGGTGGCGCACGGGGTGACGGTCAACGTCGTCGCACCCGGGTACGTGGCGACCGGATCACAACTGGACTTCGAGTCCGCCGCCGCGGCCGCGGGTCCGATCGGACGCAGCGGAACGCCGGCCGAGATCGCCTCGTGTGTGGCGTTTCTGGCGCACGAGTCGGCGTCGTTCGTGACCGGGGCCGTACTGGTGGCCGACGGCGGGCACGGCCTGCCGGAGGCGTGGCCGTGTGCGGGAGGCTAGGCGGACGGTTCGGGAGCCACCACATCCGCCGAATGGGGCACGTAGTTCTCCCACGAGATCGTCGGTTCCCCGTTCCACCGGTAGGCGACCAGCTTGCCGCCCTTGACGGCGCTGAAGTCGACGCACGCGGTGTGGGAGGTCCAGTCCTCACGGTGACGCTCCCACTCGAACCAGTAGTGGCCGTAGACCACCGGCACCGGATCGCGGTACACCACCGACAGTAGGGACGCGTCGACCGGTTCGGCCGGCAACGGCGGATAGGGTTCGCCGTCCTCGGTGGTGACACCGCGGACGTCAGCGATATCGCGCAGGGAGCGGGCGTCGGTGTCCCACCACCGCACCCGGGCCTTGTGGCGCATCGCCCCGCCGACGTCCCGGTACCGCGGGTGACCGAGGGCGGTCAGGCTGATCTCCGGACCCTTCAACAGAATCTCGACCGCGTCGTACAACTCGGTGCCCTCGGTGGCGGCCTCGATGAAGTTCTCCGTCGTGAGCAGACGATTGGAGCCGCAGAGCTTCTCCACGACGCGCATCGACTCCTCGTGCCAGCAGGCGTGCACCACCCGTAGTCCACCGAGATCGACCCACAGCGGCAGCGTCCTGAACCAGTCGAGGTAAAACGTGCGCTGCCCGGGGTTCAGCTGTTCGAGGAAGGCCTTGTGCTGGGCGAGGTTCTTGTCGATGTGCGGGCGCATGAACTCGCCGCGGTGGCGTGGATCCGGGATGGCGAACGCCACCGCATTGAACTCGTGGTTGCCCATCACGATCTGTGCCGCGCCGGAATCGACCATCGCCTTGACGATCTCGAGCACCTCGAGTTGTTCCGGCCCGCGGTCGACCAGATCGCCGACGAACACCGCCGTGCGCTCCGGGTGGTGGTACGAATCGGACCCGGCCCGGTAACCGAGGCCGGCGAGGAGTTCCTTCAGCAGCGTCGCGCAGCCGTGGATGTCGCCGATGATGTCGTGACCCTGCACGATTCCCCCGATCTCCCGCGATCCCTATCCACCCGGTGCAACCACCGGCGTGCAGGGGGTATTTCCGAGGGGCCGGGCGGCCCAGCCGTGCAGGTGACCTAGGGGCCGGGCGCGGGAGTCACCGACGCCGGCGTCGGCATGGGGATGGCGCCGGGCGTCAGCGCGCTGCCCTTGATCCACTCGTCCCACGACAGCGACCAGTCGCCGTTATAGACCGGATCGTGCCGCGGACCGCCGGTGAATCGCACCTCGACCGGGTCGCCGGGCTGGACCAAGTTGAAGAACCAGCGCGCGTTCTCGCCGCTGAGGTTCAGGCAGCCGTGCGAGACGTTGGTGTTGCCCTGTGCCCACACCGTGTCGTCGAGCTGGTGCAGATAAATGCCGTCGGTGCTGATGCGGGTGCCGTAGCCGATCGTGCGCTTGTAGCCGAACGGCGAGGTGTTGGGCAGGCCGTAGGTGGACGAGTCCATGATCACGGTCTCGGCCTTGTCGATCACCGTGTACGTCCCCGGCGGCGTCCACCACGAGAAAGTCTTACCGGCATACGTTGTGGTGCCGCCCTTGCCCATCGAGGTTGGCATGGTCCGCACCAGCGCACCGTTTTCGAACACGCTGATCTGTTTGGTGATGTCGTTGGCGATCGCCAGGTGCGAGTCGCCGATGGTGAAGTTGGCTTGCGTGTCGGCCTGCCCGTAGAGCCCGTCGCCCAGTTTCAGGCCGAACAGGTTGATCGCGACGTTGACCTTGGTGCCCGGGGCGTAATAGTTCGCCGGCCGCCAGTGCGCCTCCTGGTCGCTGAACCAGCGCCACGCTCCCTGGACAGGAGGATCGGTGGTGACGACCATGTTCTTCTCGGCCAGCGCCTTGTCGGCGATCGGCTCGTCGAAACGCGAGATGATCACCGCACCCACGCCGTAGGGGGTGTTGGGGTTGATCGCGAAGCCGCCCGGCACCTCGAGATAGGGGTGCACATAGTTGTTCGGGTACAGCGTCGAGAAGCTGCTCGAGCGGGTCAGCGGCACACCGCTGTCGCTCTTGGTTGACACCGTCATCGAGTAGGTGCGCCCGAAGTCCAGCCGTTCGGTGGGTGCCCAGGTCTTGCCGTCCGGTGCGATCCGGCCGTCGACGGCATTGCCCCAGTCGTCGACGAGGCTGACGGAGGTGATCGTGCCGTCGAGCACCTCGGCGCCCACGGGCGTCAGCGGGTTGAGGCCCTCGGCCTGGTCGAACGGGGAGATTCCCACAATCGGCGGACCGGGGGCGGCCAGCTTCTCCACGTGCGCCGCAGCGGTGGCGACCGGCATCTTGCAGCCATCCCGGCAACCGGGAATCCCGGCGACATCGCTGGCCAGCACGCCGAGCAGCAACGCCACCACCACCAGGCTCGCGGTGCGTACACCACGGGGAAAGCTCACCGAATCGCTCCCGGGCAGGTTGTCGAACATGGGCGTCGTCGTACGTGGGCGTCGGCAGCCGTGCGCGACAGGCCCCGACGTGGTTGATCATAGCCATAACGGCACGGGGCGCAGCACGAGACTCCGGCCGGTACCCGGCCTGTTACAGTTAAGACATCGCGCGTGGAACCTCGGTACCGCGCGCACGTCGTGGAACACGTTCACTCCACAAGATTGATTCCGTGCCACCGGGTAACCCTGGCACCCATGTCTCGCGGCGATCCGATATTGCCGACCGGCAGTCTCGCCACATCCGATGCCTGAAAGGCACCATTTCCCATGAGCACGACTTTCGCCGATCTCGGCGTGCCCGCACCCCTGGTGGGGGCACTTGCCGCCGACGGCCTCACCCATCCCTTCCCCATCCAGGCCCAGACCCTCGCCGACACCCTGGCCGGCCGCGACGTCCTGGGCCGCGGCAAGACGGGCAGCGGTAAGACGCTGGCCTTCTCCATCCCCCTGGTCAGCCGTCTGGCCGGCGGTACGCGCCGCCCCGGGCGCCCGGCCGGCCTGGTGCTGGCGCCGACCCGCGAACTGGCCACCCAGATCACCGCGACGCTGACCCCACTGGCCGCGGCCTACGACCTGAAGGTCACCACGATCTTCGGCGGCGTCCCGCAGGGCCGTCAGGTCAGCGCACTGCGCGCCGGTGTCGACATCGTCGTCGCCTGCCCCGGCCGTCTCGAGGATCTGATGCGCCAGGGGCACATCAGGCTCGACGACGTGGCGATCACCGTGATCGACGAGGCCGACCACATGGCCGACCTCGGCTTCCTGCCCGGCGTCACCCGAATCCTGGCGGCCACACCGGCCGGCGGGCAGCGGCTGCTGTTCTCGGCCACACTCGACAACGGCGTCGACAAACTCGTCAAACGCTTCCTGCGCGACGAGGTGTCGCACTCGGTGGACAGCGCGAACTCGCCGGTGTCAGCGATGACTCACCACGTGTTCCACGTGTCGGGCACCGACGCCAAGAAGCACCTTGTGCATACGCTCGCATCCGGCACCGGACGCCGAATCCTGTTCCTGCGCACCAAACATCAGGCGCGCAAGCTCGCAAGGCAGCTCACCGAGGCAGGCATCCCGTCGGTGGATCTGCACGGCAACCTGTCCCAACCCGCGCGTGACCGCAACCTGGCGGCATTCACCGCCGGAACCGCGCGTGTGCTGGTGGCCACCGATATCGCCGCCCGCGGCGTGCACGTCGACGACGTCGAACTCGTCGTGCACTGCGACCCGCCCACCGAGCACAAGGCTTACCTGCACCGCTCCGGACGCACCGCCCGGGCCGGACGCGCCGGTGACGTGGTCACCGTCGTGCTGCCAGAACAGCGTAAGGACACCGCGACGTTGTTGCGCAAAGCCGGTATCACCGTCGCCCCGCAACAGGTGGGCGCTGACTCTCCCGCCGTGCGCGATCTGGTCGGCGAGGTGGCGCCGTATCAGAAACCGGCCGTTCAACAGACCGCCAAGCAGACCACGCCGCGGACGGCCGCGCCGCCGCGGCGCTCGCCGGCGGGTGGCGCTCAGCGCGGGGCGCCGGCTTCGCGAGGGCGCCGGCGCGCGCGACGCCCGGCCGGAGTCGCCGCCCGCTGACCGGGGCTACCGGGGGCCGGGCGGCAGGTTCCACGCACCGCTGGCCGCCTGCGCGGCCCGCAGGATCCGGTCGGCCGCCGCGTAGGCCGGGGTGTCGAACTCGGCGTCGGGGATCGGCCGGCCGGCGGCCTGCCGCAGCAGCATCAACGCCAGCGGCGCCGATGTCATCGCGGGGATCACCAGTATCCGTGTGGAGGCGGCGCTTCCGGCCAGGCTCATCAGCCGCTGCTGGCTGCCGTCCCAGCCCATCTTCACCGTCGCCGTCTGCGACATGGTGCTCAACACCGGCGTGCGGGACTGAGCGAGCCAGTTGATCTGGATGTCGCACACCGCCCCGATGGCCGGGTTCAGCGCGTCGACGAGGTCTGGCAGCTCACGCCCCATCGAGGCGGTGTAGGGCCACCACGCGCCGTCGAGGTCAGCACCGAGTGAACCGGCCAGCGACACCCGCACGCGGTTGGCGGTGCGCCGGGAGTTGCGCGGGCCGGTCATGCCGACGCCAACCCGGTGATGCCCAGCCGCCGCGCCAGGTCCTCACCCCCGTGTTCGGCGATGAACGCCGGATCCCCGCACACCACCAGTTGGTCGCGGGCCCTCGATAGCCCGACGTACAGCCGTTCCCGGGTGCGCCCCAGGTATCTGTCGTTGACCACCAGCACGATGGCGCGCCGCTCCAGGCCTTTGAAGCCGAGCACGTGCCCGTAGAACACCTGCTCGGCATCCCAGAACGAGTCCCAGTACGCCGCAGTGCCGGCCTGCTGGCGCGCGATCTGCTCGGGGTGGCGGCTGCCGGTGGTGAGCAGCGCGACGTCCTCGGGTCGCCAGCCCTCGTCGAGCAGCCGCTCGATCTGGTCGTCGCCGACGTCGAGCGCGTCGTCGAACGGGCAGGCCACGAACCGCACCTCCGGACCGTCGCCGCCGAGGAAACGCATCGGGTGATCGACGAGGGGCTGGAATGCGGTGGCGATCTGCCGGGTGTTGCGGATGTTCTGGTCGAGGATCAACGGCACCAGCGGCACCGGCGGGGTGCCCTGGCGGTCGAACACCCGCTGGCCTTCGTCGATGAACACGTACAGCCCGCCGCTCTCTGGATCGCGCAACGCGGCCAGCACCGGCTCCCACCAGCTGTCGGCGAAGTCCTGCGCCTCGTCGATGACGATCGAGTCGAAACGCTTCCCGTCGGGCAGTTCGGCGGCGAGCTGCAGCATGGTGGCGGGCAGATCGTGCTCGAAGAACCGCGACGTCTCCTCGGTGCGCTCGTTTTCGTCGGGCCCCTCCGGGGCGCCCCACTGCACGCCGAGACTGTGGAACTCGCCGACGTACCCGGGCTGCTTGCGCCGCGACCACTCGGCGGTGATGCGCCGCAGATAGGAGGCCAGGCCGTGGGAGTAGCAGATCAGCCCCACCCGCTGGCCCTGATCCGCGAGCCTGCGGGCCTGCTCGACGGCGAGGAAGGTCTTGCCGCTGCCGGCACCGCCCCGGATCTCAACCCGGTTGAGCAACTGCACGGCAGAAAGGATGACGGCCTGCTGCTTGGTGAGGATATCGGCGGCGTCCTCGTTGTCCTCGGCGCGGGCAACCACATCACGCTGCGGCAGACCACGTCCGTCCAGTGCGGTGCGGAACTGCTCGACGGCGGCGTCGGCAAGCAGCGGAAGGTGAGTCTTCTGATTGAGCGCGACATCGCACAGCAGCGATCCGATGCGGCCGACCTCGTCGCGGTCGATGACCATCCACCGCGGGCAGTCGGGCAGCGCAAACTCCTGCGGGACAGAGCTTTTCGGGAACACGACGACGTGGTTCCACCGCACCCGGCCCTGGGTCCAGCGGGGATCGCGCTCGATGAACTTTCGCAGCGCATAACGCGCCTCGCGCACCTGGCGCACTGGATGGATGGTCTTGACCTTGCCGTCGTGCTGACGCTGCTGCCACTCGGTGCCGTTGTGCCAGACTTCTCCGCCTTTGACTTCGACGCAGACGATGCCGACGCCCCGGAGTACGACGACGAAGTCGATCTCGTGATCCTTGCTCCTGTCCGTGACCCGCTGGCTGGCGACGATGACGTCGTGCTCACCGAGTTGCTCGACGAGAGCTTTGAAGACCTGCCGTTCGGTCGCGGTGGCCAGCCGGATCTCATCGGGAAGCGTGATGGGCACTGGCCGACACCTCCCCCTGTCCCCTCGTCTTGTCCCCTTGTCGCGACTTGACTGGTCCGACTGGCCGCTGCGCTGATGGTAACCAGACCCCGACGCGGGTACGTGTACTGTAGGTATCAGACGCTCCGCCCTTGGGGAATATGCGAATTCAGTCGCGAAGCGGTCGTCTCCATGACGAAAGAAACCACGTGAGTGACAATTTGTTCTCCCAGCCTGGGTTCTCCGACCCGGTGTTCTCCCACCCGGCCGAGGCCGAGCACGTCGTGACCACGACGGAGTCCTCAGGCGATCCGGTGCAGCACCCGGTGTTTTCCGACCGCGACCGCTAGTCGGCGGTTCTACCCGTAGGGTGTAGGCAGGACGCGGAATCATCGGCGTCCGTTCAAAAGATGAAAGAAGTAAGAATGGCACAGGGAACTGTGAAGTGGTTCAACAGCGAGAAGGGCTTCGGCTTCATCGCTCCCGACGGTGGCGCGGAGGACGTTTTCGTCCACTTCTCCGAGATTCAGGGCAGCGGCTACCGCTCGCTTGAGGAGAATCAGCGAGTGGTCTTCGAGATCGGCCAGGGCGCCAAGGGCCCCCAGGCGCTCGCCGTCCGCCCGGAGTAAGTCGCGCAGCACGACAATGGGCCGGCAGGGAAACCTGCCGGCCCTCTTCTGGTTCAGCCGGTCTTCTCGAACAAATAGTGGAAGACCATCCACTCGTTGCCGCCGCGGTAGCCGAAGACTTCCGAACAGAACAGCAGGAACATCCGCCATCGCTCCAGTGCAATCGACGCCGGAACCGGACCGCCTTCCAGGGCGCGCAGGCACTCTTTCCTGTTGGCGTCGAGGCGTCCCAGCCAGGTGTCCAGGGTCTTGGTGTATTCGCGGCCGTTCACGTCCCATACCCGGGCCTGCTTGAGATCCTCCGGCAGGAAGTGCTCGAGCAGATCGCGGCTGGGCATGGTCCCGCCGGCGAAGAAGTACTTACCCATCCAGTCGGTGGTATTGAAGTCGTAGGCGAACCGGCGGTTGCCAAGGATCTGCACCATCATCCGGCCGTCTGCGGTGAGCCACGAACTGATCTTGCTCAGCACCATCTCGTAGTTCTTCATGTGCTCGAGCATCTCGCAGGACACGATCACGTCGAACGCTGCCTTGAAGGACGGATCGTCGAAGGCGCTGGCGTCCTGTTTGACGCATTCGAAGCGACCCTCGTGCCTGGCATTGCGCTTGCTGATGAACTCCTGCTGGGTCGCGCTGTTGGAGAAGAACGTCACGTGCACGCGGTCATGGTTGTCCAGCAGGTAACTGCCGTGCGAACCCCAGCCGCAGCCCAGGTCGAGGACCTTGATCCGGCCCTTCTGGTTGATGAGGCCCGCGACGTCGAGTCGGTCGTCGAGAAAGGTCTTCAGCATGGCGACCTCGGCGTCGGCGAGGCTCGTGCTCTCTGACGGAAACTCGCAGCAGGAGTATTTCAGGTACGGGCCCAGCATGGTCAGGAAGAACTCGGTGGGCACCTCGTAGTGCTGAACGTTGGCATCGTCCTGATGCAGGGCGCCGGCACTGGTGCGCAACTTCTCGAAGTACCGCTTCTTGTAAGCGGCCTGCTGTGCGGTGTCACCGCCGCACTCGAAGGTGCTGACCCACTGGGCGCACATCCGGCGTACCAGCGCCCGCATCACCGCGTCGGGCAGCAGTCCGCGCTCCTTGAGCGCGAGGATGGCGTTGAAAAGGCGTTCCACGGTTGACATCCAAACACGTACGCTGGGCCGCGTGACCCAATCGTGGTCGCCGGCCCGACTCGGCGATATGTCCGGTAAGCGCGTGATCGTCACGGGGGCGACCAACGGCGTCGGCCTCGGCACGGCCGCCGCGCTGGCCAAAGCCGGGGCGCAGGTGATCCTGGCCGTGCGCAACACCGAGTTGGGCCGACGACGAGCCGCGGAGATCGGTGGCTCCACCATCGTGGCCGAAGTCGACCTCGCCGACCTGAGTTCGGTGCGGGCCTTCCCGGATCTCGTCGACGGCGACATCGACATCCTGATCAACAACGCCGGGGCGGTGACCCAGCACCGTACCGAGACCGTCGACGGCTTCGAGATGATGCTCGGCACGAACTTCCTCGGTCCGTTCGCCTTGACGAACCTGCTGTTGCCGCGGGTCCGGTCGCAGATCATCCTGGTCGGCTCCGAAGCGCACCGCTCAGCCACCCTGCGTCTGGACGATATGCACCTGCGCACCAGCAGGTGGACGCCGATGGGCGCCTACGCGCGCTCGAAGCTTGCGGTGATGATGTGGGGCCTGGAACTCGACCGCCGACTGCGCGCCGCGGATTCGAACCTCGTCGCGCAACTGACCCACCCGGGCTGGGTGGCCTCGAACCTCTCGCACGTGTCCGACTCGCCGTTGATGTCGGCGGCGCACCGGGTGATCAAGTTCGCCGCCGACCGGCTGGCCAACGACATCGACGAGGGCGCCGCGCCGACGCTGTACTGCATCAGCGAGCCGATCCCGCCCGGCAGCTACGTCGGGGTCAGCGGCCGGTTCGGCCTGCGCGGCGGCCCGGTACTGATCGGGCGCTCGGCGCTCGCCAGTGACTATGCGGCCGCAGCGCACCTGGTCGAGTTCGCCGAACGGGAGACCGGCACCACGCTCGCGGTGTAGGGGTCGTTCATGACGGCAAATTGGGTGGCAGGTACAGGATTCGAACCTGTGTAGGCTTTCGCCGACGGATTTACAGTCCGCTCCCATTGGCCGCTCGGGCAACCTGCCTGGGATCAAACCGAACGTCCCGGTTTGATGCGACTAGCAGGGTACAACGAGCATGTACCCCGGACACAAACGGGAGGAGACACCACCGTGGCTGATTCAAGCTTCGACATCGTCAGCAAGGTCGACCGCCAGGAGGTCGACAACGCGCTGAACCAGGCCGGCAAGGAACTGTCGACGCGGTTCGACTTCCGCGGCACCGACACCTCGATCGCCTGGAAGGGCGACGAGGTCATCGAGATCGTCTCCTCGACCGAGGAACGGGCGAAAGCCGCCGTCGACGTCTTCAAGGAGAAGCTGGTCCGCCGCGACATCTCGATGAAGGCCTTCGACGCCGGCGAGCCGCAGGCCTCCGGCAAGACCTACAAGGTGTCCGGCACCCTCAAGCAGGGCATCAGCAGCGAGAACGCCAAGAAGATCACCAAGCTGATCCGCGATGAGGGCCCCAAGAGCGTCAAGACCCAGATCCAGGGCGAGGAGATCCGGGTGAGCTCCAAGAGCCGCGATGACCTCCAGGCGGTCCAGGCCCTGCTCAAGGGCGCCGACCTGGAGGTCGCCCTGCAGTTCGTCAACTACCGCTGACCCTTGGCCGCGCCGCCGGGCACTGGATAAGGGGGTGCCACGGGCGTGGCACGGTGCATAAAGTGGTGCCATGACGACCTCCCCGGACACCGCAGAGCTCACCCCCGCCGAGTCCGACGGCGGCAGCTACGACGTCGTGATCATCGGCGCCGGAATCTCCGGCATCGGCGCCGCCTACCACCTCGGCCAGCGTGATCGCTCGACCAGTTACGTGGTGCTTGAGCGGCGCGATCGGATCGGCGGCACCTGGGACCTGTTCCGCTACCCCGGCGTGCGTTCGGATTCCTCGATCTTCACCCTGAGCTGGCCGTGGGAGCCGTGGCGGGGCAAGGAGTACGTGGCCGACGGCGACCAGATCCGCGATTACATGGAAGACGCCGCCCGCAAGCACGGGATTTATCCGCACATTCACTTCGGCGCCCGGGTCACCTCGGCCGATTGGGACTCCGAAACCGACACCTGGACGGTCCACGTCAGCGAGAACGGCACGCGCAAGCAGTACCGCAGCCGCTTCGTGTTCTTCGGCTCCGGCTACTACAACTACGACGAGCCGTACTCCCCGGACTTCCCCGGCCTCGAGAACTTCACCGGCACTGTGGTGCACGCGCAGCACTGGCCGGACGACCTGGACTACACCGGCAAGAAGGTGGTGGTGATCGGTTCCGGCGCGACCGCCGTCTCGCTGGTCCCGGCACTGGCCCGCAAGGCCGGTCACGTCACCATGCTTCAGCGCTCGCCGGGCTACCTGTTCTCGATGCCGCGGGTCAACCGCTTCTACGCGCTGCTGCGTTCGGTGATGCCGAACAAGGCCTCCTACACCATGATTCGCAGTATGGCGCTGGTCTTCGAGAAGCTGCTGTGGGTCATCGCACGGACGTTCCCGAACACGATCCGCAAGTTCGTCCGCTGGCAGAACGTCAGCAGGCTGCCCGCGGGCTATCCGGTGGACGTCGACTTCAAGCCCCGCTACAACCCGTGGGACGAGCGCATGTGCCTGGTCGCCGACGGTGACGTGTTCGAGGAGATCGGCAAGGGCAGACTCGAGGTGGTCACCGACCACATCGACCATTTCGACGCAACCGGCGTCGCATTGAAGTCCGGCAGGCATCTCGACGCCGACATCGTGGTCAAGGCGACCGGTCTGCAGTTGCAGGCCCTCGGCGGGGTGCGGGTCAGCGTCGACGGCGCGGAGGTCAAGCCGCAGGACCGCTACTCCTACAAGGCCCACATGCTCGATGACGTCCCGAACCTGTTCTGGTGCATCGGCTACACCAACGCCTCCTGGACGCTGCGGGCCGACATGACCGCGCGTGCGGCGGTGAAACTGATCGACCACATGGACTCCCACGGCTACACCCATGCCTACCCGCACCTCGGTGGCGAGCCGCTGGCCGAGAAGCCGACCTGGGATCTGCAGGCGGGCTACGTCAAGCGCAGCCTGCACGCCCTGCCCAAGTCGAGCGACAAGCGGCCCTGGGTGGTGCGCCAGGACTTCCTCGCCGACGCCATCGACTTCCGGTTCCTCGACAAGATAGAGGAGGACATGGTGTTCGGCACGGTGCGCCGCCCGGCCGAACTGGTGGGCTGAGCACCGCCACCTTCGCCGAACCGGCACTCAAGTGCGCCTCGTCGCACTAACTTCTACAGCCATGACAGCTGATCGTCGCGAACCTCAGGTCGTCGTCCTGGGCGGGGGCTCCTGGGGCACCACCGTCGCTTCCATCTGCGCCCGGCGGGGTCCGACCCTGCAGTGGGTTCGCTCAGCGGAGACGGTCGACGACATCAACAAAAACCACCGCAACTCCCGGTACCTCGGCGAGGACGTCGAGTTGCCCGAAAACCTGCGCGCCACCAACGATTTCAACGAGGCCGCCCACTGCGCCGACGTCATCGTCATGGGGGTGCCATCGCACGGTTTCCGGGGCGTTCTTGAGGAACTGGCCAAGGAACTGCGGCCGTGGGTGCCGGTGGTGAGCCTGGTGAAGGGCCTGGAACAGGGCACCAACATGCGGATGAGCCAGATCGTCGAGGAGGTGCTGCCCGGGCACCCGGCCGGCATCCTCGCCGGACCCAACATCGCCAAGGAGGTGGCCGAGGGCTATGCGGCGGCGGCCGTGCTGGCCATGCCCGACCGCAACCTGGCGGCCAACCTGGCCAGCATGTTCCGCACCAGCCGGTTCCGCACCTACACCACCGACGACGTCACCGGCGTGGAGATCGCGGGCGCGCTGAAGAACGTCTACGCGATCGCCGTGGGGATGGGCTACGCGCTGGGCATCGGCGAGAACACCCGCGCCATGGTGATGACCCGCGCGGTGCGCGAGATGTCCAAGCTGGGCGAGGCCATCGGCGGCCAGCGGGACACCTTCGCCGGCCTGGCCGGCATGGGCGACCTGATCGTCACCTGCACCTCCAAGCGCAGCCGCAACCGCCACGTCGGCGAGGAACTGGGCTCCGGCAAGTCGGTCAAGGAGATCATCGCCGGGATGAACCAGGTGGCCGAGGGCGTCAAGGCCGCCAGCGTCATCATGGAATTCGCGGAGAAGTACGGCATCAGCATGCCGATCGCGCGCGAGGTGGACGCGGTGGTCAATCACGGTTCGACGGTCGAGGACGCCTACAAGGGTCTGATGGCCGAGAAACCCGGTCACGAGGTCGACGGCACCCGCTTCTAGACCCGAATCTAGCCGGCCGGCAACCAGGGGAAGTAGGGGTTGGCGCCCTGCGGGCGGTCCAGCAGCGGGTTGGACTCGTCGATGAACACACCCGTCGGTGTGAGCATGAACCCGACCTGATCGCGGGTGTTGACGCACGCCACGACGCCGGTGCCGTCCATGCCGCAGCTGATCTCCCGGAAGCTCAGCCGGGTGCCCGCCGGCAGCGGCTTGGCCTCGCCGGCCGCGGCGAACAGCGGGCGGTCGGTGGTGGAGAAGACCGGCGCACCCGCCGGTCCCGCGCTGACCAGGTTGGCGCCGTCCGGAGCCCCGGGTAGCGGACCACTGCAGCCGTAGCTGGCGTCCTGCTTGTTGATGACGCAGGTGACGCCGCCGGGCCCGGAGAAGGCGTACCAGTTGCCGGCCATCACGGTGTAGTCGACCGGACTGATGGGTGTGAACGACGTCACATCCGGCATCGGCGGCACGGGCGGCGGTGCCGGGTCGGGCGCCGCGGTGGCGCGAGCCGACACCAATACCGCAGAAAAAATCGTCACAGAGGTCACAGCCGCCACAAGAGTTGACGCCAGGCACCGGCCGAACATCACATAACGGTACCAACGGGCACGAATCGGTCACCCTGCGTTCAGATCGGCACCGTATGTCCTAAACTAAGGTCAGCCTTTCGAGAACCTGAGAACTACTGGAAAGTGGCTCCTGACATGGACCGGCACGTGACGCCGAAAGTGCGCGCAGGCGCGCTCACGGTGGCCGCTGCCACCGGGCTCATGATGCTGGCCTCCACCGGGCAGACACCCTCGGGTTTCGTGCCGGCGGCGTTCGGCGGCCCACTGGGCCTGTTCGAGGCGCCCGCCCTGGACGGTATGACCGACGTGCTGGCCATCGGTGACGGCACCGTCGACGCCAATGACCTGGCCGCACTGCTGGAGACCACCGGTCCCTCGACGACACCGGCCGGCCCGATGCAGGCCGCTGCACTCACCCCGGCGACGGCAGCCGAGCTGGCCTTGCTGCCCCCCGCCATCGAGCCCAGCAGCGCGCCCGTCGCCAAGGAGTCGCTGAAGCTCAAGCCCGTCCTGGACAGCAGGGGGCAGGTGGACTGCAGCAAGGCAGTCAGCTGCGTTGTCGATCCGGCCACCAACACCACGACGGTCACCTTCTCCGACGGCGTGGTCGCGGTGGTGCAGAAGATCAATGATCTGACGCTGGTCGCCTACAAGACCCTCAGCGATGTGTTCGATGGCCTGGTGCCCGACGGCATTCCGGCACTTCCGGCCGCCGCGGTGCCGCCGCCGGTGGTCTCGGCGTCGGCACCCAACGTGTCCGCACCGAAGATCTCAGCACGGCCGCAGACCGAGGAGCCGTCGGTGAGCGCCGGACCGGTCGCCCCGTCGGCACCAGCCGCCCCGGAATTGAGCGCCAGCGATGTGCGCCCGACGCTGACCATCTCCACGCCCCCGGTGGACTTCGACCTGCCCAAGGGCGGGTCCAAGGATGACGACGCTCCCGACCCGACCTCCGGCGCGGTCGATGCGGTCAAGGGTGCGGTCAAGGGAGCCGTCGACTCCGTCGTCGGTGCCGTCACCGACGCCGTCAAGTCCATCGGGCCGGGTGCCGCGACCACCGAGACCGGCGGCGCAGACGTAAAGCCGGACAAGCCCGCCGCCGGGTAGTTCCTCGGCGGGTCGGCTCAGCGACCGGCCATCTTCTCCAGGCGTGCGATGCGGTCCTCCATCGGCGGGTGGGTGGAGAACAGCTTGCTCATCTTCTCGCCGGAGCGGAACGGGCTGGCGATCATCAGGTGCGCCTGATCGGCGAGCTGCGGGGCCGGGGGCAGGGGCGCCTGCTCCACGCCGCCGCTGATCTTGCGCAGCGCCGAGGCGAGCGCCAGCGGATCGCCGGAGAGCTGCGCACCGGACTCGTCGGCCTGGTACTCCCGCGACCGCGACACCGCCATCCGGATCACCGTCGCGGCCATCGGCGCCAGCAGCGAGACCAGCAGCAGTGCAATGGGATTCGTGCCACCGCCGTTGCCACGGTTTCCACCGCCGAACGCGCCGGCGAACATCGCCATCTGCGCAAGCCCGGTGACCACCGATGCCAGTGCACCGGCCACGCACGAGATCAGGATGTCGCGGTTGTAGACGTGGGAGAGCTCATGGCCGAGAACCGCGCGCAGCTCGCGTTCGTCGAGCAGGTTGAGAATACCGGTGGTGCAGCACACCGCGGCGTTGCGCGGGTTGCGCCCGGTGGCGAAGGCGTTCGGGTTGGCGGTGTCGCTGATGTAGAGCCGCGGCATCGGCTGATGCGCCGCGGTGGCCAGTTCGCGCACCATCGCATAGATCTGCGGGGCCTGCACCTCGGTGATCGGCTGGGCGTGCATGGCCCGCAGGGCCAGCTTGTCGCTGTTGAAATACACGTAGACGTTCATGCCGACGGCCATCAGCACCGACAGCCACAGGATCGAGCGGTTCGCGAACAGCGAACCGATGAACACGATCAGCGCCGACATGGTGACGAGCAGCACGAACGTCTTCATCCGGTTAGCGGTCGGATGCCAGGTCATGGGTCCTCCTACGAGCGGTCTTCGGCAGAGTAACGCCTCACGGACACCGTTGAGTTCCGGATCTGCTAGCCGTGCCGGTTAACCGTGTAGTCGACCAGCGAAGCCAGGGCGTGCCGGCCGGGCACGTCAGGCAGGCCGTCCAGCTCGGTCCGGGCCGCCTCGGCGTACTGCTGCACAGTTGCCTTGGCGGCGGCGATCCCGCCCGACTTGCGCAGCAGGCCGAGCGCCTCGGCCAGGTCGTCATCGTCGTCCACCGGGCCGCGGAGCAGTTCGCGCAGCCGATCGGCGTCCGGGCCGCTCTCCTGCAGCGCATACAGCACGGGCAGGGTGTGCACGCCCTCGCGCAGATCGGTGCCGGGCAGCTTGCCGGACTCGTCGGGGTCGCTGTCGATGTCGATGATGTCGTCGGAGATCTGGAACGCGGTGCCGACGATCGCGCCCAGGCGTGCCAGCCGGGCGACCTGATCCTCGTTCGCCCCGGAGAAGGTGGCGCCCATCCGGCCGGAGGCGGCGATCAGACAAGCCGTCTTCTCCCCCACCACCTTCAGGTAGTGCTCGACGGCATCGGTGCCCGCCGGGCTGCCCTTGGTCTCGCGCATCTGCCCGGTGACCAGTTCGGCGAAGGTCTCCGCGATGATGCGGACCGCATCGGGTCCGAGTTGGGCCACCAGCCGCGACGCCGTCGCGAACAGGTAGTCACCGGCGAGTATCGCGATGTTGTTGCCCCACCGGGCGTTCGCAGACGGAGCGCCGCGGCGCATCTGCGCCTCGTCCATCACGTCGTCGTGGTACAGCGTGGCCAGGTGCACCAGTTCGATCACCGCGCCGGCCACCGTCACCTGATACGACTCGGGGTCCGGGCCCACGCTGGCGCTGAGCACGGTGAACAGCGGGCGGAAGCGCTTGCCGCCGGCCTCGAACAGGTGCAGCACCGCCTCGGTCATCAACTCGTCGCCGCCACTGAGTTCGGTGGAGATCAGATCCTCCACCCGGGCCACGTGATCGCGCACCTGCTGGGCGAAGACCGGGTCGCCGAAGTCGACTCCCGCTACCACGCTGGCCGGTGTGCGCACCCTGCCAACATACTGGTAGCGATGAGTATCACCTCCGCTGAGGTCGTCGTGGTCGGCGCCGGGCCGTCGGGCTCGGCGGCCGCGGCGTGGGCGGCCCGCGGCGGGCGCGAGGTGCTGGTGATCGACTCGTGCGAATTCCCCCGAGACAAAGCCTGCGGCGACGGCCTGACCCCGCGTGCGGTCGTCGAACTGCGCCGGCTCGGCCTCGGCGACTGGCTGGACGGAAGGATCCGTCACCACGGTCTGCGGATGACGGGATTCGGGGCGAGCGTCGAGGTGCCGTGGCCGGGGCCGTCCTTCCCGCCGGTGAGTTCGGCGGTTCCGCGCACCGAACTCGACGACCGCCTCCGCAAGGCCGCCGAGGACGCCGGCGCGGGCATGCTGCTTGGCTGCAAAGCCGTTGGGGTTCAACGGGATCCGGCCGGACGGGTGAACCAGGTGGTGCTCGCCGACGGACGACGGGTGGGCTGTGAGTGGCTGATCGTCGCCGACGGCGCGCGCTCGCCGCTGGGCCGGGAGCTGGGCCGGCGGTGGCACCAGGAGACGGTGTACGGCGTGGCGATCCGCGGATACGCCGCCTCGCCGCGGGCCGCCGAGCCGTGGATCTCCTCGGATCTTGAACTGCGCTCGCCCGCCGGCCATGGGGGCAATCGGGCCGGCGACGGGCAGGTGCTGCCCGGCTACGGCTGGATCTTCCCGCTGGGCAACGGCGAGGTGAACATCGGCGTGGGCGCGCTGGCCACCGCCAGACGGCCCGCCGAGGTGGCACTGAGGCCGCTGATCCGCCACTACGCCGGACTCAAGGCCGCCGAGTGGGGCCTCGACGGCCCGCCGCGCGCACTGTCCTCGGCGCTGCTGCCGATGGGCGGCGCGGTGTCGGGGGTGGCCGGGGCCAACTGGCTGCTCGTCGGTGATGCGGCGGGGTGCGTGAACCCGCTCAACGGCGAGGGCATCGACTACGGGCTGGAGACCGGACGGCTGGCCGCCGAGATCCTCGGTTCAGCAGACCTGCAGCGGGCGTGGCCCGCGCTGCTCGCCGCGCACTACGGCCGCGGCTTCTCGGTGGCCCGTCGGCTCGGGCTGCTGCTGACCCTGCCGCGGTTCCTGCCGCTGACGGGTCCGCTGGCGATGCGGTCGACCGCCGTGATGGGTGTCGCGGTGCGGGTGATGGGCAATCTGGTGACCGACGCCGACGCCGACTGGGTGGCGCGGGTGTGGCGCCGCGCCGGCGGCGGGTCGCGTCTGGTGGACCGGCGCAAACCGTTCAGTTAGCGATTGGGTGCACTGGCGAGCTTGACGGCCGCGTGCAGCGCGACGATTCCGCCGGTGAGGTTGCGCCAGCGCACCTTCGACCAGCCGCCCTGCTCGATGCGCTCGGCCAGCGCCGCCTGATCGGGCCACGCGCGGATGGACTCGGCGAGATAGACGTAGGCCTCCGGATTGCTCGACACCGCGCTAGCCACCCGCGGCAGCGCCCGCATCAGGTACTCCTTGTAGACGCCGGCGAACACCGGCACGGTGGGCGTGGAGAACTCGCAGACCACCAAACGCCCGCCCGGCTTGGTGACCCGGGCCATCTCGCGCAGGCCGGCCACATGGTCGACGACGTTGCGCAGACCGAAGCTGATGGTGACCGCATCGAAGACGTCATCGCCGAACGGCAACCGGGTGGCGTCGGCGGCCACCTTCGGCACCGGCCGTGCCGCCCCGGCATGCAGCATGCCGACCGAGAAGTCGGCGGCCAGACACCACGCGCCGGAAC
>VEQU01000129.1 GCA_018883075.1 Mycobacterium sp.
CACCGAGGGCGACCGGGTGGTGGGCGTGACGGTGCGTGACTCGGAGAACGGCGATGTCACCGACGTGCGCGGGCATGTGGTGATCAACGCCACCGGGGTGTGGACCGACGAGATCCAGGCGCTGTCGCGCCAGCGCGGCCGGTTCCGGGTGCGCGCATCCAAGGGCGTGCACATCGTGGTGCCGCGGGACCGCATCGTCAGCGAGGTGGCGATCATCCTGCGCACCGAGTCCTCGGTGCTGTTCATCATCCCGTGGGGCACGCACTGGATCATCGGCACCACCGACACCGACTGGAACCTCGACCTGGCGCACCCCGCCGCCACCAAGGCCGATATCGACTACATCCTGGCGACCGTCAACACGGTGCTGGCCAACCCACTCACCCACGAGGACATCGACGGCGTCTACGCCGGACTGCGCCCACTGCTGGCCGGCGAGAGCGAGGAGACCTCCAAGCTGTCCCGGGAGCACGCCGTCGCGGTGCCCACCCCCGGGTTGGTGGCCATCGCCGGCGGCAAGTACACCACCTACCGGGTGATGGGCGCCGACGCGGTCGACGCCGCCGCGGAGTTCGTGCCGTCGCGGGTGGCGCCGTCGATCACCGAGAAGGTGCCACTGATGGGCGCCGACGGGTACTTCGCGCTGATCAACCAGACCGAACACGTGGGCAGGGAGTACGACCTGCACCCCTACCGGGTGCGCCACCTGCTGGACCGCTACGGCTCGCTGATCGGTGAGGTGCTCGAACTCGCCGAGGGCCGCCCGGACCTGCTGGAGCCGATCGAACATGCGCCCGTGTACCTGCGCGTCGAGGCGGCCTACGCCGCCGCCGCCGAGGGCGCGTTGCACCTCGAGGACATCCTGGCTCGCCGGATGCGGATCTCCATCGAGTACCCGCACCGCGGCGTCGACTGCGCCCGCGAGGTCGCCGAGATCGTCGCGCCCATCCTGGGCTGGAACCAGGACACCATCGACACCGAGGTGGACACCTACGTCGCCAGGGTGGAGGCCGAGGTCCGCTCCCAGACCCAGCCCGACGACGCCTCCGCGGACGCGCTGCGGGCGGCCGCACCGGAGGCGCGCGGGGAGATCCTCGAGCCAGTGCCGCTGACGTGAGTCCGGTGTGAATGTTCTCGGCCGGGCCCGGCTGCGCCTTCAGGGCGGCAATGTGGCCGACGAGTTCGGTCGCAGGTTCGGACCCGAGGCCCGGGCCAAGGTGCTGCGCGGCGAGGTCACCGACGCGCGCGGGCGGGTGGTCGACCCCGCGACGGAACTGCCGGCCGGATCGCTGGTCTACCACCACCGCGACCTTCCTCGCGAAATCGAGGTGCCTTTCGATGTTCCCGTGCTGCACCGCGACCACGACATCGTCGTGGTCGACAAGCCGCACTTCCTGGCGACCATGCCGCGCGGATCGCACGTCACCCAGACAGCGCTGTTCCGGCTGCGTCGGGACCTTGATCTGCCCGAACTGAGCCCGGCGCACCGGCTGGACCGGCTCACCGCCGGTGTGCTGCTGTTCACCACCCGCCGCGAGGTGCGCGGCGCCTACCAGACGTTGTTCGCCCGTGGACGGGTCGCTAAGACGTATCTGGCACAGTCCTCAGCACACCCGGAACTCGTTGCGCCGCAGGAGGTCCGCAACCGGATCGTGAAACGACGCGGCCACCTGCAGGCGGTGGTCGAACCCGGTGAGCCGAACGCGCACACCCGCATCGAGCCGCTCGGCGCCGGCCGCTACCGGCTCACGCCGCGCACGGGCCGGACCCATCAGTTGCGGGTCCACATGGCCGGGCTGGGCCTGCCGATCGACAACGATCCGCTGTACCCGAAGGTGGTCGACGTCGACCCGGGTGATTTCTCCCGTCCGCTGCGGCTGATCGCTCACCGCCTGGAGTTCGACGACCCACTGACCGGTGAGCGCCGCTGTTTCGTAAGCTCGCGCGCATGATCACCACCCGTCGGCTGACCGTCGAGGGCCTGCGCACCTCCGTGCTGATCGGCGGACACGGGACGCCCGGCGAGGCGGTGGTATTCGTACACGGCAACCCCGACGCGGGCGCTGACTGGATGCCGCTGATGAGCCGGGTCGCCGAGTTCGCAGGCGTGGTGGCGCCCGATCTTCCCGGGTTCGGGTCGGCCGACGAGCGGCCCGATGGCGACTACTCCATCTACAGCTATGCACGCTTCCTCGACGGCGTCATCCGCCAGCTGGGAATCGAACGGGTGCACCTGGTGGCGCATGACTTCGGCGGCCCGTTCGCCGCCGTCTGGGCGGCCGACCATCCCGACCGGGTGGCCAGCGTGACGTTCGCCAACACCGGTGTGCTGGTGGGGTACCGCTGGCACCGGATGGCGCGGATCTGGCAGACCCCGGTCCTCGGGGAGTTGTCCATGCGCGCGCTGCGGCCCGGACTGGTGGCCAACCTGCTGGCGCGGGAGAACCCGGGACTGCCGCGCCCGTGGGTGGACATCGTCGTCGGCCACCTGATGCCGCCGAAGACGCGCCGCGCTGTGCTTCGGCTGTATCGGTCGGTGCGGCCGGGCGATATGGAACTGCTTGCGGCACGCCTGCGTGAACACGACCACGACGCGCTTGTGGTGTTCGGCGACGCCGACGCCTACATCCCCGTCGAGCAGGCGCACCGCCAAGTGGAGGCGTTCCCCCGCGCCGAGATCCGGATCCTGCCCGGAGTGGGTCACTGGTGCTGGCTGGAGAACACCGATCTGGTGGCCGGGCATGTGATGCCATTCCTGAGGAGCCGGTTGCTGAGTTAGGTTTGTTCTGACGACAACGTGAGGGGGCCGTCATGAAGGACGACCATCAGCTGGTGATCATCGCGGCCTACGGCGATCTGGACGCCGCGCGCAGCGACTTCGACGCTCTGGAACGCCGCCTCAAACACGGTATGGAATTGCGTGCCGGCGCGCTGGTGACCAAGGACGACCACGGTCAGGCCACGGTGTCCGAACTGGCCAACAAACACGGCCGGATGGGAACACTGATCGGCGCCGGGATCGGCCTGCTGGCCGGTCTGGTGATCCAGCCGGTGCTGCTCGGTGTTCTCGTCGGCGGGGCGGGCGGGGCGCTGGCGACCGCGATCGCTGAGCATGAACTGCGCAGCGGTATGCGTAAGGGTGTGGGCGATGCCCTGCAGAACGGAACCGCGGTGGTGATCGCGCTCGCCTACCCCAACGGACGCGGCCATGTCGAGACGGCGCTGACGCGGGCGCAGTCGTTCGCCGAGGTGCGGCTGGACAAGGCCACCATGCAGGGTATCGACGACGCGGTGGCCGCTGAGGTGGCGAAGGTCAAGGCCGGCTCTGGCACCACGGACACCAGTAGCTGACTCTGTCGGACTGGTCATCCCGGGCGATTCGGGTACCGCACCGCCGGCACGGCTGACCGGCCCGGCCGTACACCCACAGCTCCTGACCGGTGCGGGTGTTACCGGTGGTGGTGCGCGACCGGCGTAACCGGTTGGCCCACAACATCTCCCGTGTCCGGACAGTGACCCTGAGCGGGTCGGGCAGCGCGCTCACCGGGCTGGTGGGCAGCCGGCCGAACAGGAAGCACAGCTCGTTGCAGTAGACGTTGCCGACACCGGCCATCACCCGCTGGTCCAGCAGCGCATCGGCCAGTGGACGATCGGGGTCGGCGACGAGATTGACGGCCGCGAGTTCGGCGTCCCAGTCCTCACCCAGCAGATCGGGCCCGAGGTGCGCGACGCAGTCCATATCGCCGGAGCGCTCGAGGATCTCCAGGATCCCGAGATCGACTCCGGCGGCGGCGACGTCCCCGGCCTCCAGCAGGATCCGGATCTTGTAGGCCGGTCTCGGCGGCCGGTCACGGGGTGTCAACCGCCAGCTGCCGTCCATCTTCAGATGTGAATGGATGCTGGCCGGACCGACCCGGATGAACAGGTGCTTGCCGCGGCTGATCACCTCGTCCACCCTGTGACCGGACACATCGACGGTGGCGTACCGCGGCACCCGGACGTCGCAACGGGTCAGAGTCCTGCCGATAAGGGCATCCCGCAGCGCGGCTGCGGTGCGGAAGACGGTGTCACCCTCAGGCACGGGCTACCGGATCCGCAGTCCGCGCGGAGTGCGGGCGAAGCCTGCCGAGATCAGTGCGTCCGATGTGCTGGTGTGCGCGGCCTCAAGCACCGAGACCCCGTCAACTTTCTCGACGAGGATCCCGCCCAGCCGCCCGGAGGCGACCGTATGGGCCAGCGTCCCGGCGGCCGCCGCCTGCACCTCGCGATCGGCAGTGAATGTCAGCAGTGAGCGTCCGCCGCGTTCGACATAGAACGCCAGTGCTCCGTCGACGAGCACCACCAGCGCCCCGGCTTTGCGGCTCGGGCGGTGCCCGCCGTCGGTCGACGGCCACGGCAGCGCGGCGCCGTAGGGATTCGCCGGATCGGCCGCGGCGAGCACCACCGAGTTATAGGCCGGCCGGTCGGAGTCCACCGGGTCGGCGTAGCCGCGCAGGCGATCGACGGTGGAGG
>VEQU01000005.1 GCA_018883075.1 Mycobacterium sp.
GCTCTACACCACCCTCGAGGCGGTACGGGTGGCCGCGGTGTTGGTGCAGCCGGTGATGCCGGAGTCGGCGGGGCGACTGCTGGACCTGCTGGGCCAAGATGCAGCCCGGCGCGATTTCACCTGTCTGACAACCAGAATCGAGCCGGGGACCGCGCTGCCGGAACCGGCGGCGGTGTTCCCGCGCTACGAGGGCTAGGGGCGAGCGCACATGCGGACCCAGCGGCTGGGGGATCTCGGCTCCGCCACCGACGTGCTGCGCGCGGTGGCCGACGGCGCACGGCGCCACCGCCGTCCTGGGCCGGCTGCCCTGGTCGGCGAGTGGTTCGGCGCCGGGGCGGTGATCGCCCCGAGTGTTGACGTGCAACCCGTCGCCCCCGCGGATGTGTTCGACGTGCCCGCGGCGCGCTCCGGCGACGGCGTCGGCGGCGGCTGGATCGGCTACCTGTCCTACCCGGACCCCGGGGCAGACGGTGCACCCCCGCGGATCCCCGAGGCAGCGGGTGGCTGGACCGACTGCGTGCTGCGTCTCGACGCCGACGGCTGCTGGTGGTTCGACAGCCTCTCCGGCGCGGGGCCCCCCGGATGGCTGAACGCTGCGCTGGCCGGGCCTGTGCGCCACCGACCCTGCGACATCGACTGGCAGGTACCCGATTTCGGCACGCACCGCGCTGGTGTGCTGTCCTGCTTGGAGGCCATCCGGGCCGGCGAGATCTACCAGGCGTGCGTATGCACTCAGTTCACCGGTAAGACGTCGGGTTCGCCGCTGGACTTCTTCGCCGACGCGGCCGCGCGCACCAATCCGGCCCGCGGCGCGTTCCTTTCCGGCGCGTGGGGGGCGGTGGCGTCGCTGTCGCCGGAGTTGTTCCTGCGCCGCAGCGGTGAGGGCGTCACCTCCAGCCCGATCAAGGGAACCCTGCCCAGCCACGCCGACCCGGCACGGCTGCTCGCCTCCGCCAAGGACGTGGCCGAGAACATCATGATCGTCGACCTGGTGCGAAACGACCTCGGCCGGGTCTCGACGACCGGCTCGGTCACTGTTCCCGAGCTACTTGCGGTGCGTCCGGCACCGGGTGTGTGGCATCTGGTCTCGACGGTGAGCGCACGCGTTCCCGTCGGTGTCGGGAACTCGGCACTGCTCGACGCCGCGTTCCCGCCCGCCTCGGTCACCGGAACGCCGAAGATCCGGGCGCGTCAACTGCTCTCGGGCTGGGAGCCGCGTCGCCGCGGGATCTACTGCGGCGCAATCGGATTGGCGTCACCTGTGGCGGGCTGTGAGCTCAATGTCGCGATCCGCACCGTGGAGTTCGACGCGGCGGGCAATGCGGTCCTCGGGGTGGGCGGCGGCATCACCGCCGACTCCGACCCCGACGCCGAATGGCAGGAGTGCCTGGACAAGGCGGCGTCGATCGTCGATCACTCCCGGGCGCGCAGCACCGCGTCGTAGAGCGCGCGCCGCGACGGCGCGCCGGGATGCGCGTCGACCACGTGCGCGCAGGCGTCCTTCACCCGCATCCCGCCGGCCACCAACTCCCCCACCGCGGCCACGAGTGAGTCGAGGTCGGCCACCGGTGTGGCGCCCGACAGCACCACGGTGATCTCGCCGAGCACCCCGTCGCAGGCCCAGTCGGCCAGGTCGGCCAGTGTGCCGCGGCGGATCTCCTCGTGGGTCTTGGTCAGCTCCCGGCACACCACCGCCCGGCGTTGCCCGCCGAGTTCGGCGCAGGCGTCGCGCAGGCACGCCGCCAGCCGGCGCGGTGACTCGAAGAACACCACGGTGCGCGGTTCGGCGGCCAGGCCCGCCAGCCAGTGCCGGCGTGCGCCGGACTTGCGCGGCGGGAAGCCCTCGAAGCAGAACCGGTCGGCTGGCAGCCCCGACACCGCCAGTGCGGTGGTGACCGCTGACGGGCCCGGAAGACAGCTCACCGGCAGACCGGCGTCGACGCAACCGCGCACCAACCGGTATCCCGGATCGTTGATGAGCGGCATGCCGGCATCGCTGACCAGCAGCACCGAAGCCCCCGCGGCGATGTCGGCCACCAGAGCGGGCACCCGCGCCGCCTCGTTCTGATCGAACAGGCTGACCACTCGGCCGCCGATGGTCACCCCCAGCGATGTGGCGAGTGCGCGCACCCGCCGGGTGTCCTCGGCGGCAACCACATCGGCGCCGGCCAGGGCGTCGTGGAGGCGTCGCGACGCGTCGCCCGGCTGACCCAGCGGCGTGGCGGCCACCAGCAGGCGGCCGGACGTCGGCGACTCGGGGGGCGGCACAGCCAAGAGCCTACGATCGTCAACGATGACCACCCTGACCGACGAACCCATCGCGCCGTCGCGCGACACCCCCGTCATCAGCCCGGCGCCACTGGTCCCCGCACCCGACTTCGGGCCTTCCGACCGGCGCAGGGGCTGGGTGGCGACTGTCGTGGTGGGCGCCTTGGCCGCACTGACGCGGTTCATGAATCTCGGCTCCCCCACGGATTCCGGGACGCCGATTTTCGACGAGAAGCACTACGCGCCGCAGGCCTGGCAGGTGCTGCACAACTTCGGGGTCGAGGACAATCCCGGTTTCGGGCTGGTGGTGCATCCTCCGCTGGGCAAGCAACTCATCGCCCTCGGCGAGGCCCTGTTCGGCTACACCGGTGTGGGCTGGCGGTTCACCAGCGCGCTGTTCGGGGTGATCCTCGCCGTTCTGGTGGTGCGGATCGTCCGCCGGATCAGCCGTTCGACGATCATCGGCGCCATTGCGGGTCTGCTTCTGGTCGCCGACGGGGTGAGTTTCGTGGCGGCGCGCACCGCACTGCTCGACACCTTCATGACCGTGTTCGTCGTCGCCGCGTTCGGGGCGCTGATGGTCGACCGGGATCAGGTGCGCGCGCGGATGCACGACGCGCTGCTGGAGGACCGGATCGCCGAGACGCCCTGGGGCCCCCGGCTGGGTGTGCGATGGTGGCGATTCGGCGCGGGGGTTCTGCTGGGGCTGGCCTTCGCCACCAAGTGGTCCGGGCTGTACTTCATGGTGTTCTTCGGCGCGATGTCCCTGGCGATGGATGTGGCGGCGCGGCGGGCCTACCGGGTGCCGAGGCCGTGGGCCGGCGTGCTGCGGCGAGACGTCGCGCCGAGCGCGTACGTCTTCGGGCTCGTTCCGGTCGCGCTGTACCTGTTCGCCTACTCGCCGTGGTTCGCCTCCGAGACCGCGGTGAACCGCTACGAGGTGGGCCAGTCGATCGGCGAGCGCCAGTGGTACCAGCCACCGGACGCGCTGCGGTCGCTGTGGCACTACACCTACAAGGCCTTCCACTTCCACTCCGAGCTGACCAATGCGGCGGGCAACCACCATCCGTGGGAGTCCAAGCCGTGGACGTGGCCGATGTCGCTGCGGCCCGTGCTGTACGCGATCGACGACGAAGGCGTTCCCGGCTGTGGGGCGGCCTCCTGTGTCAAGGCGGTGATGCTCGTCGGCACGCCGACGATGTGGTGGCTGGCGGTGCCGGTCCTCGGCTACGCGATGTGGCGCGCATTCGTCCGCCGCGACTGGCGCTACGCCGTCGTCCTCACCGGCTACTGCGCGGGCTGGCTGCCCTGGTTCGCCAACATCGACCGGCAGATGTACTTCTTCTACGCGGTCACCATGGCCCCGTTCCTGGTGATGGCGATCGCGCTGATCCTCGGTGACATCCTCTACAAACGCACCGCCGATCCGGAACGGCGAACGCTCGGCGTGGCAGTCGTCAGCTGTTACCTCGCGCTGGTGATCACCAACTTCGCCTGGCTGTTCCCGATCCTCACCGGAATACCGGTGTCCCAGGCCACCTGGAACCTGCAGATGTGGCTGCCCAGCTGGCGGTAGTGACCCCCGGCGTTCGAGGCCTCACACCGGGTCGCGGGCTGCGGGGCAGGACATGCATCGCGGTCCGCCGCGACCGGTGCCCAGTTCTCCGGCCGCGATGGGCAACACCTCGATGCCGGCATCGGCCAGGCGGGCATTGGTCTCTATGTTGCGCTCGTAGGCGACGACGACTCCGGGCGCCAGCGCCAGAGTGTTGTTGCCGTCGTCCCACTGCTCACGCTCGGCGGTCACCGGGTCGAGTCCGGTGTCGATGACACGCAGCCGCTCGATGCCCATCGCCTCGGCGGCGGCGGTGACGAACGGCGCCTCGTCGAGAATCCTGATGCCGCCTTCGGAGCGTTTCATGGTGAAGGCGGATAGCGCTGGTGCGACATTGGGGTACATCACCACCGCGTCGACGTCGACCATGGTGCAGACCGTGTCGAGGTGCATGGTTGCGCGCTGCTGGGCGATCGGCACGGCAAGCACGGTGTGCGCGAGATCATCATCGAACAGGCTGCGCGCCAACGCTTCCGCCCCGGCCGGTGTGGTGCGCTCCCCCACACCGACAGCCACCACCCCGGGCGCGAGCAGAAGCACGTCACCTCCCTCCACCGGTGCGGTGTGCGACTCATAGGCCCGGCGTACACCGAGGAATCGCGGATGGTGGGCGTAGATCAGATCGGTCAACGAGGCCTCGCGTGCCCGGGCCGGCAGCGCCAGGGACGTGATGGCGAACCGCGGGCCGATCCAGAACGACGAGTCGCGGGTGAACATCAGATTAGGCAGCGGGTCGATGACGAAGTCACCGCCGTGCTGCATACGCCGTACCAGTGAGGTCTCGGTGCGCGTGTCGACGGGAAGTTCGGCGAATGTCATCCCGGCTATCAGGATTCGCGCCAAGTCGGCCGGCGGCAGTCCCCGCAGATAGGCGGAGAGCTCTGCTGCCAGTGGACTGCCCAGCCTGCGGGTGTCCACCGCCGCGGTGATGCCCTGCATCCGCGCGGCGCCGCTGTCCAGTGCCTCGGTGAGCAGATCGGCCAGCAGCAAGACCTCGACGCCGCGCGACCGCAGCAGGTCGGCGAAGGCGTCGTGCTCCTCCTGGGCGCGCGCCACCCAGGGCAGGCCGTCGAAGAGCAATTCATCGTTGTTGCGCGGGGTCAGACGCTGCAGTTCGGGTCCGGGGCGGTGCAGGATCACCACGCGCAGGGCGCCGACCTCTGAGTCGACACCGAGGCTCACGCTCACAGAGAGCAAGGTATCCGGCGGTACCTTTATCGAACATTTGTTCGATCTGGTTGTCCGACCCACTCACCGCCGAATGGCGTTCACTCCGGCGATGAGCAGGTCACGCGCCCGCTGTGTATTCACGGCTGACACCGGTTTGTCCGGCAGCACAAGAGGATTGGCCGACACGATCACCTGGTAGTCGCCGAAGTGCGCGGAATAGTTGTAGACCTCCCCGGTACGTGTTGCGCCGTCGACCATGGTCTGCACCACGCGGTGCACACCCATGGTCTCGGCCGCGTCGATGGAGGGGACGTCCACCACTTCCACCGTGCCGCGCGACGCTCCTCCGACGAAGGACACCTTCCGGCAGTCGGCACCCGGCTTGACGACGGGAACGGCCTCATTGGTCTGCACCGCGATCACCACGAACCGGTTGCCCTCGCCCTCGGCTGAGACGGCGGCCATATTTCCCTCGGTGCCGGGCGGAACCAGTTGGCCGGTCGCGAATTTCGCGCAGCCCGCCGGATCGAAGCGCATTCCCTCGGCGAGTTTCTGGCCCGCGAGCAGCTTGGGGTCGATGCCGGTGGGTGGCACCTCGGTCACCGTGAACTGCGGCCCGAAGCTGGCTTTGACGTCGCTGATTTTGGAGATGTCGGCGGTGACCGTCGACGGTGAGCCACAGGCGCAGAGCACACCGGCGCCCAGTGTCACCGCAACAGCCATCCGCATGATCATCGCGGCCAATGTACCGCCGCACGCACTGCCGACAGCGCAACCAGCGGGCTCAGCGGTTGAGCCGCCAGATATCGGCGGACATCACCGAGGCGAATCCGCACCACAGCGGATAGGGCGCAAGAGCCGCCCCCAGCGCGGGGTCGGCATCGCCGGCGCGGCGGGCGAGATCGGCACTGCTGAGAGCGAGCGCCCCCGCAGCCAGCGCCGACAACCCAAGCCGATGCTTGGCGAAGAAGATCCAGCTCCAGCCCGCGTTGAGAACGAGATTGGCGCCGAGCGCCGCGGCGTAGGCGCGGGCCTTGCCCGGCTGCCTGTCGTCGCGGAACCGGTTGATCGCCGCGGCCGAGGTGACGGCGATGTCGGCGTACAGGGTGGTCCATGCGATCGGGAACACGGCGTTGGGCGGTACGTAGCGCGGCTTACGGATGGTGGTGTACCACTCGCGCACGCCCTTGCCGGTGGCCGCACCTCCGGCGGCGGCGGCCACGGCGGTGGCCAGCCCCGTCCCCACCAGTGTCTTGCGCATCACGCCAACGTACCGCCCGGCTGATCGCCGGGCCGTGTCAGTCGACGCTCGCTCGGACGACCTGGCGCGTCATGGTGCGGATGCCGTCGGCCAGGTCCGCGTCGATGCGCAGTTGCTCCGGACCGGGAACGTCGAACACGGTGGTGACCACTCCCGGCTCGTCGCGCTCCCACTGCGCTCCGAAGCGGTCGAGGATGTGGCGCATCGCCTGATTGTCGGCGAGCATCCGTGCGGTGAATCGCTGCACTCCGCACACCCGGGCGGCGACGATGAGCGCGTCCATCAGGAAGCCGCCGATCCCCCGGCCCTGGTAGTCGTCTGCCACGATGAAGGCGATCTCCGCGGACGAGGGATCATCGAGGTTGCGGACGAACCGCACGTCGGCGACCACCGGTCCGTCCGCGCCGTCGACCAGGACCCACACGAAGTGGTCGACGTAGTCCACCTGGAACAGGTAGTTCATCAGCGCCGGACTGGGCTCTCGGGAGGACATGAACCGGCGGTAGAGCGTCTCGCTGGAGAACTCCACCGACGGGTGGTTGGTCCGCTCGGTGTCGCCCGGAAGGACGGGGCGCAGCATCAGGGCGGTGCCGTCTTTGAACTCGACGTCGACCGGGGTGATGAACGCGGCAAGGCGCTGGCGCACCGTCCGTACCAGACGCTCGCTGACGCCCGGCAAGTCGGCCATCGCGGCGAACGACTTCTCGTCGCCGATGTAGCCGTGCAGAATCTCGGTCGCGGTGACGGTGGCGGTTCTCGGCTTGTCGCGCAGCAGCGCGATCTCGCCGACGATCACTCCGGGGCCGACCTCGTCGAGCACCACCTCGCCGTCGTCGCCGAGATGACTGATCTCGGCGGCACCCGACTGGATCAGGATGAAGGTGACGGCCTGTTCCCCCTGCGAGAACAGCACCTGGCCAGGCTCGGCCCGCAGCGGTTCCAGACGCTCGGCCAGCGCCTGCAACTGCGCGGGCTCGCACTCCTCGAACAGCTCCATCCGAGCCAGGTTTTGGGCGCGCTCCCCCACGTGTGTCCTCTGTCGTCTAGGTGGCCAACAGGTTGACGATCCCACGAAACGCGCCCGGAAGTGCGCTGGCCGCCGGAACGATCATCGCCCGAACCGGGTCCAGCCCGCTGGCCTCCAGAAGTCCGGCGGTGAGCAGGCGGTAACGCCGCGACATCCGCCGCCACTGCCCGTCGTAGTCGTCGGCGCTGTCGGCCAGCACGCAGTCCACCAGAAGTTCCGCCCCGCCGAACGCGATGCCCAGGCCCTCGCCGGTCAGGGCATCGACGTATCCCGCCGCGTCGCCGACCAGCATCACCCGCCCGGCGCTGCGGTGACGGACACGCTGGCGCAGCGGGCCGGCGGCCCGGTCGGCCGAACTATGCGGCGCGCCTGCGAGGCGCCCGGCGAGGTCGGGAAAGGCGGACAGGTGGTCGTCGAAGGCGCCCTGCTCGGAGGTGAGGATGGCCACACCGACGCAGTCATCGTCCACCGGGGTGACGTACGCCTCGGTGTCGCGCGCCCAGTGCACGTCGACCGTGTCGCTCCACGGCGCGATCTGGAAGTGCCGCCGGATACCCCAGCGGCGCCGGCCGCGGGCGGGGCGGTTGAGACCGAGAGCGCGGCGGATAGGCGAGTGCAGGCCGTCCGCGGCGGCGAGATAGCGCGCGCGAAGCTCACCGCAGCTCACACCGGCGCCGTCCTGTGTGACGGTTCCGATGTCGCGGTAGACGATTCGCGCACCGGCGTCGGCGGCGGCGTCGTGCAGGGCCTCCGAGAGCGCGGTACGCCGCATCCCCAGGCCGGTGCCGGAGCGGAACTCCGCCTCGACGCGGCGCACGCCGTCGGTGTAGGTGATACCGCGAAACGGTCTGCCGCTCAACGCTATTCCGAGCTTGGCCAGGTGCGCCACGGTGTGCGGCATCAGCCCCTCCCCGCATGCCTTGTCGATCGGGCCCCGGCGGCGGTCGACGATGACGGTAACCAGACCGGCCCGCGCGGCGTGAATGGCGGTCGCCAGCCCGGCCGGCCCCGCGCCGGCCACGATGAGGTCGTTCATGCCAGCCTCGCCAGAGCGGCGTTCTCGGTGCTGATCCTGGTAACCAGTAAAGCCGCGTTGAGAGCGGTGAACACCGCCGCCGTGAGCCAGGCGCTGTGCACGAGCGGCAGCGCGATTCCCTCGGCGACGACGGCAACGTAGTTGGGGTGGGAGATGAAGCGGTATGGGCCGCCGGTGACCCGCCCGGCGCCCGGGACGACGACGACGCGGGTGTTCCACTGACGTCCGAGCGTGGCGATGCACCACCACCGAAGACCCTGTGCGGCGATGACGACGGCGAGCATGGGCCAGCCCAGCCACCACACGAACGGGCGGTGCAGCGCGAAGACCTCCACCAGGCATCCCGCCAGCAGCCCGGTATGCAGCACCACCATGGCCGGGTAGTGCCCCGCACCGAACTCGACGCCGCCGCGGGCGCGGCTCCACGCGAGGTTGCGCTGGGACACCACCAGCTCGGCGACGCGTTCGACCGCCACCGCGGCGATCAGCAGCACGTACCAGATCATGGTGGCGACACCGTCAATGCCATTGCAGCAGAACGAGTTCAGAGCAGAACCCAGGTCCCATCGCCATCAGCAGACCGGGGCCGGTTGCAGGATGTTTCGACATGGTGTCGCGCAACACGTACAGAACCGACGATGACGAGAGGTTCCCGATCTCGGCGAGCGATCGCCAGGTGAGCTCGAGGGCGTCGTCCGGCAGCCCGAGGCTGTCGACGATGGCTTCGATGACCTTGGGGCCGCCGGGGTGGCTGACCCAGGTATGGATGTCGTCGATGGTGAGATCGTGCGCGCCGAGGAATCCGGTGACGTCGTCGCGCAGATAGCGGCTCACGACATCCGGTACGTCCGGCGAGAGCACCAGCTTCAGCCCGTCGGAGCCGATGTCCCAGCCCATGGTGCGCAACGAGTCGGGGTAGAGGTGGCTGCGCGAGTCGATCACGTCGGGTCCGGATGCGCCGATCCGGCGGGCACGACGTTCGCCGACCGCCACCACCGCGGCGGCCCCGTCCCCGAACAGCGCGCCACCCACCAGCCCGGCGATCTCGGGCTTGAGGGCGGGGAACGTCAGCGAGCACAGTTCCACCGACAGCAGCACGGCGACATCGTCGGGTGCGCCGCGCAGGTAGTCGGCCAGGCGCGCGATCCCGGCGGCGCCGGCGACGCAGCCGAGGCCGAACATCGGCACCCGGCGCACATCGGGTCGCATGCCCAGGCGCTGGGCCACCCGTGCCTCCAGCGACGGCACCAGGATTCCGGTCACGGTCGTCGACATGATGAGGTCCACGTCACCGGGACGCAGGCCCGCCTCATCCAGGGCCGCTGAGAGCGCGGTGCAACCGAGTTCGACGGCGTGCTCGATGAACAGGTCGTTGGCCTCGCCGAAGTCCTGCAGACCGGGGTACTCCTCGATCGGCAGGACGAGGTGCCGGTGACCGACCTTGGCGGATCGGTGCAGGCTGCGCAGGATGTCCTCGTGCCCGGCGAAGGCCGGGAAGGCCAGGAACGCCTCGGTGATCTCGGCCTGGCTGTAGCGATGCGGCGGCAGGGCACCCTGCACACCGGCGATCACGCTGATCGATTTGCTCGACACTCTGTCCAGTATGCCCCGATCGGGCCCGCCCGGCTCCTTACGATCAGCTGACGACACCTCCGGCACTGCCGCCCACCTCGGGCTTCACCGTCTCGGCCGTCTCGGAAACCAGTACGGCACCCTGCGGGTATACGTCTCGAACGCCGGACCGTGGATTCGCCGGAAACGGGCCTCTTTGTACAGCGGTCCAACCGCGCAGTACGCGGTGAGCGTGGTGGCGACGATGAGCTGGTCACGGGTCCAGGTCGGCACGGTCCACACGGTGAGGGCGAACGCCACGTAGATCGGCTGGCGCGTGTACCGGAACAGTCCGGTGACCGGCATCGGCGGATAGACCGGCGTGCGGCCGCGCATCAGAGCCGTCCAGCGCAGGGCACCGGTCTGCAAGGCCAGTCCGGCGTCGGCCATAGCCTTGCCGAGCAGCGCCCAGGAACCCGCGTAGAGCAGACACATGATCACCAGCGCCACACCACCGGCCTGCCACCAGATCGTTCCCGTTGGTGTCCAGAACGCGAAGGGGGCGAACACCTGCAGCGCCGCGATGGTGACGTAGGTGGTGGTCGACAGCGTCACGCCGGCGCTTGGGGGCGCCAACCGTGCGAGCAATTCCCGGCCGCGGGGCGTCAGTAGCAGCGAGTGCGCAACCGGGAATTGCACCAGCAGAGCCAGAGTCGCGATCGCGGTCCACGGCTGGGGCACCGTGCCGAACGACCGGCTCATCCCGAAGAACATCCCGACCATCATGGTCAGCACTCCGAGCAGAAAACACAGGTGGCACACCACGCCGTAGCGCACGGCTGTGAACGTGCGAGTGCTCGTGTCGGTACCACCCAGTCGCACTGTGAGCGCGCCTCGGACACCTGTCCCCTCCCGTAGCCTGGTCGGCATGGGGATCCGCCGGAGTCTGCCGATGCTGCGGTGGTCGGTGCTGCGGACCGGTATCGGCATCCGGCGCTTCAGCACCACCGGGCAGTTGGGCGACGGTCGCGAGGCGGCGGCGGCCGACTACGTCGAGAGGAACGCCCGCCATCACGATGCCGGCCATGTGCTTGCAGTACTCGACGATTACTCCTACAACAGATCGTTTCTCGTCAGCATCGGCGATGAGAAGGGCGCACTACTTGATGCCGCCGTTCGCCGATGCGATCCGAGACTGGCCTTGGAGTTGGGCACCTACTGCGGCTACGGAGCGCTGCGGATCGCGGTCGCGGCACCCGCAGCACGCGTCATCTCCGTGGAGTTATCGGCTGCCAATGCCGAAGTGGCGCGGCGCATCTGGGCGCATGCGGGTGTGGCCGACCGGGTCACCTGCGTAGTCGGCACCATCGGCGACGGCGGACGAACCCTCGACAGACTGCACGCCGAGCACGGGTTCGATACGGGATCGCTTGACTTGCTGTTCATCGACCACGACAAGAACGCCTACCTGCCCGACCTGCTCGCCATCCGCGACCGCGGCTGGCTGCACAAGGGGTCGGTCGTGGTGGCCGACAACGTCGGCTTCCCCGGATCCCCGAAGTACCGTGCGTACATGCGCGAACAGCAGGGCAAGCAGTGGCGGACCCTGGAGCACCGCACACACGTCGAATATCAGACGTTGATAGGTGATCTTGTGCTGGAGTCGGACTACCTCGGCTAGCACACGCCTCAGTCGCTGATACCGAGCCTGGCGTGCAACCGCGCCAAGGGTCTCGGTGCCCACCAGTTCCACCGGCCCATCACGTGCATGAACGCCGGAACCAGCACCAGCCGAACCAGGGTGGCGTCGACGAGAATGGCCAGTGTCAAGCCCGTGCCGAACAACCGCATCACCGCGACCTGTGCCGCGATCAGAGCGGCAAACGAGATCGTCATGATCAGCGCCGCCGCCGTGATGACCCGGCCCGTCCTGGCCAGGCCCAGCGCCACCGCCTCGTCGTTGTCGGCCGGGGTTCGCGACGAGGCGAGCCAGAACTCGCGGATACGCGACACCAGGAACACCTCGTAGTCCATCGACAGACCGAAAGCCACACAGAACAGCAGAACCGGCATGTTGGCCACGAGTGTGCCGGTCGGTGTGGTGCCCAGCGCACCGAGGTTGCCCTCCTGGAAGATCCACACCATCGCCCCGAAGGCAGCGCTCAACGACAGCATGTTGAGGATCAGCGCCTTGATCGGAAGCACCACGCTGCCTGTCAACAGGAACAGCAACACCAGCATGATCGCGGCGATCAGACCGAGCACCAGAGGCAGCCGGGAGGTGATGGCGTCGACGCTGTCGCGGTTGGTCTGCGCAAGACCGCCGAATTCCGTAGTGCGCCCACCCGGTTCGCGCACCGCATGCATCCGGGTGAGCTGGGTTTCAGAGGCCTCGGAGAACAGCGGCAACGAACTGCCGACCATGAGCAAGGTGCTGCCGGCGACCACCCCGGTAGGGGCGAGAGGAGGGCCGGTCAGTGCACCGCCCACGAACGTGCCACTGGGCGACGACACCGAATTCACGTCCGGGATCCGGGAGAGGTCGGCCGCATAGCGGTCCACCTCCGCAGGGTCGAGACCGGTGGAGTCGGTGATGATGACAGGAACCTCGGAATCGGAGTCTATGGCGAAGTCCGCGCGCAACAGATCACCCACCTGATGGGCTGACGCGGACTTCGGCAGCACCCGGTCATCGGGGAAGCCGGGCCGCACCCCGAGGAACGGCAGACCCAGAACCACCAGCAGGACCACCACTGCGAGACCCAACGGGAGGGCCCGTCGCGCGACGACTTTGGCGCAGCGGTACCAGAACTGACGCTCTATCGGCAGCGGAGCCGGTTCGGGGCGGCCGAACAGCCGACGCAGAGCCCGCCGCACATCGAGCGCATCGAGACGGTCGCCGAGCACCATGATGGCGGCCGGCGTCACCACGATCGCGGCCACGGCGGCGAAGGCGACCGTGGCCACGCCGGCGTAGGCGAACGACCTCAGGAAGTTCATCGGGAACAGCACCATGACCGCCATGGACAGTGCGACGGTGACCGCCGAGAACATCACCGTTCGTCCGGCCGACCCCATCATGGTGCGAACGGCCTGCTCGCGATCGGCACCGGCAATCAATTCGTCGCGGTAACGGCTGACCATCAGAAGCGTGTAATCGATGGCCAACGCCAGACCCATGGCGGTGGCAAGGTTCAGCGCGAAGATCGACACATCGGTGAAGAAGGTGACGGTACGTAACACGGCCAGCGATCCGAGGATCGCCATCACGCCGACGACGATCGGCACCGCAGCCGCGAACAGACCGCCGAACACCCAGATCAGCACCAGGAAGCTCAGCGGGACGACGATCGCCTCCAGCAGCAGCAGGTCGCGCTTCGACTGCTCGGTGACTTGAAGGTTCACCATCGCGGCCCCACCGGCGCGCACTGTGATGCCGTCGCGTTCTCCGACCACCGCGTCGGTGATCTCCTTGGTGTATGCCTGCTGCCGGCTCTCGGGGCCCACGATTCCCGTGACGATGAGACCGGATCGCTTGTCTGCGCTGACAAGAGTGGATGCCGCCGGTCCCGGCGTGGTCCAGGCCGACGTGATGTTCGCGACGTGCCCCGATCGGATCAGTTCGGCGATGACATCGGTGGCCACCGTTCGGGCCCGCGGGCTGTCATAGCGGTCGGGGGCGGTGACCACGATCACCAGCGGCACATCGCCCTGGCCGAACTTCTCGGTGAGCAGACGCGCCACCCGCGACGACTCTGCGTGGGGATCCTGGAACCCACTCGGCGAAAGATGCTGCGCGACCGGCACGCCGAAGATGCCGATGGCGATCATCAGCAAGAAAGCGACGGTGATCACCCGTCGCGGCGCGGCGATCGCCAGTTGTGCGATCTGTCTCAGCACGACCGGCTACGCGGCCACGCGCACTGCGGAATGACTGCGGGCGGCCTTGCGGGATCCGGCGGCACTCGGGCCGTCATCACCGGCAGGTTGCGCATCCGTCGGCACTGCGGCGGCCGGTCGGGCAACCTCTCGCAGTGCGCGGCGCGACGACGTCGTCATCTCAGCGGCCTTCGCCGCCGCGCCCTGCACCGACGACCGCCTCGGCACATCCGCCCTCGGGGTCACGGCGGCGGCGGACGGCTCGGCGGCGGTAGCCGTCGGGCCTGCCGGTGCCGACGGCGGGGCAACCCCACTTCGCAGGCCCTGGCAGAAGTCGTACAGCGCCGTCTGGGGCGCCACGACGATCTCCCGGACGGCGACGAACAATCTGGTCAGGAGGCCGGGATCCGGGCTGACCGCGATGCCGTCCCAGCTCTGCAGAGTCCACCCGTCCTGCGGGTTGCCGGAGACCACCACCACGGCGGTGTTGCCCAGCGGATGGGTGATCGCCAGAAGAAGATCCGGGTTGTCCACGTTCATCAGCGTCCAGGCCATGATCGTGGCGCCGTGCGAGAACGCGACGGGGTTGGTGTCGCCGGTGTCATAGATCTGCGCCACGGCGTCGTTGACGCGCGCCTCGAACTGGTTGCCGTTCTCCCCGCCGATGACGGGCACGAATCGGGCGCCCAGCACCCAGGCGACCGGCGGCAGCGCGTAACCGATGCCGGCAATGAGTCCCGACCCGCCCTCGAAGATGCCCGCGTTGATCTCCTGTAGGCCCGGAATGACAACGGGGGTGATGCCGAGATCGGCCGCCAGTGGCGCGGCGGTCAACTGGGTCCGCACCATGTCGGAGACGAAGATGCCGTCGTAGCCGTTGGCCTCCAGGGTCTGCGCGATCGCCTGCGCCTGCGTGTCACCGAGAGCGGTCAGTCCGGGGCCAGGGACCGTCGTGTCGATGATGCCCGCGGCGTTTGCCGTCGACTGCGCGTGCCTCACCCACGTCAGCGTGATCGCCTGCGCGGCCCAGGCCGGTAGAGCGGTGGCGAGAAGCATGGCGAGGGCGGCGATGACCGTTCCCGCGGCGGTGTTGATTCGGCGCAGCATTTGCCAAACACTACTCGCACCGTCTGGTCCCCGGGATAGTCCACAGGCCCGGTGCGCGCGACTTTCCGCGTACGGCGCGGCTGCGTATTTTTCCGCTCACTCATTTGCTGTAGCTCGGTGAGGAGGTGGGTGCGACGCCCGCGCAGATGAACGTCGATCCGCAGGAACTGGCGGCATCGGCCGGCCTGGTCGAGGCCGAGTTGCAGGCCCTCTCAGCCGTCTTAGAAGCCGTCGACACGGACCTTGACGCCCCGATGTCGGGCTGGGTCGGACAATCCCGTCTGGCCATGGCGGCGATCAGCGCGCAATGGCGGGGCCTGACCGCCATTCTCGGCGACCGCATCGCCGCACACGCCGACGCGCTTGCGCGTACCGGGCGTGTCTTCGCCGAGATGGACGCCCGGCATGCCGCCACGTTGGCCGAAGTGTGCCGGAAGTCCGGCAACCGGTGACACTGACGGTCGCCGACATTCACCGCTGGGATCAGCGGGCGGTCCGGGAGGTGGTCGCGGCGTCGACACGGCGGGCGGATTCCGCGGCCGGGGCGGCGGCACGGCTGGCTGCCCTGCCGGCATTCACCGGGTGGGGCGGGGTGGCCGCCGACACCGCCCGGGATGCGATCGACCGGACACGGCGCGACCTCGAGAACCATGCCGAGGCCGCACGCGCAGTCGCCCGAGCAGCCGCACGTGCCGCCGACGGCATCGTCAGCATCAAAGCGGAACTGCGGCTGCTGGCACGCGAGGCCCGCGGCACCGCTATCGGCGCCACCGCGCCGCCGGCAGAGCGACTCGACGAATTACTCTCCGCCGCAACTGCCCTCGATGCGGAACTGGCATTCGCAATCGAACGTGCTGCAAGCCACGCGCCACTCTCCCCCGCACCACCGGGTGGCCCTACGGGAGACTCACCCGAAGCCATCTCGAGATGGTGGGCGTCTCTGACTTCGGCGCAGCGAGCCGCGCTTCTTGCCGACGACCCGGAACGCGTCGGCAACCTGGCCGGGATTCCGGCCGCGGACCGCGATCTGGCCAACCGGCGGGTGCTTGCTACAGACCTTCAGCGAGACCCCTCCCGTTCCGCGATAGATGAGACGCGGCGCACCAACGCGATGCGCGTCGCCGTCGGTCTCGACGACAACGCCGCGCGTACCGGCGCCGATATCCTGCTGTTGACCTACCAGCCCGCGCATTTCGCCGGGCAGGGCCGCGTCGCGATCGCACTCGGCGATCCCGATTCGGCACAGCACACCTCGGTGTTGGTGCCCGGAACCGGCAACAGCGTGACGTCCGGGTGGCTGAGCGCCGAAGACGCCTCGGCCGTGTTCAACGAGACCGCAGCCGCGTCCGGTGGCGACGAGATCTCTGTCGTGGCGTGGATGGGCTACGACGCACCCGACAGCATGCTCGATCCGCGTGTCGCCCTGCCCGCCCTCGCCCACCGCGGCGGCGCACTGCTCGCCGCGGATGTCAACGCACTGCAGGCCACCAGTCGCAGCGGCTCGCACGTCACCGTCATCGGCCACTCTTACGGATCCACCACCGTGGCCGACGCCGCCGCCGGCTACGGGATGCGCGCAGGCGATGTGGTGCTCATCGGATCCCCGGGGACCGACATGGCCCGCAGCGCAGGCGATTTCAACCTCCCTCTGGGAGGTCACGTCTACGTCGGTGCGGCGTCCACCGATCCTGTCACGGCTGTGTCGGGGCTGCCCGGACCGCTACCCAACGGTGCTCCCGCACTCGGCGCGGGCCTGGGGGCCGATCCCGCGGCCGACGGCTTCGGTTCGACCCGCTTCAAGGCCGAGGTTCCCGGCATCACCTGGCAGGTCTGGGACGACCACAGCCGCTACTTCGACAGGGGCTCGGAATCCCTCTACAGCATCGCCGACATCGCAGCCGGCGATGGCGCGGCACTGCAGGAGCACGGCATGACGGCGGAGCACCGCCGCGGACTGCTGGGCCGCCTCGGCACCGAACTGGGTCTGCCGACATGGAGCAACCCACTTGTGGACCCGGAACTGACGAGGGCTGCCGGCTCGGGGTACCACCACGAACAGGATCACGAACCGGGCAGCGGATGAGAAGAGTCGTCGCCTGCGGCGCCGTCACGGCACTGGCCGGATGCGCGGCAATGATGCCGGAACCAGTGGCACCGTTGACGCCCGTACAGTCGCGCGCACTGGTGATGGACGCGGCCGCCGAGATCGTCTCAACACTGAACCTCCCCGTGGTGCGGGCGGCATTCTGGCATTCCTCCTGCAACGACCAGGGCAAGGCGCCGTTTCGCGGTCACGTACGGATCACCTACCCCGCCGCGGCCACCGCCGAGGAGTCCGAATCCCAGATCGGCGCCATGATCCGGCAGCTCACCGACACCGGGTGGTCGGCCGATCCCGGCTTCCGCAGCCACAGCCCCGTGCTGAGGAAGACGGGTATCACGGCGATCCTGAGGGACCGGAACGCGAGCGTGCCGACCCGGGCCGTCGAGGTCCTGGGCCAGTGCCGCGACGTCACAGAAAGAAGACAGCTGGACGAACGCCCGCAGTGGATCGACCTGCCTGAATAGGCAGGCCGGGAGTTCACCTGCGGGACATCCCAATCCCCTCCTGCGGGCTGCGTCGCGGTGGGATACTCGCAGCGCCAGGCACGGCTGGACCTACCGGGGAAGCGCAACCATGAGCGATGTCATTCACACGTCAGCCCGGAACTCGGCGCCCGGGCGGCACGGTGCCGATGATGCCGGCGACGACGTCCGGACCGGAATGAGTCCATCGACGCTCAGGCAGGCGATCGAAGACCATCTGCGCTACTCGCTGGGCCGCCCCGCGGCGCTGCGCACGACGCAGAACTACTACCACGCGCTGTCCCTGGCAGTCCGGGACCGCATGCAGCAGCGCTGGACCGAGACCACACAGACCTACCTGGACCTGAGCCGCAAAGTGGCCGTCTACCTCTCCGCCGAGTTCCTGCTCGGCCCGCACCTGGGCAACAACCTGCTCAACCTCGGCATCGAGGACGAGGTCCGAGCGGCCCTGGCCGACATGGGCCAGAACTACGACGACGTGCTGGCCTGCGAGCAGGAGCCCGGCCTGGGCAACGGCGGCCTCGGCAGACTCGCCGCCTGCTATCTCGACTCACTGGCCACCCTCGAGCGCCCCGCGGTGGGTTACGGAATCCGCTACGAATTCGGGATCTTCGACCAGGAGATCCACGACGGCTGGCAGATGGAGAAGACCGACAACTGGCTCGACGAGGGCAACCCCTGGGAGATCGCCAAGCCGGAACTCAGTCAGGTGGTCAACTGGGGCGGACGCACCGAGTCCTATACCGATGAGCGCGGCGAGTACCGGGTGCGCTGGATCCCCGACCGCCAGGTGAAGGGCATGTACTACGGGACCCCCATCCAGGGTTACGGCGTCAACACCTGCAACACCCTTGCGCTGTGGAGTGCCCACGCCCTGCAGTCATTGGCGCTCGACGCGTTCAACGCCGGCGACTACTACCGCGCTATGGAGGACCAGGTGCAGTCCGAGACTGTCACCAAGGTGCTCTATCCGAATGATGAGCCGGAGGTCGGCAAGCAGCTGCGGCTACTGCAGCAGTACTTCTTCGTGTCCTGCTCGCTGCAGGACATCCTGCATCTGCTGAAGGACTTCGCCCAGCTGCCCGTCACCGAGCTGCCGAACCGGGTGGCCATCCAGCTCAACGACACCCACCCGTCGATCGCCGTCGCCGAGTTGATGCGGCTATTGATCGACATCCATGGATTGGACTGGGATCAGGCGTGGGAGATCACCGTCGCGACGATGGGCTACACCAACCACACCCTGCTGCCCGAGGCGCTTGAGACCTGGCCGCTGGCCATGTTCGCGAAGTTCCTCCCGCGTCACCTGGAACTCATCTACGAGATCAACCGCCGCTTCCTCGACGAGGTGCGGGCGAAGTTCCCCGGCGACGACCAACGCGTCCGGCGGATGTCCATCATCGGCGAGGACGGCGACCGCACCATCCGGATGGCCCATCTGGCCACGGTCGGCAGCCATGCCGTCAACGGGGTCGCCGCACTGCACTCCGAGTTGCTCAAAGAGACAGTGCTGAAGGACTTCTACGAGCTGTGGCCGGAGCGCTTCTCCAACAAGACCAACGGCGTGACACCGCGGCGCTTCGTGGCCCTGTCCAATCCCGGTCTGCGCGAATTGCTCGACGACACCATCGGTGGCGACTGGCTCACCCACCTCGACCGTCTGCGTGAACTCGAGCCGCTCGCAAGCGACCCTGTGCTGGGAAAGCGGTGGCGAGAGGTCAAGCGGACGAACAAGGCCCGGCTGTCGGACTACGTCCTGGCTCACACCGGTGTCACGCTCGATCCGGACTGGCTGTTCGACGTGCAGGTCAAGCGGATCCACGAGTACAAGCGTCAGCACCTCAACGCGCTGCACATCGCAACGCTGTACCACCGGATCAAGCAGAACCCGGGCCTGGACATCCCGCCGCGGGCTTTCGTCTTCGGCGGGAAGGCCGCACCCGGTTACACGATGGCGAAGCTGATGATCAAACTCATCACGTCCATCGGCGAGACCGTGAACAACGATCCGGACGTCAACGACCGGCTACGGGTGGCGTTCATTCCGAACTTCAACGTCCAGAACGGACAGCTGATCTACCCGGCTGCCGATCTGTCCGAGCAGATCTCCACGGCCGGCAAGGAGGCCTCCGGTACCGGCAACATGAAGTTCATGATGAACGGCGCGCTGACCATCGGAACCCTCGACGGAGCCAACGTCGAGATGCGCGAGGAAGCGGGTGCGGAGAACTTCTTTCTGTTCGGCCTCAACGTCGACGAAGTGCACGAGCTCAAGAGCCGCGGCTACCGGCCACGCGACTACATCGAAGGCAACGCGGAGCTGGCCTCGGTGCTGCGCCTCATCGGTGGCGGTGAGTTCACCCGTGGTGACGCGAATGTCTTCGCGCCGCTGATCTCGAACCTCTCCGACCACGACTACTTCCTGGTGCTCGCGGACTACGCCGACTACGTGCGCAGCCAGCAGGAGGTCAGCGCGACCTGGAGCGACACCGCGGCGTGGACGCGGATGTCGATCCTGAACTCGGCACGCAGCGGCAAGTTCTCCTCGGACCGGGCCATTGCGGAGTATTGCGACGAGATCTGGAACGTCGGCGCGGTCACCGTCGGAGACTGACGCCGGGTCAGCCGTCGAGCAGATATTCCTCGCCCCCGGACGGGTAGCCGCCGCCGATGGTGGTGATGTGCACGTGGTCGTAGTGGCCGTAACCGGACCCGCCCGGACCGGCCGGCGTGTAGTAGACCCCGCGCCAAATCACATCCTGAATCCCGAACCGGTCCGCATTGCGCATGGCGAAGTCGAGGATCGCATCACCGAGCGCGATGCCCTCGGCGCTTCCCGCGTTGGGGATCATGAAGTCGATCGCGCGGCCTGAGGGATGCCACGGCTTGGCATCCGGCCGGACGCCGATCATCGAGCGGATCTGGGGGAAGGCGGCGCTGACGGCGCGGGCGACGAGGATGGTTTTAACCTGCAGACCCTGCTCGGACACGGGCCCGGGCAGCAGGAATCGGGGGGCGGCGTCGGTATGGACGTGGGCGGCCTCGACCGCGATGGGCAGCTCCTCCGGCGCGGGCAGCTCCTCCGGCGCGGGCAGCTCCTCCGGCGCCGGCAGATCCTCCGGCGCGGGCGCGGGCAGGCTCTCGGCACAGCAGGGCAGGGCCTGATCGGAGACCGGCGCGATCGCCGGGTCGGTACCGGGGTCGGCGACCGCGGCCGGGGCCAGCAGCAGGCCGGCCGGCAGCACCAGCGCCGCTGCCACGGCCCGAGATCGAGACAGCAGATCACGCCAAGGAATCGGGAGCATCACGAAACCATAACGGACACCGGCCCCGGAGACCGGCACCGGCACGCCGGCCGCACCCAGAAGGTGCCGGCAAGCAGTCGAAGGCTACCGGCGGGGCTGGTTCGCCGCCGGCCAGATGCCAGGGTTCAACACCGTCTATCTCGGTGTGGCGCCCGACGCCGGAGCACGGCTCAACGCGGTCATCTTCGACGTCCCCGCCGGCGAGATCCCCGCTCTCGACGCCCGCGAATACATCTACTGCCGGGTCGCGGTCCCGGCCGCGAACACCAGAATCCTCAGCGGTTCAGCTGAAGCGGCGGTCGGTCAGGCCTGGATCTATGTCAACAAGGCCGACAGGCTTTCGCTGCCGTGAAGCGCATCGACACACTCATCGCCGCCGAGCTCCCCCGGGAGTTCGCAGCCATCCGCATCGAGTAGCCGGATTCCCCAGCCTCGGACGCGAACTGGCGATCTGAAGTGGAGCCCTGAAGTGGAGCCCTGAAGTGGAGCCCTGAAGTGGAGCTAAGGGGAATCGAACCCCTGACCTACTCGATGCGAACGAGTCGCGCTACCAACTGCGCCATAGCCCCGTAGTCGATAGCAGGCTACCAGCCGCAGGGTGCCCTACTGGCCTGCCGCCCGCGGCAGATCGAAGCGCCGGCTGTACGGCATCTCGTCGAGATGCTCGAACATCGGATCCTCGTCGTCGATGTCGAGGACGACCGCGCCGGGGCGGCGCACCCGAGACGGGACGTCGAATTCCGCCTCCGAGGCTCGGCCGTCGAACGCATCATCGGCGAAGCGGACGCGCGCACCGCGTTGCTGGCGCCGGCGGCGCACCTGCGCCTCGATGCGGGTCTGGCGCCTCAGGTACGCCAGGTAGAGGACCATCGCGGCGGCGGAGGTGCCGCAGGCCCACCACAGGCCCGAGTTCACGGTGAATGACAGCACCGCGGTCAGCACCATGATGGCCGCCATGACCATGAGCACACGCTTGCGGAAACGGTATTTGCGCGCCTCCACCGCCGCCGCGGTGGTCGACTCGAGCCGGCGGCGTCGGCTCGACGGCGCCACCGCCGGCCGGGGATCGTCCTCGGCCTCCAAACCCGAAGTGTCGTCGATGTATTCGTACTCATCGGCGGCCACCGGGTCCTCGACCGGCTGCGACTCGGCCGGCTCGTCGGCCGCGTCGGTCTGGCCGTCCTCGTCGGTCTGACCGTCGTCGAACAGGCTCTCCTGAACACCGTCGCCGACGGGTAGCGCTCCCGAGTTCTCATCCACCACGTCGACGTCGATGTAGACGGGTTCGGTGTCGGCCTCGCTGGCCGGCGCGACGACCATCATCGAGCGGGCCTGCCCGGCCTCGGCCATGGCCTCGCGCACCGCCTCGTCATAGTCCTCAGCGGGAAAGTCCTGATAGTCCTCATCGAGGTCGGCGTCCTCGGCCCGCCAGTCCGGGTCGTGGTCGTGGCCGGCCGCGGGCGCGCCGCGCCGCAGCAGCCGGGACCGGGTGGCGCCGTTGAGCACCCGGGTGGACAACGCGAGGTCACTGGTGCGCCGGACGGTGTCTCGCTTGTTGATCAGCATGGGCACCAGCACGAACAGCCAGAGCACCACCAGCGAAATCCACAACAATGATTGGGGGATGCTTGGCATGTAGCCTGCTCCTTTCCCGACCGGGTCCCGACCAGGTCCCGACCAAGCCTCGACCAGGCTAGGTCTGCGACGGCCGAGTCAGGAGACGGCGCGCCGAGGCCAATTACACACGTGTAATTCGAGGAAAACAAGCACCAACAGTCACAAATGTCACATTGGTAACAGTTTGCCGGGTCTCAGCACCGGGCGGCGAAGCCGCGGGACACCAACCGGGCCGCCACCGACCCCTCGACCTCCTCGGCGGTCATCGCCACCAGGAGGTGGTCCCGCCACGCCCCGTCGACGTCGAGGTAACGCTTCAGCAGACCCTCCTCGCGGAAGCCGACCTTGGCCAAGACCCTGCGGCTGGCCGTGTTCTCGGGGCGCACGGTGGCCTCCACCCGATGCAGTGTCACCGGCCCGAAGCAGTGGTCCAGGCCCAGCGCCAGGGCGGCGGTCGCCACACCCCCACCGGTCACCTGGCTGGACACCCAGTATCCGATCCAGGCCGACCGCAAAGCTCCGTGAGTGACGTTGCCGATCGTCAGCTGCCCGCGGAACTGCCCGTCGACCTCGATGACGTAGGGCAACATCCGCCCTTTGCGTGCTTCGGAGCGCAAGCCGGAGTACATCGCCGGCCAAGCCGAATACGCATGGCGGGCAACCCAATCCAGATCAGTGGTGGGCTCCCACGGCTCGAGCTGATTGCGTTGCGCCAGCCGCGTCCTGCTCCACTGCACACCGTCGCGCATACGGATCGCACGCAACCGCACCACGCCGGCCGCCACCCGCAGCGGCCCCGCCGGGACGGGCCAGCCGGGGTGCGCGGAACCACTGCCCCACAGGTTCAACCGTCAGCCCCGCTGGGCCAGGAACGCCACGTCGACGAACTCACCGGCCGGTATCCGGTCGGCGTCGCTGGGCACGATCACCAGACAGTTCGCCTCGGCCAGCGAGGCCAACAGGTGCGACGAGCCGCCGGGGGTCTCACCGATGGCCTCCACCAGGTAGTCGCCGGTGTCCTCGTCGCGCAGCAACTGCCCGCGCAGGTAGCCGGTGCGGCCGGCCACCGAGGAGATCGGGGCGATGGCGCGGGCCTTGACCACCCGCCGCATCGGTTGGCGTTTACCCAGGGACAGCCGGATCAGCGGACGCACCATGACCTCGAAGACCACCAGGGCGCTGACCGGGTTGGCCGGCAGCAGGAAGGTGGGTACACCCTCCGGCCCCAGCTGGCCAAAGCCCTGCACCGAACCGGGGTGCATGGCGATCCGGGCGACCTCCATTGCGCCGAACGTCGACAGCACCGAGCGCAGGTTCTCCGCCGCGGCGCCGCCCACCGCACCCGCGATGACCACCACCTCGGCCCGGTCGAGCTGGATCTCCATCACCTCGCGGAGTTCCTTGGGATCGGTGCTGACGATCCCCACCCGGTTGGCCTCGGCGCCGGCGTCGCGGGCGGCCGCTGCCAGCGCATAGGAGTTGACGTCGTAGACCTGTCCGTTGCCCGGCGTACGCGAGATGTCGACGAGTTCGGCGCCGACACTCATCACCGCCACCCGGGGCCGGGGATGAACGAGGACACGTTCCTGGCCGACCGCGGCCAACAGACCCACCTGGGCGGCGCCGATGATCGCCCCGGCGCGCACCGCCACGTCGCCGGGTTGGACGTCGTCGCCGGCCCGTCGGACATAGGCGCCCGAGCGCACCCCGCGCAGCACCTGCACCCGGGTCTCACCCCCGTCGGTCCACCGCGCCGGAAGGACGGCGTCGGCGAGCGTCGGCATGGGCGCACCGGTCTGCACCCGCGCGGCCTGCCTGGGCTGCAACCTGCTGGGCGTACGTGCGCCGGCTTCGATCACCCCCATCACCGGCAGGACGATCTGGCCGTCGCCGCCGCCGGAGACATCGACGCTACGCACCGCGTAGCCGTCGATGGCGGCCTGGTCGAAGCCGGGCATGGCCCTCTCGGTGATGACGTCCTCGGCGCACATCAGGCCCTGCGACTCGGCGATCGGCACGCGCACCGGCCTCGGCGCGACCGCAGCGGCCATCACCGTGGCCTGCTGTTCCTCCACCGAACGCACAGCGCGCCTCTCTCGCCTCGAGCCTGAGCCCGCGGTCAGTGCGGGTGTATCAGTGCGGGTTCTTGTCGGACAGCCCGAGCCGCGCCACCAACCATTTCCGAAGATCGGGGCCGTAGTCGTCACGGTCCAACGCAAAGTCAACCGCAGCCTTGAGATAGCCGCCAGGATTTCCCAAGTCGTGTCGGGAACCGCGGTGGACCACCACGTGGACCGGGTGACCCTCGGCGATCAGCAGCGCGATCGCGTCGGTGAGCTGGATCTCGCCCCCGGCGCCGCGCTCCACACGACGCAACGCGTCGAAGATCGCCCGGTCGAGGATGTAGCGGCCGGCCGCGGCGAGCAGCGACGGCGCGTCGGAGGCCGCGGGCTTCTCCACCATGCCCTTGACCCGCAGCACGTCCGGACGCGCCGCTCCGGGCACCGGCTCTACATCGAAGACGCCGTAGGCGCTGATCTCCTCGGGCGACACCTCGATGGCGCACAGCACGGTGCCGCCGCGTTCGGCGCGTACCCCGGCCATCGTCAGCAGGACCCCGGTCGGCAGGACGAGGTCGTCGGGCAGCAGCACCGACACCGCGTCCTCGTCCGGTGAGAGCACCGCCTCGACACAGCCGACGGCGTGGCCGAGTCCGAGCGGTTCGTCCTGCACCACCGACTCGACCTTGATCAGTGCGGCTGCCCGGCGGACCTTCTCCAGCATCGCCTTCTTGCCGCGCGCCTCCAGGGTGCCCTCGAGGACCAGGTCTTCGACGAAGTGCGCGACCACCCCGTCCTTGCCCTCGGAGGTCACGATGACGAGCCGCTCGGCGCCGGCCTCGGCGGCCTCCTCGGCGACCAGTTCGATTCCCGGGGTATCGACCACCGGGAGCAACTCTTTGGGCACCGTCTTGGTGGCGGGCAGGAAACGGGTGCCCAGGCCGGCCGCCGGCACGATCGCCGTGCGGGGAATGGGCACCGTCGGCGCCTTCGGCGTGGTCGTTCCGGACACCGTCATCCCAGACACCCTAGCCGTCCGCTGCCGTGGGAGGTTTGGCGCGGCAGGGTTCACGCTGAGACAGTGGAACCTATGACGGCCGCGGTAAAAGCGCAGCGCAGGGCGGCATTGCTGGCGGCCCGCCGGGCGGTGCCCGAGGGGGTGCGCGACGCCGAGGCCGAGCAGTTGTGCGCCCACCTTCCGGAGGTGCTCGACGGCGCGCGCGTCGTGTGCGCGTACGTGCCGGTGGGCGCCGAACCCGGGTCAGCGGCGATGGTGGAACGGCTGCATGAGCTCTGCGAGACGGTGTTGCTGCCGGTCGCCGGCGTCGGGCCGTCCGGCGAGCACCTCCCGCTGCGGTGGGGACGGTATGTACCCGGCTCGCTGGTCGCCGCGCGATTCGGGCTGCAGGAGCCGCCGGGCCCGTGGTTGCCGCCCGAGGACGTCCGTCGCGCCGAGGTGGTGCTGGTGCCCGCACTCGCCGTGGACCGCTTCGGCGTCCGGCTGGGCCGCGGCGGCGGCTTCTACGATCGCTCGCTGCGGCTGTGCCGGACCGGGACCCGCATGGTGGCTGTCGTGCGCGACTGCGAGCTGGTCGACGAGCTGCCGCACGAACCGCACGATGTCCGGATGACTCACGCGCTGACGCCCGCTGCCGGCTGCGTCCGGCTGCGGGAATGGGACGGCGGCGATAGCGGTTCTAGCACTTGACACGGTAGAGTGCTAACAGTTCATTCGCCCCGGAGGTTCATGTGCCGACCTATAGCTACGCGTGCACTGAGTGCGACAACAAGTTCGACGCGGTGCAGGCCTTCACGGACGACGCGCTGACCACCTGTCCGCAGTGCTCCGGCCGGTTGCGCAAACTCTTCAACTCGGTGGGTGTGGTCTTCAAGGGGAGCGGGTTCTACCGCACCGACAGCCGCGCCCAGGGCGAGTCGTCCGCGGCGTCGGACTCGTCGTCTTCGTCGGAGAAGTCCGCCACGAAATCCTCCGACGCATCGTCGTCGGGGTCCGCCGGTTCGTCGTCTGGGTCGTCGTCGGGTTCATCTTCGTCCTCGTCATCGGGGTCGTCGTCGAGTTCGCCGGCGTCCAGCACCCCGGCACCCGCCTCGGCCGGCTCCAGCTAGACCTCCTCCACAGACGCGGATCCACGCGCACGCGTCTTCTCGGCCCGGCGCCTACAGTGCGGGCATGCGGGAGCCACTGAATCCGCCGTCACTGAATCCGCGGTCATTGAATCCGACGGCGCGCGAGCGGCTTTCACGGGCACTGCGCCCGGACTTCGCCCGGACCGCCGCCGCCCGTCGTCTTGCCGCGGGGGTTCTCGTGGTGCTCGCGGCCGCGGCCGCGCTGTGGCCGGATCCCGACCAGACCTATGTTCATGTCGCCGTGGCCGCGGCAGATATCGGCCCGGGTCACGTCATGACCGCAGGCGACGTGAGGCTGGAAAGGCGTTCGGCTGCAACACTTCCCGACGGAGCCCTGACGAGTCTGGAGGATCTGCTCGGTTCGTCCCTGGCCGGGGCGGCGCGACGCGGCGAGATGCTGACCGATGCCCGCGTGCTGGGCTCGAGACTGGCCGGCCTGAGCGCCGGGCCGAACGCCCGGATCGTGCCGCTGCGCCTCAGTGATCCGGCGGTTCTCGACGTCATTCGTCCCGGCGATGTGGTGGACGTGCTGGGCGCACCCGGTGAGGACAGCGGGGCGCGGCCCCGGTTGCTGGCCGCCGCGGCTGTGGTCGTGCTCGTCCCATCTCCCGACAGGCGCACCGGCGCCGACTCCGATCGGGTGGTACTGGTCGCGTTGGCGGCGCCGGCGGCCACCACGGTGGCTGGCGCCGGTCTGACGCAAGCACTCACCCTCACGATTCACTGAGCGGTTAAATCGGCGGCCTCTACCCCTGCGGACGTTGCGTTAGGCTTTCGACACCCCTGAGCGGGCTCGGCAAAGAAAGGCAGATCGTGTTTAAGGGATTCAAGGAGTTTCTGTCCCGCGGCAACATCATCGACCTGGCGGTCGCGGTCGTGATCGGCACCGCGTTCACCGGGCTGGTCACCAAGTTCACCGAGAGCATCATCACCCCCCTGATCGACCGGATCGGGGCCGGCAAGGACGCGTCGTACGGAGCGCTCCAGATCAACATCGGCGGCGGGCAGACCCTCGACCTCAACGTGGTGCTGTCGGCGTTGATCAACTTCGTGCTGGTGGCGGCGGTGGTGTACTTCTTGGTGGTGCTGCCCTACAGCAAAATTCGCAGCAAGGGTGAGGCGGAGTCCGCCGAGGACAAGCAGGTGCGGCTGCTGACCGAGATCCGGGATGCCGTCGGCGGCAAGGACACCTCGCCCGGCGACCGCTCCGGGCACTTCACACTCAGCGAGTAGCGCCGACAGCGCCGACGACCCTCGAATGATGACGGCCCCCGGCGAAGCCGGGGGCCGTCATCAATTGCGTTCGTTCGAGTTAGTTCATCCGCCAGGGCTCGCCGTAGGTGGTCACGCTGTCGCCGGCCTTGGAGATCAGCCGGGCGAACGGACGCAGCAGCACGCCGCCGGCCGCGCCGGTCACCGTGCCGTGCGCATTGGCCACCGCCACCGACCCCTCCGGGCCCTCCACGTCCACCGAGAACGTCGCGACCTCCTGAATGCCCGGGCCGTTGCCCAGGTCCGAGGAGATCGACACGCCGGGGAAGAGGTTCGGGGTGATCACCGAACCCAGCGGGTCGAATGCCAGGGGCGAGATCGACACGTCGTCGAGCAGGATGTTCGGCGTGGTGTAGGAGAAGTTGATGCCCACGCCGAGCGACCACGGGAAGCCCACCTGGTAACCGAGTTCCAACGTCCCGGCGAACTCATCGGCGCCCGGACCCACCACCGAGTACAGCGCCTTGCCGGAATGGAACCACTCCCGGGTCAGCCGGTTGCGGTCCAGCGGCGCCACCCCGTCGAGGAAGGTGTCCCACTGCTGAATCGTCATCGTCCGGCCGATGCCGTCGACCATGCTCTGCTGGTTGTCCATCTGCGCGTGCGATACCGGCGACCCAGCCATCAATCCGGCGACGGCGGCTGTCAGAGCCACCAAGACGCGACCAAGTATCTTCATGGTCTCCCCAGCGTGTATAGGCAGTGACCCTGTGTCTCGGGGGCACCGGACGACGTGTTCCACGCAGAAAGATATCGGTAGAGCATCGGCGCGGCAACGCGAACGGAAGAACAGCCGAATCGGCGTATTTCACCCGGGTCCGCGATGGACCCCAGGTGACGTTGCCGGCGGCCTGTGGTGGGGCGGATGGAGGCACTCGGGCGCGCGCCCGGCGGCCGCGCCGCCACCCGACGCGCGCGGCTCACCCTTGCGGGATCAAATGTGGTGCGGCGGAACGTTTTCGCGGAGCCAGTCGTCGCGATCGCAGGCCGACTGGGCCGACTCGGGGTCGCGTTCGTCAGACGACTCCCCGGGCAGTTCGCTGCCGAAAATGCTGTTAACTGCGGCGTCGGCGGATGCCCTGCCGGGGCGCTCAGTTACCACAGCCCGACCCCGGATTGTGACGACGATCACATCGCGTCTTATTTCCCCAGCTCACAGCCGTGGATCCCGGCGTCACAGCTCGAGGCTGGAAAGCTCGGCGATCACCTGGGCGGCCAGCGGGCACAGGGTCGCCATCCCGTCGCGGACCGCCGCACGGGATTCGGCGATATTGACCACCATCGTGCTGCCGGAGATACCGGCCAGACCGCGGGACAGGCCCGCGTCCAGGCTCCCGGCCGCCAGCCCGGACGCACGCAGCGCCTCGGCGATACCGGGAACCTCGCGGTCCAGGATCGCCCGCGTCGCCTCCGGCGTGACGTCGCGCGGGGTCACGCCGGTGCCGCCGACCGAGACCACCAGGTCGACCCCGCCGATCACCGCGGTGTTCAGCGCGTTACGAATCTCCACCTCGTCGGCGGAGACCACCACCACGCCGTCCACAACGAATCCCGCCTCAGAGAGCAGTTCGGTGACCAGCGATCCGCTGTGATCCTCGGAGATACCGCGCGCCTGACTGTCGTCGACCACCACGACAAGAGCGCGCCCGCAGGCGCCGTCGGGCTGTCCCATGGCGTTCACCGTATATCCGGGCTCCGCCGGCCGCGACGCCCCGCCGCCACCGGCGGCACCGCCATCGGTGACGAGGCGGATCACTGGTCGGCCTTGCCCAGCGTCACCTGCACAGTCTGGCTTGCGCCCGAGGAGTTGAGGTAGGTCAGGGTGAGCTTGTCGCCCGGGGCGCGGGACCGCACCGCCGCCACCAACGCATTGGCGCTGCCGATCACCCGGTCGTCGACCTTGGTGACGACCACGCCGCTGGGCAGTCCGGCGTTCGCCGCGGCACCGCCCTTGACCACCTCCACGATCTTGGCACCGTACGTGGTCACGTCATTGCTGACCTGAACGCCCAACGATGCGTGAGAAGCGGAACCGGTGCTGATCAACTCATCGGCGATGCGCTTGGCTTGATCGACAGGAATCGCGAAACCCAAACCGATGGAACCACTTTGGGCGTCCGGTGAATCGCCGCCGATCGTTGCGATCGCGGAGTTCACACCGACCAGTTGTCCGCTCATGTTCACCAGAGCGCCGCCGGAGTTGCCCGGGTTGATCGCCGCGTCGGTCTGGATTGCGTCAAGCACGGTGTTCTGATTGTTGGCGTCGCCACTGGCGGCCACCGGGCGGTTGAGCGCGCTGACTATACCGGTGGTGACAGTGCCCTCGAGCCCGAGCGGAGAGCCGATCGCCACCACGTCCTGACCGACACGCAAGTCGGCCGAGGAGCCCAGCGTTATCGGCGTCAGCCCCGACACACCCTCGGCGCGCACGACCGCGATATCACTGGCCGGGTCGGCACCGATCACAGTGAACGGCGCGGTGCGACCGTCGGCGAACGTGACAGTGGTGCTCAGCGCACCGGCCGGAAGGCCGGGAGTCGCGGGCGCGCCGCCCGGACCGCCCGGACCGCCAGGGCCGCCCGGCCCAATGGGCAGGCCGGGGGCTGCGGCCTTTCCGGGCTTGAGCGCCGAGACGACGTGGCTGTTGGTCAGGATCAGGCCGTCCTCGGACAGCACGATGCCCGAGCCCTCCTCGGACTGGCGTCCCATCCTGGTCTCGAGCTTCACCACACTGGGCACCACCTTGGCCGCCACCTGCTCGACCGAGCCGATCGGGATGTTCGCGGCGGGGACGTTGCGCCCGTTGGGCGCCGCGGTCGTGATCGTGGTGACCGCGCGTCCGTCGGGTTGCACCATGGTGGCCACCGCGCCGCCGACGCCCGCGGACACCGCGGCGATCGCCAGCGCGCCCGCGCTCAGGGCGGCGGTCCGGGAACGCTTACGCGGCGGGGCGGCGGGGTACCCCGGCGTCTGGCCCGGCTGGTACTGCTGCTGCGCGGTAGGGCTGCCGGTGGCGTAACGCCAGTCATACGGCTGCTGATAGCCGGCCTGCGGGTAGCCCTGTGCCGCTTGCGGACTCGGCGATTGGCCGGGCTGGTGCGGCGTGGCGTACCGGGGGTCGTCTGTCATGGTCGTCAGTTTGCTCTTTCTCGACGATGAGGCGCGGTAGAGCGCCTCATTCGGGTTCATTTTGCCGGGTACTACTGAGAATCGACTGAGATAACACTCGGTGCGCCCGATTGTTCCCCGTTTGCGGCGTTCACCTGACCATTCGGGGCCGGTGTTTCGCTGACGGCAGACGAATGCCGGAAAGTGGACGGCGTCGGGCGGCCGGGCAGCAGCACGAAGAACGACGTGCCTGGCGGGTCGCCCTCGGGCACCGTGTCATCGATGTGGATCATCCCGCCGTGTTTGACGACGACCTGTTTGACGATCGCCAGTCCCAGACCGGAACCGGGCATCGCCCGGGCGGAGGTGGACCGGTAGAACCGCTCGAATACCAGACCGCGTTCCTCGGGCGGTATCCCCGGACCTTGGTCGGACACCACCAGTTCGGCATGGGCCGAATCCACCCGGCGCAACCGCAGACCCACGGTGCCGCCGGATGGGCTCCACTTGGCCGCGTTGTCGAGGAGATTGAGCACAGCCCGCGACAGACCGGCGGCGTCGCCGTGCACCTGCCAGCCCTCCACGTCGACGTCGAAGCGGATGTCGTTGCGGCGGCGGCGCACCCGCTCCAGGCTGCGGTCGATGACCTCGGTCATGTCGATGTCTTCCAGGGAGGTGCCGTGCGCGTTGTCCTCCCGGGTGAGGTCCACCAGATCTCCGACCAGAGTGGACAGTTCCTCGATCTGGCCGATCACATCGGAACGCAACTCGGCGAGTTCACTCTCCGGGATCAGCTGCGCCCCCGGGCTGCTGGACGCCATCAGCAGCTCCACGTTGGTACGCAGCGACGTCAGCGGGGTCTTCAGCTCGTGGCCGGCGTCGGCCACCAGGCGCGCCTGCCGGTCACGAGACTCCGCCAGCGCGCTGAGCATGGCGTTGAACGCCTCCGTGAGCCGCGCCAGCTCGTCGCTGCCGAACACCGGGATGGGACGAAGATCGTCGGTGCGCGCCACCCGCTCGGCCGCCTCGGTGAGCCGTCCGACCGGACGCAGACCGGTGCGCGCCACCATGCCGCCGGCCACCGCGGCGATCACCACACCGATTCCGCCCACCGCGAGCAGCACCCACTTGAGCTTGGTCATCACCTCGTTGGTGGGCTGCAGGCTTTTGGAGATCAGCAGCGAGCTCCCGTTGGGCAGGTGGATCGCCAGCACCCGCTGCTCGCCGACCGTGCGCCGGGACAGGAACAACTCGCCGCGGATGACGGCTTTCTCCGGTTGACCCACCGGCAGGCTCTGGCCCTGCTGATTGGCGGTGTAGATGGAGCGCCCGGGATTGACCAGCATCGCGTTCACGTCGGAGTAGGCGGTTCCCTCGATGGCCTTCGCCGGATCGGCGGCCAGCGACCCGCTCGCGATCAGCAGCTGGGCCCGGCTCTGCAACTGGTTGTCGATGTCGGTGTAGAGCGCGGCGGAGACCACCGCGTAGACGGCCACCGCCATCAGCACCACGACCATCGCCACCATCGACATGGCCAGCAGCATCACGCGCCAGCGCAAGGACAACGATGTGGCGGCTCGCTCAGGCACCCGCATCGCTCGCGCACGGCGCTGCTTCCAACGGGACATCAGGGTGGTGTCTCACGCAGCACATAACCAACACCACGCACGGTGTGGATGAGCCGCGGTTCTCCTTCGGCCTCGGTCTTGCGGCGCAGGTAGCCGACGTACACTTCCAGCGCGTTGCCGGAGGTGGGGAAGTCGAATCCCCACACCTCCTCCAGGATCCGGCTTCGGGTCAGCACCCGGCGCGGGTTGGCCATCAGCATTTCCAGCAGAGCGAACTCGGTGCGGGTCAGGCTGATGGGACGCTTGCCACGGTGCACCTCGCGGGTCGCCTGATCCAGCGTGAGGTCACCGAAGGTCATGGTGGCGCTCTCCGTCGGCTCATCCGGTCCGGTCCGGCGCAGCAACGCCCGCAGCCGGGCCAGCAGTTCCTCGAGCGCGAACGGCTTGGGCAGGTAGTCGTCGGCACCGGCGTCGAGGCCGGACACCCGCTCGGACACCGAGTCGCGGGCGGTCAGCACGAGGATCGGCAGGTCGTCGCCGGTGCTGCGGAGCTGCCGGCAGACCTCGAGACCGTCCAGCCGCGGCATCATCACGTCCAGGACCACGGCGTCGGGGCGCTCGTTGGCTATCGCGTCGAGGGCCTCCACGCCGTCCTCGGCCAGATCCACCGTGTATCCGTTGAAGGCGAGGGAACGCCGCAGCGACTCCCGCACTGCCCGGTCGTCGTCGACCACAAGAATTCGCACGGGAACCAGTCTCAACCAATCAACTTAGATTCGTCTGATAACGCGCCGCCCGGGTGGCGGCGGCGGGTCAGCGCTTGTCGAGGTCGATGAGGCCCAGGCGGGCGGCCTTGAGCAGCCGGCGGGGCACCTTGTGCTGCCGGCCCCCGACGGACACGGTCACCAGACCAGGGGCTTCGGCCTTCCACTGCGAACGCCGACTGCGGGTGTTCGAGCGCGACATCCGCCGCTTGGGCACAGCCATGGTGAGCGATCTCCTCGTGAATGCTGCCGCGCAGGCCATCGGCGCTGGCTAGTGGTATCAGAGTAGCCGCCGGGGCCGGTCTACACCAAAGCGGGACTGCGGCGGTAACCTACCGGTTGGTTGGCGAGGCGAGGGAGCACGCATGGCAGGGGCGTCGGATTCCGGGGCTCGAGGCGTGCGGATCGGCAACTGCTCGGGGTTCTACGGCGACCGGCTCTCCGCCATGCGCGAGATGCTCACCGGCGGGCACCTGGACTTTCTCACCGGCGACTACCTGGCCGAGCTCACCATGCTGATCCTGGGCCGCGACCGCGTGAAAAGCCCCGACCGCGGGTACGCCAAGACCTTTCTCACCCAGCTCGAAGACTGCCTCGGCCTGGCCCATGACGCGGGTGTGCGGATCGTCACCAACGCCGGCGGTCTCAACCCCGCCGGCCTCGCCGACGCCGTCCGGGCGCTCGCCGGCACACTCGGCATCCCGACGACGGTCGCCTATGTCGAGGGCGACGACCTGTTGTCCCGCGCCGGCGAGCTGGGTTTCGGTTCGCCGCTGACCGCCAATGCCTACCTGGGGGCGTGGGGCATCGTCGAGGCGCTCGACTCCGGAGCCGATATCGTGGTGACCGGCCGTGTGACCGATGCGTCGGTGGTCGTCGGTCCGGCCGCTTCCCACTTCGGCTGGGGTCGCGGTGACTATGACCGGATCGCCGGAGCGGTGGTCGCCGGACACGTCATCGAGTGCGGTACACAGGCCACCGGAGGCAACTACTCCTTTTTCACCGAGATCGGCGATCTGGGGCACGCGGGCTTCCCGATCGCGGAGATCCACCATGACGGCTCCTCGGTGATCACCAAGCACCCCGGCACCGGCGGGCAGGTCAGCATCGGCACCGTCACCGCGCAACTGCTCTACGAGATCACCGGCGCGCGCTACGCCAACCCTGATGCCATCGCCCGGTTCGATTCCATCGAGTTGAGCGACGACGGCCCGGACCGGGTGCGGATCTACGGCGTACGCGGGGAGCCGCCGCCGCCGACGCTGAAGGTGTCACTGAACAGCATCGGCGGCTACCGCAATTCAGCGACCTTCGTCCTCACCGGACTCGACGTCGAGGAGAAGGCCGCCCTGGTGCGGCGCCAACTGGAGGCCGCGCTCACCGTCACACCCGCGGAACTCACATGGGCGCTGGCGCGGACCGACCACCCCGACGCGGACACCGAGCAGACCGCGAGCGCTCTGCTCACCTGCACCGTGCGCGACCCCGATCAGAACACGGTGGGCCGCCGGTTTTCCTCTGCCGCAGTGGAACTCGCACTGGCCAGCTACCCGGGTTTCCACACCACTGCCCCGCCGTCGGACGCCGCGGTGTACGGGCTGTTCACCCCCGGTTATGTGCCGACCACCGACGTCGATCATGTCGCGGTCCTCGCCGACGGAACGCGCGTGCCGATAGCCCCGCCGAGCGAAACCCTGGAACTCGCGGACGCCGACACACCGGCGCTGCCCGCTCCGCTGCCGAGTGGTCCCACCAAGCGCCTGCCGCTGGGCACGGTCGCCGGCGCCCGAAGCGGCGACAAGGGCGGCGGTGCCAATATCGGAGTGTGGGTGCGCACCGAGCAGCAGTGGCGGTGGCTCGCGCACACCCTCACGGTCGACCTGCTGCGCGAACTTCTGCCCGAGGCCAAGGATCTGCCGATCACCCGGCATGTGTTCCCCGGCATCCGAGCGGTGAACTTCGTGATCGACGGGATCCTCGGCAAGGGTGTCGCGTATCACGCCCGTTTCGATCCGCAGGCCAAGGGTCTCGGGGAGTGGCTGAGGAGCCGTCACATCGACATACCGGAGGAGATCCTGCTGTGAGCATCTGGAACACCGACGAACGCCGGCAGTTGCGGAAGTCCGTGCGCACCTTCGCCGAGCGGGAGATCCTCCCCTACATCGACGAGTGGGAGCAGATCGGCGAACTGCCGCGCGAGTTGAGCCGCAGTGCCGCCGATGCCGGGCTGCTGGGCGTCGGCTTTCCCGAGGAGGTGGGCGGCGAGGGCGGCGACGCCGCCGACGTAGCGATCATCTGCGAGGAACTCCACGAGGCCGGAACACCCGGCGGCGTGTTCGCCTCGTTGTTCACCGTCGGCATCGCGGTGCCGCACATGATCGCCTCCGGCGATACCCGACTGATCGACAAGTTCGTCACGCCCACACTGCGCGGCGAACTGATCGGGTCATTGGCCATCACCGAACCCGGGGGCGGATCCGACGTCGGGCACCTGCGCACCACCGCCGTCCGCGACGGCGACCACTACGTGGTCAACGGATCCAAGACCTACATCACCTCCGCCGTGCGCGGCGACTACGTGGTGGCGGCGGTCCGCACCGGCGGGTCGGGCGCGGCCGGAATCTCGATGCTCGTCATCGAGAAGGGAACGCCGGGTTTCGAGGTCAGCCGAAAACTGGCCAAGATGGGCTGGCGGTCATCGGACACCGCCGAGTTGTCATTCTCCGACGCCCGCGTGCCGGTCACGAACCTGGTGGGTGCCGAGAACACCGGCTTCCTGCAGATTGCGCAGGCATTCGTCTCCGAACGCATCGGCCTCGCCGTGCAGGCGTATTCAAGTGCGCAACGCTGCCTGGACATCACCGAGCAGTGGTGCCGCGACCGCGAGACCTTCGGCAAGCCGCTGATCGCCAGGCAGAGCGTCCAGAACACGCTGGCCGAGATGGCGCGGCGCATCGACGTCGCCCGCGTGTACACCCGCAGCATCATCGAACGGGAACTCGACGGCGACACGAACCTGATCGCCCCGGTGTGCTTCGCGAAGAACACCGCGGTGGAGGCAGGCGAGTGGGTGGTCAACCAGGCCGTGCAACTGTTCGGCGGCATGGGCTACATGGCGGAGTCAGAGATCGAACGCCAGTACCGCGACATGCGGATCCTGGGCATCGGTGGGGGCGCCACCGAGATCATGACCGCCCTGGCCGCCAAGACGCTGGGTTACCAGGGGTGACGGCGCTGCGCAGTGCGGTCGATCCGCGCTCGCCCGAGTTCACCGAGGCCGCAGAGGCCATGACGGCCAAGCTCGCCGAACTCGACGCCGAGCTGGCCAAGGCCGTGGGCGGCGGCGGCGAGAAGTACGTGCAACGCCACCACGACCGCGGCAAGCTGACCGCCCGGGAACGCATCGAACTGCTCGTGGACGAGGACTCCCCCTTCCTCGAACTGTCGCCACTGGCCGCCTACGGCACCGAGTTCCAGGTCGGCGCGAGCCTGATCACCGGCATCGGAGTCGTCGAGGGCACCGAATGCATGCTGATCGCGCACGACCCGACTGTCCGGGGTGGCACATCGAATCCATGGACACTGCGAAAGCTGCTGCGCGCCAATCAGATCGCTCTGGAGAACCGGTTACCGGTGATCTCCCTGGTGGAGTCCGGCGGCGCCGACCTGCCCACCCAGAAGGAGGTCTTCATCCCCGGCGGCCGGATGTTCCGGGACCTCACCCGGTTGTCGGCCGAAGGTATCCCGACGATCGCGTTGGTATTCGGCAACTCCACCGCCGGCGGCGCGTACATCCCTGGGATGAGCGACCACGTGGTCATGATCAAGGAGCGTTCCAAGGTGTTCCTCGCCGGGCCGCCCCTGGTGAAGATGGCGACCGGCGAGGAGTCCGACGACGAGTCCCTCGGCGGCGCCGACATGCACGCCCGCACGTCCGGCCTCGCCGACTACTTCGCCGTCGACGAATCCGACGCGATCCGCATCGGCCGGCGCATCGTGGCTCGGCTCAACCGGGTGAAGTGCGGCCGTGCGCCCGGGGCCGTCACCGAACCACTGGCCGATCCGGGTGAACTGCTCGGAATCGTTCCATCCGATCTACGCATCCCGTTCGACCCGCGGGAGGTGATCGCCCGCGTCGTCGACGGCTCGGAGTTCGACGAGTTCAAACCGCTGTACGGCGGATCGCTGGTGACCGGCTGGGCCGATATCCACGGCTACCCGATCGGGATTCTGGCCAATGCCCGTGGCGTGCTGTTCAGTGCGGAGGCCCAGAAGGCCACCCAGTTCATCCAGTTGGCCAACCAGGCCGACACCCCGCTGCTCTTCCTGCACAACACCACCGGATACATGGTCGGCAGGGCTTACGAAGAGGGCGGCATGATCAAACACGGCGCCATGATGATCAACGCCGTGTCCAACTCGGCGGTCCCCCACATTTCGCTGCTCATCGGCGCCTCCTACGGCGCCGGGCACTACGGCATGTGCGGACGCGCCTATGACCCGCGTTTCCTGTTCGCCTGGCCGAGCGCCAAGTCTGCCGTCATGGGCGGGGTACAGCTGGCCGGTGTCCTGTCGATCGTCAACCGTGCCGCCACCGAGGCGCGCGGCGGCACGGTCGACGAGGAGGCCGACGCAGCACTTCGCGCCGCGGTGGAGGCGCAGATCGAGGCCGAGTCGCTGCCGATGTTCCTGTCCGGCCGGCTCTACGACGACGGCGTGATCGACCCCCGCGATACCCGAACCGTGCTGGGAATGTGTCTGTCGGCCATCGCCAACTGCCCGATCGAGGGGACGTCGAAGTTCGGCGTCTTCCGGATGTAGGCGGCGATGAGCGATTACGCGAAGAACACAGGGCAGAAGAACAGAGGGCAGAAGTGATCACCCGAGTCCTGGTCGCCAACCGCGGCGAGATCGCCCGCCGAGTCTTCACCACCTGCCGGCGCCTCGGCATCGGCACCGTCGCGGTCCACACCGACCCCGACGCGCAGTCCCCACATGTCGCCGACGCCGACGCCCGGGTGCGCATCGACAGTTATCTCTCGATCGAGGAGATCATCAACGCCGCCCACGCCGCGGCGGCCGACGCGGTGCATCCCGGCTACGGATTCCTCTCGGAGAACGCCGGTTTCGCGATGGCTGTGATCGACGCGGGGCTCACCTGGATCGGACCTCCGCCGAATGCGGTGACGGCGATGGGTTCCAAGATCGAGGCCAAGAAGATGATGGCCGCCGCCGGGGTGCCCGTACTCGAGGAACTCGACCCCGAGACGATCCGGCCGGAGCATCTCCCTGTTCTGGTGAAGGCATCCGCCGGCGGGGGCGGGCGCGGTATGCGCGTGGTCGACAGCCTCGCCGATCTGACCACGCAGGTACAGGCCGCCCGACGGGAGGCGCAGTCGGCGTTCGCCGACCCGACCGTGTTCTGCGAGCGCTACCTGCCGTGCGGCCACCACGTCGAGGTGCAGGTGATGGCGGACGCGCACGGGACGGTGTGGGCACTCGGCGAACGGGAGTGCTCGATCCAGCGCCGCCATCAGAAGATCGTCGAGGAGGCGCCCTCCCCGCTGGTCGACCGGATCCCCGGGATGCGGGAGCGGCTGTTCATCGCCGCACGGCTGGCCGCCAATGCCATCGGTTACACCGGCGCCGGAACGGTGGAATTCCTCGCCGATGACAACGGTGAGTTCTTCTTTCTGGAGATGAACACCCGGCTGCAGGTGGAGCACCCGGTGACCGAACTGACCACCGGATGCGATCTCGTCGAACTGCAATTGGCCGTCGCCGCCGGCGAGCGCCTGCCCACTGAGACTCCACGCTCGGTCGGGCATTCGATCGAGGTGCGGCTGTGCGCCGAAGACCCGGCCGCCGACTGGCAGCCGCAGGCCGGGAAGATCCACCACTTCGAGGTGCCCGCGGTTGCCGGTGAATTCGGTCCGCTGGATCGCGGCGGCGTTCGGCTGGACTCCGGAATCGCCGACGGTTCGACGGTGTCGATCCACTACGACTCGATGCTTGCAAAGGTCATCTCCCACGCACCGACACGGGCAGCCGCCGCCCGCATGCTTTCCGACGCCCTGGCGCGCGCACGCATTCACGGCGTGCGGACGAACCGCGATCTGCTGGTCAACGTCTTGCACCACCCGGCCTTCCTGGCTGGTGCCACCGACACCGCATTCTTCGACAGCCACGGCCTCGAGATCCTCTCGGCTCCCCTGGCAGACGGTCGCACCGTTCGGCTGGCGGCGATCGCCGCGGCACTCGCCGCCGCGGCGCACAACCGGGCAGCGGCAGCGGTGCTCGGTGGGTTGCCGAGCGGATGGCGCAACGTGATCTCCTCCGATCAGCACAAGGTCTTCCGGGACTCCGGCGGTACGGATCACCGCGTCGGCTATCTGTTCACCCGAACCGGCGTCCACCTGCCGGATGACACCGGCGTCGCGGTGCTGTCATCGGCGCCCGACCGGGTGGTGCTGGCCGACTCGTCAGTGGCGACTGCTTTCGATGTCGCCCGTTACGGCGACCAGGTGTATGTCGACTCCCCGCGCGGGGCAGTCACTTTCACCGCGGTGCCGCGCTTCGGCGAACCGGATTTCCTGACACACGAAGGATCACTGCTTGCGCCGATGCCCGGATCGGTGATCCGGGTCGGTGCCGCCGTCGGCGACACGGTGACCGCCGGGCAGCCGCTGATATGGCTGGAGGCGATGAAGATGGAACACACCATCACCTCGCCGGCCGACGGGGTATTGACCCAATTCGACGTCACCGTCGGCCAGCAGGTCGAACTGGGCGCCGCACTGGCGCGTGTCGAAGCCCCGCAATCGGAGCCCCAAACGGAGGAACGGCAATGACCGATACCAGCTTCATCGAGAGTGCCGAACGTCAAGCGCTTCGCAAGGCGGTCGCTGCGCTGGCGGCCAACTACGGACCCGACTACTACCTTGAGAAGACCCGATCCGGCGGCCACACCGACGAATTGTGGCGGGAGGCAGGACAACTGGGATTCATCGGGGTGAATCTCCCCGAGGAGTACGGCGGCGGCGGCGCGGGCATGTACGAGCTGGCGCTGGTGATGGAGGAGATGGCCGCGGCGGGATGCCCGCTTCTGCTGATGGTGGTCTCCCCTGCCATCAACGGCACGATCATCGCGAAGTTCGGTACCGCTGAACAGAAGAAGCGCTGGGTGCCCGGCATCGCCGACGGTTCGATCACCATGGCGTTCGCCATCACCGAGCCCGACGCCGGCTCCAACTCGCACCGCATCACCACCACCGCACGTCGCGACGGCAGCGACTGGGTGTTGTCGGGTCAGAAGGTGTGGATCTCCGGCCTGGACCAGGCGCAAGCGGTTCTTGTGGTCGCCCGGACCGAGGAGACGAAGACGGGCAGCCTTCGTCCGGCCCTGTTCATCGTGCCGACCGACAGTCCGGGCTTCACCTTCACCAAGATCCCGATGGAACTGTCCATGCCGGAGAGCCAGTTTCAGGTCTTCATCGATGAGGTGCGCCTTCCCGCCGACGCGTTGGTCGGGGATCAGGACGCCGCGATCGGTCAGTTGTTCGCCGGACTGAACCCCGAGCGGATCATGGGTGCGGCAAGTGCCGTCGGAATGGGTCGGCTCGCGCTGGGCAAGGCCACCGAGTACGTCAAGACCCGGCAGGTGTGGAAGACGCCGATCGGCGCGCACCAGGGCATCGCCCATCCACTGGCGCAGAACCATATCGAACTGGAACTGGCGAAACTGATGATGCAGAAGGCGGCCACACTCTACGACGCCGGCGACGATACGGCCGCCGCGGAGGCGGCGAACATGGCCAAGTACGCGGCCGGAGAGGCTTCCACCCGGGCGGTCGACCAAGCGGTGCAATCAATGGGCGGTAACGGGTTGTCCCAGGAATACGGTGTGGCAGCAATGCTGACCGCGTCCAGGCTGTCACGGATAGCTCCGGTCAGCCGCGAGATGGTGCTCAACTTCATCGCCCAGACGTCGCTGGGCCTGCCGCGGTCCTACTGATCTCCCGTGTGACGGTTTGGTGAACGGGCTTTCACCGGCGGGATCGCGAGTCGTACGCTCAACTCACTATGTCAGAGGTATCGCCGACGGGAGTCTCGCCCGGACCTGACCTGTCGCGCAGGTCCGACTCGTCGGCACGCAAAGCCAGCGCGGCCCGCGACGCTTCAGAACAGGCCAGTGATGACGATCGGATTCAGGCGGCGCAACTGCTCTCCGAGGCGGCCGCGCACGGGCGCCTGACACTGGAACAGTACGAACAACGCCTGTCCAAGGCCTACGCGGCCGGCACGTACGACGAACTCGAGCGCCTGACCGACGACCTGCCCGAGGCCATGGAGTACCGGCGCGGAAAGAGCCGGCCCGCTCCTTCGACGATGCTGCTGGCGATCCTCAGCGGATTCGAAAGACGCGGGCGCTGGTATGTACCCAAGCGGATGACGACCTTCACGTTGTTCGGCGGCGGGGTGGTGGATCTGCGCTACGCCGATTTCACCTCATCGGAGGTCGAGATCCACGCATACTCGATCCTGGGCGGACAGACGATTCTGCTGCCGCCCGAGGTCAACGTGGAGATCGCCGGCCACGGCGTGATGGGCGGATTCGACCACGGCGCGGAGGGCACCGGTGCGCCGGGGGCGCCCAGGGTGCGGATCAAAGGTTTCTCTCTCCTTGGCGGCGTGGGCATCAAGCGACGCAGACGCGCCGTCGGCGAATCGCGCTGACACCGGCCCGCACACGACAGATCGGCCCCCCTCCCATAGGAAGGGGGGCCGATCTGTTCGGTGAGTGAATCAGCCGGCGTCGGCGGTCTCTGCCGGAGCGCTGGTGGCGCCGGCCTTCACGCTGTCGACAGCAGAGGTGATGCTCTTGGTCACCTTGGCGATGGCGTCGCGAACCGGACGCTTGCTAGTGGCCTTCGACGGAGCCGGAGCAGGCGCGGCGGCCTCCTCCGACGTGGCCTCCGCCGTCGCCTCGGCAACCGCACTCGACGAGCTGTCGACCGGAGCGGCGTCAGCCTTGACATCAGCTGCCGTGGGAACGGCGTCCTGCGCCGGAGCGCTCTCGGGAACCTCCGCCGCGGGAGTGTCGACGGTCGCCGAGACCTCGGCTGAGGCAGTCGCGGGAACCTCGACCTGCGCCTCTTCCACCGCCTCCGCCGCGGGGGCCGCAGCCTCAACAGCGGGAGCCGCCACGGCTTCGGCGACCGACGCGACGACCCGCGCCGGCGCCGCAACCGCGGCCGAGGTCTGCGGCTGCTGGCCGGTGGCACCGGTCAGCGTGTTGATCCAGTACTGCAGCACACCGGAAAGACCAGCGGTGTAGTAGATCTCGTTCTCCACCGGGATGTACCCGGGTGCCGGAAGTTCGCCGGCGTAGGCGGTGATGCTGTCGGCGATGAACGGTCCGATGACGGGCACCCCGCTGACTGCGCTGGCCGCGAACGCCAGGAAGTCCTCCCACGCGATGGTCACCAGGTAGGGGCCGTAGAACGCGAGCTGGATGAAGGTGCTCAGGATCGGGCTCGCCTGTCCGAAGGTGGCCTGCAGCAGATAGGCCGTCGCCGCACTGAGGCCCGCGGTACCGGTCTGCACGGTGAAGTTGCCGCCGCCGCCGCCGATGGCGCGGGCGAAGGTGGGCTCGAACAAGTAGTTGACGATGCCCACACCCCAGTTGTCGCGGTCATCCCACCCGTTGCCGTTGCCGTTGACCAGGGCGTCGAGGCCCAGGTACAACGCGCCGGAGATACCGCTGACGGTGCACTCGTAGTTGCAGTACGAGGCCCAGGGTTCCACGGTGAGCGGCTCGTTCTCCGGACCCACGAAACCGCCGTATTCGGACGAGTAGAACAGGAGGTTGGTCCACTCCGCGGCGGGGATGGTGAAGACGTCGGCGAACGTGGTCAGTTCGTAGGCCGCCTTGGACAGCGCGTTCGGCGTCGCGATGGATGCGCTGGGGGCGATCCCCGGCGAGGCGGCGACGATAGCGGCCGCACTGACAAGCGCCGCTCCCGCCGTCAGGAAGGGACGAGTCTGAGTCGCCATGTGGGGGTTCCCCTTTTCGCTGCGGTCCGCCTCCTGGCGGCGAACACATCGGTCTGCTGCAGCCCATACTGCCGAGCCGTCACAATGATAGGGCTGAGTTTGCCGTATGGCAAATCAAAGCGGGAAAAATTCCGGTTGGCGGACCTGCCAACCATCTGGCCCTGACGCCTACTTACTGGGATTTCCGACTCAGAAGGTCACGGTCATCAGCTTAAGGTAACCCGATTCTCAGTTTGCTCTCAGGACGAGCGAAATGCGCAAAATTTGCCACAGCAGCCTCGGAGCCTTCCGGGGACCGGTCGCCGCGATCACGTCGGCCGGCCTCCGGCAAACTCATCTGTCACCAATGGTCCCCCGAAATCGCACCATAACGGCTCACCGCGGGGCACAGAGCAATCACGGTACCGATCAACTCCGGACTCCGCATCCGATTCCGGGGCGAACGCCCACCTCCGCCGGCCTGCACTCGGCCGCGGCGGCGATGGTTGCCCGGCCGAGTTCAGCCGTGCTGAGCGGCGTCAGTGGCGCCGGCGGGAGCGCAGGTAGTCACCGACCACCGCTGCCCCGAGTCCGTCGAGGTCGGGTACCACCACGCGGCCCTCCACCCGCCGGGCCACCTGGTCGATGAACCGCGCCAGTCCAGGATCGTCGCCCAGTCGGAAGATCGTCACCTGGGCTCCCAGTTGGGCCATCTCGTCGAATCCCCGCACGGTGTGGGCGATGGTCCGCGGGTGGGGCGGGTAGTCGAAGAACACCGACGAGCCACGGCCGTCGAAATCCTCGAGATGCGCGGTGGGCTCGCCGTCGGTGACCACCAGCACGACCGGTTGCGCGCTGGGATGGCGCCTCAGATGCCGGCCGGCCAGCGCGAGCGCGTGGTGCAGATTGGTGCCCTGTTCGTAGACGCCCTCCAGCCCGGTCAATTCGGCTGCGCTCACCGTGCGGGCGTAGCGGCCGAAGGCGATGATCTGCAGCGCATCCGAGCGGAACCGGCTGCTCACCAGATGGTTGAGCGCCAGTGCGGTGCGCTTCATCGGCAGCCAGCGATTCTCCATCACCATCGAGAACGATGTGTCCACCAGCAGCGCGACGACGGCCTGCGTCCTGGTCTCGGTCTCCGACACCTCGACGTCATCGACGGCGATGCGGATCGGTCCGTCGCCGTGGCCGGTGCCCGCGCGGCGCAACACCGCGTTGGTGATGGTGCGGGTGACATTCCAGGGTTCGGTGTCACCGAAGGCCCACGGTCTTGTGGCGCCGGTGAGTTCGCCGGCGGCACCGGACCGGCGGGTCTCGCGTTCGCCGTGCCGGCCCGAAAGCCGTTGGGCCACATCACGGAGCGCGGCCTGTCCAAGCTGGCGCATGGCCTTGGGTGAGAGCCGCCACTGCCCGTCGGCACCGCGGTCGAAGAATCCCTGATTCATCAGGGCGCGCTCCAGTTCGGCGAGTGTGCGGGCGTCGATCGCCGCCTGGTCGCCGAGCTGGCGGGCCAGCGCGTCGAGGTCGACGTCGTCCATGGTGGCGCCGGGATAGCTCTGCGACAGCTGCTCGGCAAGTTGCTCCAACTCGGCGATATCAGCCAGCGCCTGCGCGCCCTGTCCCATGCCGAGTGGGTTCTCCCCGGAGAACTCCGCTGATCCGTCCCAGTCCTCTCCGGGACGCGCCGCCCGCAGGTGGGAGTCCAGCCGGCTCAGCGCCTCCATCAGCGCCGGTGAGCCGAAGGCCTGCTGCGCCAGCGCATCCAGTTCGGCACGCTGCTCGGCAGAGAGGCTGTTGCGGAAGCGCTGCGCCGCCGCCGCGCGCTGGGCCAGCGAGTCCAGTAACTCCTCGACGTTGCGCGGGTTCTCCGGGAAGTACTGGCCGTGCTTGGCCATGAACTCCTCGAAGTCCTCTTTGGTGTCCTCGCCGCGGGCGTGCTTGTCGAGCAGGTCGTTGAGATCGCCGAGCATCTCGCTGACGGCCTCACGGTCGGCGTCGGTCGCGTTCTCCAACGCCTGTTTCATTCCGGCAAAGCGCTGATCGAGCATCTCCCGGCCGAGAAGGTCCTTGATCTCCTCATACTTCTGGCGGGCCTCGGGACTGCGCCAGTTGTAGTCGGACAACTCCTGGACGGCTTTGGCAGGAGAGGGTGACAGCGACTCGATCTGCATCTCGGCGAAACGCGCGTCGTCGTCGAGGGCCCGGGCGAGTTCCTTGCGTTCGGCCAGGACCGCCTCGTCGAGTAGCCTTTTGATGTCCTGCAGGGTGCCGTCAAGGTTGTTGCGCTGCAGGAGTTCCCGGCGCCGGCGGTTCACTTCGGCCGCCAGCCGGTCGGCGCCCTTCATATTCGGGGATCCTCTGCGCAGCAACTCCGACAGGGCACGTCGCGGCGATGCGCCCTCCATGACGTCCTGGCCGATCTGCTCGAGCGCCTCACGCAGATCCACCGGCGGGGCCAGCGGATCCGGTCCGCCGCTGTAGGCGGAGTAGCGGGAGTCGTGCGCGCGTCGTTTCGCCATCAGCCGTAGACCGTCTCGCCGTCCTCGGTGTTCTTGTCGATCTTCTTGGCCAGGTACAGCGCCTCGAGCGCGAGTTCCAGCGCGGCGGCACGCTGGCCCTCGCTGCGAGCGCCCAAGCGCTCGGCGATGGCGTCGATCACCGGGAGATCGGGCAGCGCGGCCAGCACGTCCTTCGCCGAGATCTGCTGGCCGGTGGTGACTTCCGAGTTCTCCACCGCGCTCACCAGCGGTCCGACGTCGATCCCGCCGAGCGCACGCTGGGCGGTGTCGGCGGTGGCACGCCGCAGCAGATGTTCCAGGACCGCCAGTTCCCGTCCCTCCTCGCCGGACTCGAACTCCAGCTTGCCGCGCAGAACGTCGATCACGGTGCCCAGATCGACCACTCGCGCCACGGGTTCGTCCTCGCCCAGGATGGCGCCGCGGTGCCGCGCGGAGGCGGCCACCGTCTCGGCGGCGGCGATGGCGAAGCGCGCCGAGACGCCGGAGCGCTGGTCCACCGACTGCGACTCGCGCAGCAGCCGGGTGAAGCGGGCGATGACGTTGAGCAGATACGGCGGGACGTCCGCGGTCAGGTGTGCCTCCTGGCTGATCACACCAACCTCGGCGTCGAGTTCGAGCGGGTAGTGCGTGCGGATCTCGGCGCCGAAGCGATCCTTGAGCGGGGTGATGATCCGGCCGCGGTTGGTGTAATCCTCCGGGTTGGCGCTGGCCACCACCAGCACGTCCAGCGGCAGCCGCAGCGTGTAGCCGCGGACCTGGATGTCGCGCTCCTCCATCACGTTGAGCATCGCCACCTGAATGCGTTCGGCCAGGTCGGGCAGTTCGTTGACGGCGACGACGCCGCGGTGCGCGCGAGGGATCAGGCCGTAGGCGATGGTCTCCGGATCGCCGAGGGTGCGGCCTTCGGCGACCTTGATCGGGTCGATGTCACCCACCAGGTCGGCGACGCTGGTGTCCGGGGTGGCCAGCTTCTCGGTGTAACGCTCACTGCGGTGCCGCCAGATGACCGGGAGCGCGTCACCCAGTTCAGCGGCGCGCCGGATCGACTCCGGGGTGATCGGCGAGTACGGGTGCTCACCGAGTTCGGAACCGGCGATCACCGGGGTCCATTCATCGAGCAGGTTGATCAGTGAGCGCAGCAACCGGGTCTTGCCCTGGCCCCGCTCGCCGAGCAGAACGAAGTCGTGACCGGCGATCAGCGCTCGCTCAAGCTGTGGCAGCACGGTGTCTTCGAAACCGAAGATTCCCGGCCACACGTCCTCGCCGTCGGCCAGGGCGGTCAGCAGGTTCTCCCGGATCTCCTCCTTGACACCGCGCTCCTGGTGGCCGGAGGCGCGCAATTCGCCGACGGTGGCGGGGCGGCGAGTGTCGTTACTGTGCGCAGTCACGCCCCCCACGCTACGTCCGCTGTCGAGCGGGCGGCAGCCCCACCGACCCTGCCGTCAGCAGCCGGTCACTTCGACGGGTCGGCGTCAGTGCGCGAAATGCCGGGCACCGGTGAGGTAGAGCGTGATTCCGGCCGCCGCAGCAGCCGCGGTGACCTCGTCGTCGCGCACCGATCCGCCCGGGTGCACGATCGCCCTCACCCCGGCGTCGGTGAGCACCTGCAGACCGTCGGGGAACGGGAAGAAGGCGTCGGAGGCCGCCACCGCACCGCCGACCCGGTCGCCGCCCCGCTCGACCGCCAGCCTGGCGGCGTCGACCCGGTTCACCTGTCCCATCCCGACTCCGACGGTGGCGCCGTCGGCCGCGATCACGATCGCGTTGGACTTCACCGCCCGGCAGGCCCGCCAGGCGAACGCGAGGTCGGCCAATGTCGCGGCATCCGCAGCCGGCCCGGCGGCCAGGGTCCATGAGGCGGGATTGTCGCCGGCAGCGTCGATCCCGTCACGCTGCTGCATCAACACCCCGCCGCTGATCTGCCGGATCTCCACTCCCCCGACCTCCGGTTCGCCGGCCACCAGCACCCGCACATTCTTCTTACGCGCCAAGACCTCCACCGCACCCTGCTCGTACGCGGGCGCGATGATCACCTCGGTGAAGATCTCCGCCACCTGTTCGGCCATCTCGACGGTGATCTCGGTGTTCGCCGCGATCACGCCGCCGAAGGCGCTCAACGGATCGCACTCATGGGCCTTGCGGTGAGCGTCGGCGACCGACACCGCTGAGACCGCGATACCGCACGGGTTGGCGTGCTTGATGATCGCCACGCAGATCTGCTGGTGGTCGAAGGCCGCCCGCCAGGCCGCGTCGGCATCGGTGAAGTTGTTGTAGCTCATCTCCTTGCCGTGTAGTTGCTGGGCTTGCGCCAGCCCCGGCCAGCCGGCGTCATCGCTGTAGAGCGCGGCCTGCTGATGCGGGTTCTCGCCGTAGCGCAGCAGCGAGGTTCGCCGCCAGTTGCGGCCCAGCCACGGTGGCAGGAAGGCCGGCGCGTCGCCGGATTCCGGCGCCAGGATGGACTCGGTCCAGCCGGCGACGGCGATGTCGTATTCCGCGGTGTGGCGGAATGCCAACGACGCCAGCTTCTTTCGTTCCTCGAGGGTGAATCCGCCGCCGCGAACCGCCGCCAGAACACCGTCGTACCCCAGTGGCTCGACGACGACGGCGACACTGGCGTGGTTTTTGGCCGCCGCGCGGACCATCGAGGGTCCGCCGATGTCGATCTGCTCCACGCATTCATCGATATCGGCTCCGGAGTCCACCGTTTCGCTGAACGGGTACAGGTTGACCACGACGAGATCGAAGGGCTCGATCTTGAGCTTCTGCAGGGCGGCGACGTGCTCGGGGTTGCGCGTGTCGGCGAGCAAGCCCGCATGCACGTGCGGGTGGAGGGTCTTCACGCGGCCGTCGAGAATCTCCGGGAACCCGGTGACGAACTCCACGGGGGTTACCGGGATGCCTTTGTCGGCGATGGTCTTGGCGGTCGATCCGGTGGACACGAGTTCGACGCCGGCTTCGTGCAGACCCTGCGCCAGCGCGATCAGCCCGCTCTTGTCGTACACGCTGATCAGCGCACGTCGAATCGGTTTCCTCCCGATCAGGGTGCGTGCCGTCATGCTGCGGTCATCCTAGGATCGCCTTTCTGCCTCTCCACTTCACGCCATACGTCGCCATCTCAGCGAGGACTTTGACGAGCAGTCGCCGTTCCACGACCTTGATGCGCTCGTGCAGCGTGCATTCGTCATCGGTGTCTCGCACCTCCACGGCCTCCTGGGCCAGGACTGGCCCCGTGTCGACGCCCGAATCGACCACGTGCACCGAGCACCCCGTCACCGTCACCCCGTAGTCCAGCGCATCGGCGACGGCATGCGCACCGGGGAACGCCGGCAGCAGCGCGGGATGGGTGTTGACCACCCGGCCGGGAAAACGGGATAGGAACTCCGGCCCGAGAATCTTCATGAAGCCGGCCGAGACGACGAGATCCGGATCGTGTGCGGCGGTGGCCTCGGCGATCGCGGCGTCCCAGGTGCCGCGGTCGGGGTAATCGCCGAGCCGCACCGTCATCGCGGGGATCGCGGCGGAAGTGGCGATCGCGACGGCGCGGCAGTCGCGGTCGGTGACGACTGCCACCACGCGTCCGGGATAGTCGCCCACCGCGGCGTCGAGCAGCGACTGCAGCAGCGAACCGGTTCCCGAGGCCAGGACCACTATCCGGGCCGGTGCACACGGCGGCACACGGATCGGTTCGGGCACGGCGATGAGCCTATCCGCCGGTGACTCTGCGACGGTCCGGGGACCGGGCATCCGGTGGCGCGGATGCGCGACGTGCGACGACCCTAACCGGCCGGCGGCTGATCCGTTTCGCCGCCGGCGGTGATGTCGTCGTCGACGAACATCAGGTCCTCGACGTCCTCGGTATCCGGCGCGGGCTTGACCGGCGGTGGCGGCGGGGCGGGTTCGGGGTCGGCGGCCGGCACGGCTTCGGTACCGGGGCGCGCGTCGGCGGGCTCAAGCGGTACCGGCCCGGTCTCCGGCTCCGGCTCGTCACGATCGTCAGGGTCATCGCGGCCATCGCGGTCATCACGGTCGGCGGCGGCGTCGGCGGCGTTGGCGCCGTTGGCGTTGTCCCGGCCGAGGGGCGCCGTCACGCGCCCCGGCCGCGCACTGATTCCACCGGCCATCACGACGGTCAATCCCCCGACGACGATGAACCAGAGGAAGGCCGCCGGGGCGAAGGTCGCCTGATCAACCCCGACATGCCCGAAGTTTCCGAGCAGTCCGCCTCCGAAGAAGGCCAGCACCGCCAGTAGCGCAGCGCCCAGCAGCGCGGCGGCGCCCAGTTTGGCGAACGCCGTCGGAATCGGCAGCGGCTTGAGTGCGCACTGCTGCCCCAGGGCGACGCCCGCCGTCGCGCCGATGATCAGCAGCGCCACCCACACCGGCCCGAGCGGCGGCGTGGGGACCGCTGCGAGGATCGGCAGGGCGGGGATGTCGCCGCCGAAGACGGTGAATGCGCTGAACGTCGCGAATCCGATGTGGGCGCTGGATCCGACTGCCACCGCCGCTGCGCCGATGACGATATTGGGCAGATACAGCAGTGACAGCCCAGCGAGGCTCAGGTAGCCGATGAACGAGTCGGTGATGCCGAACAACTGATGCATGGTCCCCCAGTGCACGACGAGCGACGCCGCGACCGCGACGCTCGACAGTGCGAGCAGCGCCGCGACCCCGATGAGCGCCGGACGAACCGCGTCGACGAGCCAGGCGGGCAGTCCGAGACGGGCGAGCAGAGGCCGACCCACCCGCGACCCCACACCGATGGCGGCACCGAGGCCGTGCACGGCCAGCACGCAGCTGAAGGCACGCAGTGCGTTGGGCGTCTGCAGTGTGGTGATGACCGATGCGGCGTCATGCACGACGGCCAGAGCGATCGCCGCGATGAACAGCGGCCCGCCGACGGCCGACGCTGCGATCCATCGGGTTACCAGCCACGAGCCGGTCGGGGATGTGAGGTGGGCGGTACCACGTGCGGTGGCCCACACCATCAGCGCCGCAGGCGCCAGCGGCAGGACGCCGAGTTGCTGGCCGGCCACCGTCACGGGGACCAGATGACCGGCCAGCCACATGCTGGCCACGGCTCCCAGCGTGCCGGTCAGGTCGCTGTTGGCGGCGACGAGTTGCACAAGGACGACGGCGGCGATGATCGCCAAGGCGACCAGTGACGGGCCGAAGGCCACCCGGACCAGATCACGCGGTTGCGGCGGGCCGGCCCCTGTTCGCAGACTCTTGTCCATCCGTGTCACTCGTCGCGCTCAACCTCCATCAGTGAGCCTCCATAAGCGAGCCTCCGCGAGGGAACCTCCGCGGGGAGAACGTCGCCTCAGGACTGGTTCGCGTCCGGACCGGTCCCCGACGACGGCTCCGGGGCCGACGGCGCGTGATTCGGCGGACCCTGCGCCGGGGAGAAGCTCGGGAAGCCGCTCGGCGGCGTGTTGGTGGTGTCCGGCGGGTAGGCGCCGTACGGCGTCGGGTAACCGGGGCGCGGCGCGCCCTGGGGTCCGGGCACACCCGGGTAGTAGCTGCCGGGAGGGCCGTACTGCCCGTACTGCCCGTACTGCTCGTAGCGCGGTCGCGGTGCGGGGGCGGCCAGGACGCCGTTCTCGAACAAAAGCGCGGTCACCGCCGCGGCGGCCTGCAGCACGGTGAACACCAGCACGAGCCACAGCGCCCAGCCGATGGAGAAGCCGGCCGGGCGATTGATCACCTGCGCGACGACCAGCAGCACGGCCAGCACCGCCGACACGGCGATGATCGCGGTGTAGGGCCGGCCCGCGGCGGCGTGCACGCCCCGGGGCAGCAGGCTCACCGCGGCCAGCAGCGCCGAGAGAAGTCCGGCCACCGTCCAGTAGCTCAGTCCGCTGGCGGTGAACTCCGCCCCGCCGAACGGCCCGATATCGGTGTTGATGGTCAGCAGCGGACCGAAGCTCGCCAGGTAGGCGGCCAGGCCGAGCACCACCACGGCCGCAGTCAGGTAGACCGGCAACCTGCTCGGGCCCGCGGGCGCCTGATACGACGGCGCGGGAGCGCCGTAGCCGGGCGGCTGCGGCGCCGGGTAGCCCGGATTGGTGGGCGGGTAGCTCATGGCCTCTCCTCCAGCTGGTGACTGACGTCCTCCAGAACGCCAACGCTAGCGCACAGCACAGTGACGACCGGGCAAGGACGACCGGGCAAGCAGGACCCGGGTTGCCCCCCGGGGATGGAACACGTTCTAATTCCCTGCTATGGACTACGGGCTCGTCCTCTTCACCAGCGACCGGGGCATCACACCGGCGGCGGCGGCGAAGCTCGCCGACGAGCACGGGTTCAGCACCTTCTACGTTCCCGAGCACACCCATATCCCGGTGAAGCGGGAGGCCGCCCATCCCACCACCGGCGATGAGAGCCTGCCCGACGACCGCTACACCCGGACGCTCGACCCCTGGGTCAGCCTGGCGACCGCGTGTGCCGTGACGACCCGGGTCCGGCTGTCCACCGCGGTGTGCCTGCCGGTCGAGCACGACCCGATATCGCTGGCGAAAACCATTGCCACCCTTGATCACCTCTCCGGCGGGCGGGTCAGCGTCGGTGTCGGTTTCGGTTGGAACACCGACGAGCTCGTCGACCACAACGTTCCACCCGGCCGTCGGCGCACCATGCTGCGCGAGTACATCGAGGCGATGCGCGCACTGTGGACCCAGGACGAGGCGGCGTTCGACGGGGAGTTCGTCAACTTCGGCCCGAGCTGGGCCTGGCCCAAGCCGGTGCAGGCCCACATCCCGGTTCTGGTCGGGGCAGCCGGTACGGAGAAGAACTTCAAGTGGATCGCGCGCAGCGCCGACGGCTGGATCACCACCCCGCGCGATTTCGACATCGACGCGCCGGTGCGCCAGCTGCAGGCCATCTGGGCCGACGCCGGCCGCGACGGTGCCCCGCAGATCGTGGCGCTGGACTTCAAACCGGTGCCGGAGAAGCTGGAGCACTGGGCGCAACTCGGGGTGACCGAGGTGCTGTTCGGGCTGCCCGACAAATCCGCCGACGACGTCGCGGCCTACATCGAGCGGCTGGCCGGCAAGCTCGCCGCGATGGTGTAGGCGTTCAGGCCAGCGCGGCCCGGTTGCCCTTCTCGGTCGATTCGACCCGGATCCGCGCGCCCAGCGGTTCCCCGTCGCACAACAGCGCGACGGTCTCGGGCTCGGTGCTCAGCGCCAGGAGGCGCCTGCCGTCGGAGTCGAGGCGCCCGACGATGATCCCGGTGCGTTCGGGCCAGTCGTAGCGGACGGTGTAGGTCTCGACGGTTCCCACGCCGTCCGCCTGCCGCGCGATGGGGGTCTTCGGCCTCGCCGCCACCTGTGCGCGCAACTCGGCGCTGTTGTCGGGCGTCCACTCGGCGGGCGCGGTCGAGTACACGCCCACCGAGTACTTGCTCATCACGCCGCCGTTGGCGGCGACCAGTCCGAAAGAGCCCGGTGCCGAACGCATGCGCTCGACAGTCTCGGCGATGGCATGTAGCGAGTAGCTGTTGCCCGGGCCGCCGAAGTACGGCAGTCCGCCGGTCAGCGTGAGGCCACGGGGGTCGTCGGTGGCCACTGAGGTGCCGTCGCAGAAGTTGAACACCGGCACCGGGAAGCAGCTGTACAGGTCGAAGGTCGCGATGCGGTCGATCCCCACACCCGCCACCCGCAGTGCCTCTTCGACGGCGAGCTCCGACGCGGAGTTGTAGCTTAGGTCGGCGCGGTCCAGCAGCGGCTGGTCGACCAGGTCGGCGTGGCCGTGCAGGAACACCCACCTCTCCTGCGGCACCCCGAGTCGACGCGCCGCCTCCACCGACATCAGCACCGCCGCAGCGCCCTGATTCACCTGGTCACGCGCCACCAGCAGCCGCGGATACGGATCGCAGATCATCCGGTTGTCGTCGTCGACGGTCTCGATCTCGGTGACGCTGCGCTGAACCGGCGACGCGGAGTACGGATTGCGCGCAGCCACTTCGGTGAACGGCGCGAAGAGTTCCGCCATGGCACGGCGGTAGCCGGCCACGCTCAGACCGACCCGACCGCGCCGGGCGTTCTCGAGTATCCCGTACTGCGCGGGCGCACCGACGAGTCCGTGCGCCACGGTGTAATCGTCGAACAGGCCCTCGTACCCGTACCCGCGATCCTCGAGTTGCCCGTCGATGGTCTCGGAGTGATCGGGCTTGTCGTCGCGCTTGGCAAAGTACCGCAGCGTCGAACCGTTCTCCGAGCCCAGCACCATCACCACATCGGCCTCCCCGGCCGCTATCGCGCCGGCGAATTCGGTGACCGCGTGCTGCGGCCCCTGCCCGCCGATCGGTTCGATGATCGACCTGCGCGGCGATGCGCCGATCCGGGCAGCCACCGATCGCGGATAGTTGTTGGACCCGCCGAGGGGCGTGGGGGCCCGCCCGGAGATCTCGAACTGTCGAAGGCCGAGAATCGTGTCGATCGCGGCCGCGACCGACACCGCGTCGGCGCCGGTATCGGTGAGCGCCGCCACCGCGGCGGCGGTGGCCAACTCGACCGACGACATCCCCCGGTAGCCGGGATCGTCGATCCGCTCGGTGAACTGTCCGACGCCGACGAGGACCGGTGTGCGCGGGGAGATCACAGGCTCTTCAGAATCTCCCTGGCCAACTCGGCCGTCGCCGACGGCGTCTTGCCGACCTTCACACCGGCCGCTTCGAGCGCTTGCTTCTTGGCGGCGGCGGTACCTGAGGAACCCGACACGATGGCGCCGGCGTGGCCCATGGTCTTGCCCTCCGGGGCGGTGAAGCCCGCGACGTAGCCGACGACCGGCTTGGTGACATTGGCCTTGATGTAGTCGGCGGCGCGCTCCTCGGCGTCGCCGCCGATCTCACCGATCATGACGATCAGCTTGGTTTCCGGATCCTTCTCGAACGCCGCGATCGCGTCGATGTGGGTGGTACCGATCACCGGGTCTCCGCCGATGCCGATCGCGGTGGAGAAGCCGAGGTCCCGCAACTCGTACATCATCTGGTAGGTCAGGGTGCCCGACTTCGACACCAGTCCGATCGGCCCCTTGCCGGTGATGGTGGCCGGGGTGATGCCGGCCAGCGCCTCGTCCGGGGTGATGATGCCGGGGCAGTTCGGCCCGATGATGCGGGTCTTGTTGCCGTGATGGAGGTTGTAGGCCCAGGCGTAGGCGGTGTCCTGCACCGGGATGCCCTCGGTGATGACGACCAGCAGAGGAATCTCGGCGTCGATCGCCTCGATGATGGCGTCCTTGGCGAACTGCGGCGGCACGAACGCGATCGACACGTCAGCGCCGGTCTTGCTCATCGCCTCGGCGACTGTGCCGAACACCGGAAGCTCGATGTCCTTGCCCGCCTTGTCTTTATGGCTGACGGTCGTCCCCGCCTTGCGGGCGTTGACACCGCCGACGATGTCGGTGCCGGCTTTGAGCATCAGCGCAGTGTGCTTGGTGCCCTCGCCGCCGGTGATGCCCTGGACGATGACCTTGGATTCTTTGTTGAGGAAGATCGACATGGCTCAGGCATCCTTTCCGGCAGCAGCAGCGAGTTCGGCCGCTTTGTCAGCGCCGGCGTCCATGGTCTCGGCCAGCGTCACCAACGGGTGGTTGGCCTGAGCGAGGATGCGCCGGCCCTCTTCGACGTTATTGCCGTCGAGTCGGACCACAAGCGGCTTGTTGGCCTCCTTGCCGAGCATCTGCAGCGCCGTGACGATGCCGCTGGCCACGGCGTCACAGGATGTGATACCGCCGAAGACGTTGACGAACACACTCTTGACCTGCTTGTCGCCCAGGATGACGTCCAAACCGGCAGCCATCACCTCCGCCGAGGCGCCGCCGCCGATGTCGAGGAAGTTGGCCGGTTTGACCCCGCCGTGTCGCTCGCCGGCGTAGGCGACCACATCGAGGGTCGACATCACCAGACCGGCGCCGTTGCCGATCACCCCGACCTCACCATCGAGCTTGACGTAGTTCAGATCGTGCTGCTTGGCCTTGAGCTCCAGCGGGTCGCTGGCGTCGCGATCCTCGAACTGGGCGTGGTCGGGATGGCGGAAGTCGGCATTGCCGTCCAGGGTGACCTTCCCGTCCAGGGCGAGGATCTGGTCGTCGGGTGTGCGCACCAGGGGGTTGACCTCCACCAGAGTGGCGTCCTCTTTGACGAAGACCTCCCACAGCTTGGCGATGGTGACCGCTGCAGCGTCGAGAACCTCGGCGGGCAGGTGGCCCTGCTCGGCGATGGAACGGGCGAAGGCGAGATCCACCCCCTTGACCGCGTCGACCGGCACCTTGGCCAGCCGGTCGGGCTTGGTGGCGGCGACCTCCTCGATCTCCATGCCGCCCTCCACCGAGCACATGGCGAGATAGGTGCGGTTGGCCCGGTCGAGCAGGAAGGAAAGGTAGTACTCCTCGGCGATATCGCTGGCCTCGCTGACCAGCAGCTTCTTCACGACGTGGCCCTTGATGTCGAGGCCCAGGATGTTCGTGGCGTGGGTGAAGGCATCCTCGGGGGTGGCGGCGTACTTCACGCCACCCGCCTTGCCGCGGCCACCGGTCTTGACCTGGGCTTTCACCATCACTGGCCGGCCGATCTCCTGCGCGATCGCCTTGGCGTCGTCGGCGGAGGTGGTGACCCGGCCCGGGGTGGTGGGGACGTTGTGCTTGGCGAACAATTCCTTCGCCTGGTACTCGAAAAGGTCCATGGACTCTCTCAGCTGGTCGGGGTGCGGCCGGTGGGGCGTTGCTGGTGGGGTGTCGCTGGTGGGATGTTTGACGACGACGCCCGGGGGAACTGTAACCGCAGGCGGCGGGTCCTTACCGACCCGCCCACCGTTCTCAGCCGACCGCGCCGGGTCGAGGTGATTCAGGTCACAATCCCCGGCGCGATTCCGGCTTGGGTTGCGACCAAGGTCTCATTTTGGTTACCGTCAGCCGGTCAAGATAACGCTTTGGTTACGACGCAAGGACTCCGTTTTGACTCAGCAGAGGTCGGCCGCTGTGGCCGTAGGCACCCCCGAGCCAGTCGACATGTCCGACGTCGAGGATCTGACACCTCTTCTTTCCGGCGAATTTCGTCCCGCTGACCGCGTGCGGGCCGCCGCGCGCGTCGAGCGCCCCATGCTCAACAGCATCGAGGACACCGACGTACTGCCCCGCACCCCCCGGCACCGGCGTCAGCCCACGAGTGCCGCCCGCGGGCGGGCCCTCATCGCGGCGATGGCCGCCGGCGCTGCCGCGGCTGCCGCGTACACCGCCGTGAGCCCGCGCAGCCAGGTGACCACCACCACCCAGACCGTGCTGGCCGCCCAGAAGACCCCGGCCGAAGGGGCGCCGCTCGCCGAGTCCCGTGGCGTTCAGATCATCTCGGTCAAGCCCGCCGCCTACGGCGCGGTCCACGCCGAGGAACTCGTCAAGGGCATGGCGTACGCCGCCGAACGCGCGGCGCGCGAAGCACTCCTGCAGCGGCCGCTGTTCGTGCTGCCCACCAAGGGCATCTTCACCTCCGGCTATGGATACCGCTGGGGTGCCATGCACGACGGCGTCGACCTCGCCGGGCCGGTCGGCACCCCGATCTACGCCGCCTCCGACGGCATCGTCAAGGAGGCGGGACCGACCAACTCCGGTTACGGCGCCTGGGTCCTGATCACGCATTCGGACGGCACCGTGACCCGCTACGGCCACATCAACAGCTGGGAAGTTCAGGTGGGACAGCGCGTGTTCGCCGGCGATCAGATCGCCACCATCGGCAACCGCGGCAACTCCACCGGACCTCATCTGCACTTCTCGGTCCTACTCGGCGGAACCAATCCGACCGACCCGACCTCGTGGTTGGCGGCCCGGGGCGTCTCACTCGGCGCCTACGTCGGCTGAGAAAGACTGTCGTCAGTCCGGCGTCGCCATGACGCCGGCCGCTTGTGTGTAGGCCAATCGGAGGACAACCGATTCAGCCGGGTGCCGGGCTGATCGACCGACGGTAGACACACCGGCCTCCCGCGACAGTGGAGTCATCACGATCCACCACGTCAAGGAGGCACGACATGACCACATCCAGGACAACCCGCCCGAATCGCCGCCCGCTCGCCGCAGCGGCGGTATCGCTCGCCGCTGCCAGCATGCTGCTGGGCGGCCTGGTGGCCGGTACGGCAATCGCAGGAGCCCAGCCCACAACCGGCGGTCAGTGCGCCGGAATGGTGATGACCGACGCAACGAGCGGACCTAATCCCGCCGCGCTGACCCGCGCCGGTCAGATCAACGCCTCGACCGCGACGAGCGCCTCCGATCCCAGCATGCCGGTCGACTGCACGCCGGCGAGCCACGGCTGAGGCGGCGATCATGAATCATCGAATCCTGCACCGGGTGGGCGCGGCCATGGTCGCAGCGTCCACCGCCATAGTGCTCCTCGCCGCACCCGCTCACGCCGATCCGGCGTCGGGAAACGCCACCACGGTGGAGATGACTTTGCCCGGACCGGTTCAGCCGTCGAGCGAGACGGGATCAGGCAATTCTTACCAGCCGCCGCCCGTCACATTGACAGAACAGGGCGGGAGCGAGCAGGACGGTGGAGGTGGCGTCGACCGCGACGGAACGAATGGGATGGTCGACCCGGACGGCACAGAAGGAACCATCACCGGCCCACTGATCCGCGCGACCCCGGCGGTGCGGGCGCGACCGGCGCCACAGTCACCGCGCGTCGATTCCTGACCGTGCGCCGCCTCACAGCTTCTGCAGGGGTGCGTGATTGTGCATCAGCTTGACCCGGCCGGAGCTGCCGAAGTCGATCAGGGACATCGCCGCCTCGCCGGTACCGGAGACCTCCTCGACCCGGCCGAGTCCGTATTTGTCGTGTGACACCCGATCGCCGGGCGCCAGCACGATGAGGGGTTTCTTGGAAGACGCCGACGGCGCCGGGCGGCGCGCGGCGCTCACCTGACCGAACCGCCCGGTCACGGGTGCGCTCACCGACATGCCACTGGGGGCCTCGGTGTCGGTGCGCCGCCAGTCGATGAGGTGGTCCGGGATCTCCTGCAGGAACCGCGACTCGGGGTTGAGCATGGGCTGGCCCCATGACGAACGCACCTTGGCCCGCGAGACGTACAGCCGCTGGCGGGCGCGGGTGATGCCGACGTAGGCCAGGCGGCGCTCCTCGCACAGTTCGGTCGGGTCCCCCAGGGCCCGCATGTGCGGGAACATGCCGTCCTCCCAGCCGGTGACGAAGACCACCGGGAATTCCAGCCCTTTGGCGGTGTGCAGTGTCATCAGGGTGACCACTCCGGCGTCGTTCTCCGGGAGTTCGTCGGAGTCGGCGACCAGAGAGACACGTTCCAGGAACTCGGCCAGCACGCCGGTCGGCGCAACGTCCTCGTCGTCGGCGTCGTCCACCGCGTCGGCCAGCGCTGCGGCGTTGGCCCTATCGATGCTGAATTCGTGTGCGACGCTGACCAACTCGTTGAGGTTGTCCAGCCGGGCGAGATCCTGGGGATCGTTGGAGTTCTCCAGTTCGGTCCGGTAACCGGTACGGTCGAGAACCGCGTCAACCAAGTCGCCCAACTCGTCGTCAAGACGGCCCCGCAATTCGTCGAGCAGGCTGACGAACCCGGCTATCGCCTTCTCCGAGCGGGTGTTGAGCATCGGCACCCGGCCCTCGGCGGCGGCGACCAGCGCATCGGCGAAGGAGGCACCGGTGTTCTCGGCGTAGACCGCAACACAGGCCTCGGCACGATCACCGATGCCGCGGCGCGGGGTGTTGAGGATGCGTCGCAGGCTGACGGTGTCACCGGGATTGTCGAGCACCCGAAGGTAGGCGACGATATCGCGGATCTCCCTGCGCTCGTAGAAGCGGACCCCACCGACCACCTTGTAGGGGATGCCGGCGCGGATGAACACCTCTTCCAGCGCACGGGAGGAGTTGTTGGTGCGGTAGAACACCGCGACGTCGTTGTAGGTGATGTCGCCGGCCCCGAGAGCACCGTCAACCAGTGTGTCGATCTCCCCGGCGACGAAGCGGGCCTCATCGTGCTCGTTGTCGGCAACGTAGCCGACGATCAGTTCACCGTCGCCGGCGTCACTCCACAGCCGCTTCTCCCGGCGACCGGAGTTGCGCGCGATCACCGAGTTGGCCGCGGACAGGATGTTCTGGGTGGAGCGGTAGTTCTGCTCGAGCAGGATCGTCGTCGCGTCGGGGAAATCGCGTTCGAAGTCCTCGATGTTGCGGATGGTGGCGCCGCGGAAGGCGTAGATGGATTGGTCGGCGTCACCCACCACGCACAGCTCCGACGGCCCCACCTCACCAGTGGCGCCGTGCCCGACGAGCTCACGGACCAGGACGTACTGCGCGTGGTTGGTGTCCTGGTATTCGTCGACCAGCACGTGGCGGAATCTGCGCCGGTAGTACTGGGCGATCTCCGGGTGGCGCTGCAGCACACCGACCGTCTCGCCGATGAGGTCGTCGAAGTCCAGCGCGTTGGCGGATCTCAGCCGCCGCTGGTACTCGCCGTAGACGTCCGCGACGATGCGCGCCAGGTCGTCGGACTCCGCGTTCAACGCGGCGAGCGCCTGCTGCGGGTCGATCAGTTCGTTCTTGAGGTTGGAGATCGCGGTGGCCAGCAGCCGCGGCGAATAGCGTTTGACGTCCAGGCCCATATCGCGGCCGACCATCAGCAGCAGCCGGCGGGAGTCGTCGGCGTCGTAGATCGAGAAGTTGGAGTTCCGCCCGGCCACCAGGGAGGCCTGGTTGCGCAGGATCCGCACACAGGTGGAGTGGAACGTCGACACCCACATGTTGCGGGCTCTGGGGCCGACGAGCGCGGCGACCCGCTCGCGCATTTCCGCGGCGGCCTTGTTGGTGAAGGTGATCGCCAGGATCTGCCCCGTCCCGACCTCACGGGCGGCCAGCAGGTAGGCGATCCTGCGGGTGAGCACAGCCGTCTTCCCCGAGCCGGCACCGGCGACGATGAGCAGCGGTGTGCCCTCGTGCAGGACGGCCTGGCGCTGCTGCGGATTGAGCCCCTCGAGCAGGTCGGTGGCCTGGGTGGTCAGGTGCGCGGTCATCTCGGCACCAAACCTACCGCCGCGCACGGACACCCTTTGCGCAGCCACGCCACCAGGTGGCACACTCAAGATCGTGTTCAGCTCGGAGCGATTTTTCCACGGGTACCGATCTGCGGTGCCCGTGGTTTAGCTGCTCGAATCGAGAGCCCCGCGGTCCGCATCTGCGATCCGGGGCTCCTCTCTTGTGTGAGGCCAGGAATCGGATGACACCGCAACACCCACACGAGGACAACGAGCACCCACACGAGGAGAACGACGACATGACCACCGAGGAACTCACCGAATCCGGTATCGACGCCCTGCGCGGTGAGATCGACCGGCTCGACGCCGAGATACTGGCGGCGGTGAAACGCCGCACCGAGGTCTCCCAAGCGATCGGCAAGGTCAGGATGGCCTCCGGCGGCACCCGGCTGGTGCACAGCCGCGAAATGAAGGTGATAGAGCGCTATAGCGCTCTCGGCCCGGACGGCAAGGACCTGGCGATGCTGCTGCTGCGCATGGGGCGCGGCCGGCTCGGGCACTGAATCCCGGTCACTACCAGTCTGGCGGGCCGGTCAGCGGAAGGCCTTCATAGGCCTCGAATCGCGCGAGAATGTCCCTCGGCAGCTCGATGGCCCCGTGCGCGTCGGTGTTCACTACCAGATGCAGCGAGCGGGCCACGGCGATGGTGACGGGCGGATCCACTCGCCAGACCGACTCGTGGAATGTCAGCGTGCGACGCGAACGCGCCGCCGCCCGCACGCCGACCTTCAACGCCACCCCGGCGGCGACCTCCTGCTCGAAGTCGACCTCAAGGCGACGCAGGATCAGGCTGCGCCCAGACTCCGCCAGGCTCTCCCAGCTGATGCCGACACCCTCGGTGACATAGGCGTTGCGCGCCTCGAACAGCAGTTCAGCGATCGACAGATTGTGCAGGTGGATCACTCCGTCGGCATCCGATCCAGCGACATCGACAACAAAACGGTAGGCCGCCCAAGGGGTTTCGCCGGTCGGAGCGCTCACCGTTCACCTGATCGCTTCGCCAATACGACGTTGGCGAGAGGTATGCGCATCCGCTGCGGCGATTGCCCGAGGCGGGCCGCGATCTCGGCCCGGAGCCGGTCCAACACAATCGCGGTGCGGGGGTCATCCGGACCGCTGTTGAGTCCGGTAGCCAGTGACGGTAATGCGCCGGCGGCGAACACCCCGGCCCACCTGGCGCCGAATGCCGCTGCATCACCCGTGCATTCGTAGTCGTCGAAAAACGCGTCGGGGCCGCAGAACATCTCAAGTCGCTCGATCGTGAGCCTCGCGAATTCGCCGCTGTCACCAAAGGGCGCAGCGAGTTCGACAGCGCCGCGGCCGAAGTGCGGCATTCCCATCCGGACAGCTTCATCGGCATCGAGCAGCCCATCCCGCACGAACCCGCTCAACGCCGCCCAAGCGGCGTCGAACATCGGACGATATCCGGCGCTGCCGTCGTCGTCAGCCGCCGGGATCACCATGACCAGCCGCGCGCCCGGCCGCATCTCCGCGCCTCGCGCGGAGAGAAAATCCTCCCAGTCGCAGGCGGACTGGCGGGCAAATGCCATTCGGGTAGCGGCATCGGCGCTGTAGCTGACGTGAACGTGATCGGGTATGTGTGCCGGCGGACTGCTCAGCCACGCCACCGACCATGAACTCCACCCCACAGTGACGCTCTCCACTGGCATCAACTGTTGGTAGAAGGAGCGCCCGATCGCCATCGGGAATACACCCGGCTGGGATGCATACGACGTCGGATCGCTCCAGAGTGTCTCGAACAGAGTCGAGAAGTCGTTATCAGGACGGTCGGTGTGCACGACGGTGACCGGTTGGTCGGTGCGCCGGCGCACCCCTCCGATCGCCGCCGCCATCGGCACCAGCGAGTTGCGTCCTGTTGAACATCCGTAGTCGGCGATAACGACGGGCGCGGCGGACTCTGGCAGGTCGACCACGGCGGCGGCCTGCCGGAGCAGGTCCACGCCGGGCATCAAGGCGACCGATTGGATCCGCGAATTGCGGTCGTAGATGCCCCCGGGCGCCATCGGCGCGGTTCTCGCCGGGGTGGAGTCCTCTGTCACGTCGCGGCCACCACCTCTACGCCCGGTCTCGCGGTACGCGAACACGGCGGGAAAGCCGCGAATCGCGGATCTACTTCGTCAGCGCGATGTACTTGATGTCCAGGTACTCGTCGATGCCCTCGAAGCCACCCTCGCGGCCGAAGCCGGACTCCTTCACCCCGCCGAACGGCGCAGCCGGATCCGAGATCACCCCGCGGTTGATACCCACCATCCCGGACTTGATGGACTCGGCCACCCGCAGCGCCCGGTCCAGCGACTGGGTGTAGATGTAGGCCGCCAGGCCGTACTCGGTGTCGTTGGCGGCGGCGATGCCCTGCTCCTCGGTGTCGAAGCCGACGATCGGGGCGACCGGACCGAAGACCTCCTCTTTGAGGATCCGGGCGTTCGCCGGCACGTCGGTGAGCACGGTCGCGGGATAGAAGTTGCCCGGCCCGCCGAGGACCTCGCCGCCGACGGCCACCGTGGCACCCTTCTCGACGGCATCGTTCACCAGTTCCTGGACCGTCTTGACCTGACTGGGGTTGACCAGTGGGCCCAGCTTGGTCGACGGGTCCAAGCCGTTTCCGAGAGTGAACTCCCCCATCTTCTTGACGAACTTGTCTGTGAAGTCCTCCAGCAGGTCGCTGGCCACATAGAAACGGTTGGCCGCGGTGCAGGCCTCGCCGCCGTTGCGCATCTTGGCCAGCATCGCGCCCTCGACCGCGGCGTCGACGTCGGCATCATCGAACACCACGAACGGGGCGTTGCCGCCCAGCTCCATCGAGGTGCGCAGCAGCGCGTCGGCGGACTGTTTCACCAATGCCTTGCCCACCCCGGTGGATCCGGTAAAGCTCATCTTGCGCAACCGGCCGTCGTCGATCAGGGCGGTGGTGACGTCGCGGGGCTTGGTGCTCGGCAGGACCGAGAGCACTCCCTTGGGCAGTCCGGCCTCATCGATCAGCTTGGCCAGCAGCAGCATGGTCAGCGGTGTCTCCTGGGCGGGCTTGACGATCATGGTGCACCCCGCCGCCAGCGCCGGCCCGATCTTGCGGGTACCCATCGCCAGCGGAAAGTTCCACGGGGTGATCGAGTAGCAGGGCCCGACGGGTTGTTTGGTGACGACGATGCGTCCGGTCCCGGCGGGACTGGGGGTGAAGCGGCCGTGGATGCGCACCGCCTCCTCGGCGAACCAGCGGAAGAACTCCGCACCGTATTTGACCTCGCCCATGGATTCGGCGACGACCTTGCCCATCTCCAGGGTCATCAGCGTCGCGAAGTCCTCGGCGCGGTCGATGATCGCCTCGAACACCGACCGCAGGATCTCGCCGCGATCGCGGGCCGGGGTCGCGGCCCAGGACTCCTGCACCGCGCACGCGGCGTCTAGTGCGGCGATCGCGTCGGCGGCCGTGGCGTTGGCCACCGAGACCAGCACCTCATCGGTCGCCGGGTTGAGAACATCGAACACCGACGCCGTCGCCCGTTCCTCACCGCCGATCCACAGACCGGTCGGAACCGACG
>VEQU01000041.1 GCA_018883075.1 Mycobacterium sp.
GGAAACGCCCGGACCCATCCCGAACCCGGAAGCTAAGCCAGCCAGCGCCGATGATACTACCCAACAGGGTGGAAAAGTAGGACACCGCCGAACACACATTGAAGTCCTGTGCCCCCCAATTCATTTGGGGGGCACAGGCATTTGTGCGTCAGCGCAAGTGCGGGCGTGCCGCCGGCGCGGAGTATCCTGCTAGCCGATGGCCGAGGACAGAAGAAGCAGTGCCGGCGGACGTCGGGACAGTCGTGGCACGCCGACTCCGCGGCCCTTGCGGGCCCCGAGCCGGTCGAGTCCGGGGCGTGCGCGCCCGACACGGCCGCAGCGCCCCGAGGAACCGGAGTCGACGTCGCGCGCTGGGCCGGCTATTCCGGCCACGATCGAGGCGAAACAACTCGCGCCGGAGATCAGGGCCGAGTTGTCCACGCTTGACCGCGCGACCGCCGACACCGTGGCCCGCCATCTCGTCGCGGCGGGGGAACTCATCGACACCGACCCCGAAGCCGCGCTGGCGCATGCGCAGGCCGCACGTACCCGGTCGGGACGTATCGCCGCGATCCGCGAGGCGGTCGCCGTCGCGGCCTATCACTGCGGCGAATGGGCGCAGGCGCTGTCCGAATTCCGGGCGGCCAAGCGGATGGGCTCCACATCGCAACTGCTCCCGCTGATCGCCGACTGCGAGCGCGGAGTGGGCCGGCCGGAGCGCGCCATCGAACTCGCCCGCGGATCCGAAGCCGCGCAACTGGCCGGCGACGACGCCGACGAGATGCGGATCGTTGTCGCCGGGGCCCGCGCGGACCTCGGTCACCTCGAACAGGCCCTGGCGGTGTTGTCCAGCCCGCCACCGGACCCGTCCCGAACCGGCTCCACCGCGGCCCGGCTGTGCTACGCCTACGCCGACACGCTGCTGGCACTCGGCCGCAACGACGATGCGCTGCAGTGGTTCATCAACGCCGCGGCCGCCGACCTCGACGGAGTGACCGACGCCGAGGACCGAGTCAGCGAATTGGCCTGAGGCGGGTAGGCCATATGACAAGCCTTGCGCGGCAGCATGATTGCCTGCTGCTGGATCTGGACGGCACCGTGTTCCGCGGTCATGCTCCGACCGACGGTGCGGTGCCGGCACTCGCCGCCATCGACGCACGGACGCTGTTCGTCACCAACAATGCCTCGCGATCCGCCGAGGAGGTGGCCGAACATCTGCGCGCCCTCGGTTTCACCGCCGATGCCGCCGACGTCGTGACGAGCGCCCAGAGTGCGGCACGTCTGCTGGCTGAACGCCTGCCGGCCGATGCCGCCGTGCTCGTCGTCGGAACCGAGGCGCTGGCCGCGGAGATCGCCACGGTGGGCCTGGCCCCGGTGCGGCTGTTCTCCGAGGACCCGGCTGCCGTCGTGCAGGGCCTGTCCATGACCACCTGCTGGGCCGATCTCGCCGAAGCGGCCCTGGCCATCCGCGCCGGGGCGCTGTGGGTGACGGCGAACCTCGACCCCACCTTCCCGGCTGAGCGCGGGCTGCTGCCCGGAAACGGTTCCATGGTCGCCGCGCTGCGGGCCGCCACCGGTGCCGAGCCGCTCGTCGCCGGCAAACCCGGCCCGGCTCTGATGGAGGACGCCCTGGCTCGGGGCGGCTTCGCCGCCCCGCTGGTGGTCGGCGACCGGCTGGATACCGACATCGCCGGCGCCAATACAGTCGGCCTGCCGAGCCTGATGGTGTTGACCGGGGTCAGCACCGCCCGCGAGGCGGTGTTCGCCCCGCCCGCTGAGCGTCCCACCTACATCGGGGCGGACCTGCGCGCGCTGGACAACGATGCCGCGACGCTGGCCGTGGCGGCGCACCCGGCCTGGCGGGTGGAACGCTTCGGCGACGGGCTGGTCGTCGGCTTCACCGGCGCCGACCCGGGAACCGATGGGCTGTCGGTGGTCCGGGCGACCGCATGGGCGGCCTGGCAGGGCTCCGACGGGCAGCCGGTGGCGCTCACGGCCGCCGACGTCACCGCCCGCGACGCACTGCGGCGCTGGTCACTGCTGGAAAGCGGGATCGGCTAGCGTGAGCGGTGACATGAACACCGATCCGCAGCAGATCCGCGCCCGGGTGGAGGCCGAACTGGCCGACCTGCCTCGCTTCGGCCTGGAATCCGACGGCCTGGAATCCGAGGCGTCGCCGGGCGACACGGGCCCCGCCGATATCGAGGCCATCGACGCCGTCGGTCGCCGGCTCGAGCACGCACACCAGATCCTCGTCGACGCGCTGGAATCGGTGGAGAAGGGCTGAGCTGCGCATGACGCGCCGCGCCCGGGTGGATGCCGAGCTGGTCCGCCGCGGACTGGCCCGCTCCCGCCAGCAGGCCGCCGAACTCATCGGCGCCGGGCGGGTCACCATCGACGGAATGCCGGCCGCCAAGGCGGCCACCGCCGTCGCCGTCACCGCCGCTCTCGCGGTGCAGGCGGCCGGGGAGAAGGACTGGGTATCGCGCGGAGCCCACAAACTCATCGGTGCGCTCGACCGGTTCGGCATCGATGTCACCGGACGGCGGTGCCTCGATGCGGGCGCCTCGACGGGCGGGTTCACCGAGGTGCTGCTGGACCGCGGTGCCACCGAGGTGGTGGCCGTCGATGTCGGCTACGGCCAGTTGGCGTGGTCGCTGCGCTCCGATCCCCGGGTCGTGGTGATCGAACGCACCAACGTCCGTGACCTGACATCGGAGGCGATCGGCGGTCCGGCGGATCTGGTGGTGGCGGACCTGTCGTTCATCTCACTGACCACGGTGCTGCCCGCACTTATCGCATGCGCGGCCCCGCACGCGGATATCGTTCCGATGGTGAAGCCGCAGTTCGAGGTCGGCCGCGACAACGTCGGCGCCGGGGGTGTGGTCACCGACCCGGGGTTGCGGGCCGGCGCAGTGCTCGCCGTGGCACAGCGCGCTGGCGAACTCGGCTGGCGCACCGTCGGTGTGACCGCGAGCCCGCTGCCCGGTCCGTCCGGCAATGTCGAGTACTTCCTGCGGCTTCGAGCGCAGACCGGCGCCGCCCTCACTGGCGATAGGTTGCAGGCCGCGGTCGCGCGGGCCGTCGATGAGGGCCCGCAATGACCGGCCGGACCGTGCTCCTGGTCATCCATACAGGGCGCGACGAAGCGAACGAGACCGCTCACCGGGTCGCAAAAACCCTGGGCGCCAACGGTATCGGCCTGCGGCTGCTGTCTACCGAAGCGGTCGACCGGGGTTCGCTGCACCTCACTCGGGCCGAGATGCAGGACACCGGCGCCACCGTCGACGTCGTCACCGGTGACGAACACGCCGCCGAGGGTTGCGAACTGGTTCTGGTCCTCGGCGGCGACGGCACCTTCCTGCGGGCCGCCGAACTCGCCCGCAACGCCGAGATCCCGGTCCTCGGCGTCAACCTCGGCAGGATCGGCTTTCTGGCCGAAGCCGAAGCCGAGGCCATCGACACGATCCTCGAGCACGTGGTCGCCCGCGATTTCCGGATCGAGAACCGTATGACGCTGGACGTCGTGGTCACCCACGGCGGCACGACGCTCTACCGGGGCTGGGCGCTCAACGAGGCCAGCCTGGAGAAGGGCGGCCACCAGGGCGTGCTGGGGGTTGTGGTGGCCATCGACGGCCGGCCGGTGTCGGCGTTCGGCTGCGACGGTGTGCTGGTCTCCAGCCCGACCGGTTCCACCGCGTACGCATTCTCCGCCGGCGGCCCGGTCGTCTGGCCGGACCTTGAGGCGATCATCGTGGTGCCCAACAACGCGCACGCGCTGTTCGCGCGGCCGATGGTCACCAACCCGAACGCGGTGATCACCATCGACGTCCACCCGGACGATTCCGATGCCGTGGTGCTGTGCGACGGCCGCCGCGAGTCGACCGTGCCCGCGGGCGGCCGCCTGCAGGTGACCAAGTGCGGAACGCCGCTGAAGTGGGTGCGGCTGGACAGCGCCCCGTTCACCGACCGGTTGGTGCGCAAGTTCCGGCTGCCGGTGACCGGCTGGCGCGAGCAGTAGCGGCGATGCTCGCCGAGATCCGGATCGAATCGCTCGGCGCGATCAGCGCCGCCACCGCGGAATTCGACCGCGGCCTGACCGTGCTCACCGGCGAGACGGGTGCGGGCAAGACCATGGTGGTGACGGGGCTGCACCTGCTGGGCGGGGCGAGAGCCGACGCCGCCCGGGTCCGGTCCGGGGCCGAGCGCGCGGTGGTCGAGGGCCGCTTCGCCACCGACGACTTGGATCCGGCCATCGCCGCGCAGGTCGATGAGATCCTGGACTCCTCCGGCGCCCAGCGTGACGACGACGGCACCGTGATCGCGTTGCGCACCGTCAGCCGCGACGGGCCCTCGCGTGCCTACCTCGGCGGGCGCAGCGTTCCGGCCAGATCGCTGACCTCGCTGACCACCGGGCTGCTCACCCTGCACGGGCAGAACGATCAGCTGCGGCTGATGCGCCCGGACGAACAACGCGGCGCCCTCGACCGTTTCGCCGGCGTGGCCGTGATCCTGGAGCGCTACCGCAAGCTGCGCGACGAATGGCTCATCGCGCGGCGCGATCTCGTCGACCGCACCAATCGCGCCCGCGAGTTGGAGCAGGAGGCCGACCGTCTTAAATTCGCCCTCGCCGAGATCGACGACGCCGACCCCGCGCCGGGCGAGGACGAGGCGCTGGTGGCGGACATCCGCAGACTCTCCGAACTCGACGCGGTCCGCGAGGCCGCCTCGACGGCGCGCACCGCGCTGCTCGGCGCCGACGAGCAGGCCGGTGCCGAATCGCCCGGCGCTGGATCACCCGCTGTGACGGACGGACTGGCGAGTGCGGTCGGCACGCTGGAGTCCAGCGGCGACGCCGCCCTGGCCGATCTTGCCCGCCAGCTCACCGCCGCGCTGAGTGTCGCCCGCGACGTGGCGACCGAACTCGGCTCCTTTTTGGCCGCACTGCCCGCGGACTCCAGTGCCCTGGAGGCCAAACTCGCCCGGCAGGCTCAGCTGCGCGGACTGACCCGCAAGTACGCCGCGGACATCGACGGGGTGCTGCGCTGGGCGGCCGAATCGCGCGAACGGTTGGCTCAACTCGACGTGTCCGAGGAGGCACTGAGCGGTCTGTCGCGCCGGGTGGACGAGCTCGGCGCGACGGTGGCCGCGGCGGCGGGGGAGCTCTCGGCGGCGCGCGCCGCGGCCGCGGAGGGTCTCGCCGCGGCGGTGACCGCGGAACTGGCCGGCCTGGCGATGGGCGACGCCGCATTCAGCGTGCGCGTCTGGACCATGGCGGCCCGTGCGGACGACACCGCACCGCTGGCGATGCCCTCCGGCGAGCAGGTGCATGCCGGCGCCGATGGGGTGGACGTGGTGGAGTTCGGTTTCGCCGCGCATCGCGGCACGGATCTGCTGCCGTTGAACCGCAGCGCCTCCGGCGGCGAGCTGTCCCGGGTCATGCTGGCGCTGGAGGTCGTGCTGGCCGCGTCGGCGGCCGGCACCACGATGGTCTTCGATGAGGTCGATGCCGGGGTCGGCGGCCGGGCCGCGGTCCAGATCGGCCGGCGGCTGGCCCGCCTCGCCCGGACGCACCAGGTCATCGTGGTGACCCACCTGCCCCAGGTGGCGGCCTACGCCGACACCCACCTGGTGGTCGAGACGGCGGGGGACTCCGGCGAGGTGCGCCGCCTCGGCGACGAGCAACGGGTCGCCGAACTGGCCCGGATGCTGGCGGGCCTGGGGGACTCCGACACCGGCCGGGCGCACGCGCGGGAACTGCTGGAGGCAGCGCACGCCGAGCGGACCGCCCCCTGAGGCCCTGTTGCTGGTGTGACTGAATAGAACTTCTGGGGCTGCTGTTACGGCGCGCCTCCCGGAATATGGCACGTCCCGCCGACAAAATCGCCCCTATGAAGATGTCGACGCTGCTTTCGCGGAACTCTCATGGCCGGCCGGGCGTGGTCGGAACCGCCCGGGTGGACCGCGATATCGACCGCTTGCTGCGCCGGGTGGGCCACGGGGACATCGTCGTGCTCGACGTGCTCGACCTCGACCGGGTGACCGCCGACGCACTGGTGGACGCCGGTGTCGCAGGCGTCGTCAACGCCTCCTCCTCGATCTCCGGGCGCTATCCCAACCTCGGACCCGAGGTTCTGGTGGCCAACAACATCGTCCTGATCGATAACGCCGGCCAGGAAGTCTTCAAGAAGATCAAGGACGGCGCGAAGGTGCGCCTGCATGAGGCCGGGGTCTACTCCGGAGACCGGCGCGTCGCGCACGGTGTCGAGCGCACCGACGAAGAGATCGCCGATCTCATGCACGACGCCAAGACCGGCCTCGTCGCGCACGTGGAGGCCTTCGCCGGCAACACCATCGAATTCATCCGCAGCGAGAGCCCGCTGCTCGTCGACGGGATAGGGATCCCCGACATCGACGTCGACGTCTACCGGCGCCACGTCGTCGTCGTCACCGACGGACCCAGCGCCGCAGAGGATCTCAAGGCCCTCAAGCCGTTCATAAAGGAGTACCAGCCGGTGCTCGTCGGTGTGGGAGGCGGTGCGGACCTACTTCGCGAGGCCGGCTACCGTCCCCAGTTGATCGTCGGCAACCCCGACCAGATGAGCGTCGACGTCCTCAAGTGCGGCGCCCAGGTGGTGCTGCCCGCTGACGCCGACGGGCACGCCGGGGGGCTGGAGCGCATCCAGGATCTGGGCATCGGCGCCATGACGTTCCCCGCCGCCGGCTCGGCCACCGACCTGGCCCTGCTGCTGGTCAATCACCACGGCGCCGCGCTCATCGTCACCGCCGGGCACTCCACCGGAATCGAGGAGTTCTTCGACCGCTCCCGTGTTCAGACGAACCCGTCGACGTTCCTCACCCGGCTCAAGGTCGGCGAGAAGCTCGTCGACGCGAAAGCCGTTGCGACGCTGTACCGCAATCACATCTCCGGCGGCGCGGTGGCGTTGCTCATCCTGGCCATCCTGCTCGCCGTCATCGCGGTGCTGTGGGTATCGAGTGCGGACGCGGTGGTGGTGGACTGGATCGCCGGCTACTGGACCCGTCTGACCACATGGGTGCAGAGCCTGGTGACCTGATCCGATGAGTCTGGTGACGTAACCGCATGAGCCTTCGGCATTTCGTACTGTCACTGGCGGCGGTATTCGTCGCACTGGCCGTCGGTGTGGTGCTCGGCGCGCGGGTGCTCTCCGATCCGTTGGAGATCGGCCCGGGTGGGCTGGAGCAGGAAGTGCGACAGCAGGAACGCGTCGACGACACCGCCGCGCTGACCGAAAGACTCGCCGCCGCAGACGAGTTCGACACGACGATGTCGTCGCGCATCGTCCGCGACGCACTGCGCGGAAAGTCGGTGGTGGTCTTCCGGGCGCCTGACGCCGACGAGGGCGACGTCGCCGCACTGGCCGGGCTGGTGACGGCCGCCGGGGGCACCCTGACCGGGACGGTCGGCCTGACACCGGATTTCGTCGACGGTGACGCGAGCGAGAAGCTGCGTTCGGTGGTGGTCTCTCCGATCGTTCCCGCCGGAACGCAGCTGAGCACCACGCTGACCGACGCCGGGGCCCAGGCCGGTGACCTGCTCGGGATCGCGCTGCTGATCAACCGCGATCCGGTGATCGCGCCGGTGGATGCCGCCGCCCGCGACACCGTGCTGGCCGCCCTGCGGGACACCGGCTTCGTGACCTACCCGCAGAACATCGGACCGGCAGATGCGGCCGTTGTCGTCACCGGCGGAGCGCTGGCCGACGATGCCGGCAGCGTGGGCGCCACAGTGGCCCGCTTCGCCGCGGCCCTGGCGCCGCACGGCTCCGGGGTGGTGCTCGCCGGCCGCGACGGCTCGGCCAACGAGGTGTCGGCCGTCGGCGTCGCGCGGGCCGATCCGGCGCTGGCCGGCGCGATCACCACGGTCGACGACATAGGCACCGCGGCGGGCCGGATCACCACCGTGCTGGCCGTGCAGTCCCTGCTGGGAGGGTCGGCGCCGCAGAAGTACGGCGTCGGCCCCGGCGCGGCCGCCGTCACCGTCGGTGAATGAGGGCCCCGAACTAGTGGGTGACGCGCCCGTGTGTCATCAGCCGCCCACGGGCAGCGGTGTTAGGGTGAGTGTCCGTGGGTCGGCAGGCCCCAACCAGGTCACATGACCTGGAAAACCAAGCCCTGCGCCGTCGTCACGGAGGTCGCTCTTGCCGCCATTGCGCAAGCACCCACAGGCCGCGACCAAACATCTCTTCGTGACCGGCGGTGTGGTGTCGTCGCTGGGCAAGGGTCTGACCGCGAGCAGCCTCGGGCAGTTGCTGATCTCCCGCGGGCTGTCGGTCACCATGCAGAAACTCGACCCCTATCTCAACGTCGACCCGGGCACCATGAACCCGTTCCAGCACGGTGAGGTGTTCGTCACCGAGGACGGCGCCGAGACCGACCTCGACGTCGGGCACTATGAGCGGTTCCTCGATCGCGACCTCTCCGGGTCTGCCAACGTGACCACCGGGCAGGTGTACTCCACCGTCATCGCCAAGGAGCGCCGCGGCGAATACCTCGGTGACACCGTGCAGGTGATCCCGCACATCACCGACGAGATCAAGCGGCGCATCCTGGCCATGGCCGAACCCGATGCCGACGGCAAACGGCCCGATGTGGTGATCACCGAGATCGGCGGCACGGTGGGCGACATCGAGTCCCAGCCGTTCCTGGAGGCCGCCCGACTGGTGCGCCACGAAGTGGGCCGGGAGAACTGTTTCTTCCTGCACGTGTCCCTGGTGCCCTATCTGGCCCCGTCGGGGGAGCTGAAGACCAAGCCGACCCAGCATTCGGTGGCCGCACTGCGCGGCATCGGCATCACCCCCGACGCGCTGATCCTTCGCTGCGACCGCGACGTGCCCGAGCCGCTCAAGGAGAAGATCGCGCTGATGTGCGACGTCGACATCGACGGCGTCATCTCCACCCCGGACGCGCCGTCGATCTACGACATCCCCAAGGTGCTGCACCGCGAGGAACTGGACGCCTTCGTGGTGCGCCGGCTGAACCTGCCGTTCCGCGACGTGGACTGGACCACCTGGGACGATCTGCTGCGCCGGGTGCACGATCCGCAGGAGACAGTCCGCATCGCGCTGGTGGGAAAGTACATCGACCTCTCCGACGCCTACCTCTCGGTGGCCGAGGCGCTGCGGGCCGGCGGATTCGCCCATCGGGCCAAGGTGGAGATGCACTGGGTGGCCTCCGACGACTGCGAGACCGATGCCGGTGCCGCGGCCGCTCTCGATGCAGTGGACGCGGTGCTGATCCCCGGTGGTTTCGGCATCCGCGGCATCGAGGGCAAGATCGGCGCCATCCGATACGCCCGTCATCGCGGCCTGCCGATGCTGGGGCTGTGCCTCGGCCTGCAGTGCATCGTCATCGAAGCAGCCCGGTCGGTAGGCCTGGCCGAGGCCAACTCCGCGGAGTTCGAACCCGGCACACCGGACCCGGTGATCTCGACGATGGCCGACCAGCGGGACGCCGTCGCCGGCGAGGCAGATCTCGGTGGCACGATGCGGCTGGGAGCCTATCCTGCTGTGCTGCAACCGGATTCGATCGTCGCCGAGGCTTATGGGTCCACGCACGTCTCCGAGCGCCACCGGCACCGTTACGAGGTCAACAACGCCTACCGCGACCGCATCGCGGAAAGCGGACTGCGCTTCTGTGGCACCTCGCCGGACGGGCATCTGGTCGAGTTCGTCGAGTACCCCCGCGACGTCCACCCCTTCCTGGTGGGCACCCAGGCGCACCCGGAACTCAAGAGCCGGCCCACCCGGCCGCACCCGCTGTTCGTCGCGTTCGTCGGGGCAGCGCTGGAGTACAAGGCGGCCGAGCGGCTCCCGGTGGAGATTCCCGAGCAGGTCACGACGAACGGTAGCGAGCCCCCTGGCGCACCGGTCGCCGATGCGGGGCAGTCGTTGCCGGAACATGCCCGTGGGTGACCACGATTTCCAGACCGTCCGCTCCGAAACCGTGTATCGCGGCAAGATTCTCGCCTTGCGAACCGATGAGGTGAAGATGCCCGGCGGCATCACCGCCGAGCGCGAGATCGTCGAACACTACGGTGCGGTCGCCGTAGCGGCCGTCGACGACCAGCGCCGGCTCGCCATGGTCTACCAGTACCGGCACGCGCTCGGCCGGCGGCTGTGGGAACTGCCGGCCGGTCTGCTCGACGAGCCGGGGGAGGACCCCGCCGACGCGGCGGCCCGCGAACTACTTGAGGAGACCGGGCTGACCGCCGACGACTGGCGGGTGCTGATCGACATCGCCCTGTCGCCGGGGTTCTGTGATGAGGCGGTGCGGGTGTACCTGGCTCGCGGTCTGCGTGACGTCGGCCGCCCGCCGGCCGATCACGAGGAGGCTGATCTCACCGTCCATTGGGTGTCGCTGTCGGAGGCGGCCGACCGCGCCTTGGCCGGCGAGGTGGCCAACGCCACCGCCGTCGCGGGCGTGCTCGCCGCGCACGCGGTGATCATCGACGGTAAACCGACCCGTGACGTCGATGCGCCGTGGCCGGACCGCCCCCGCGCCTTCGCCGCCCGCAAGGGGCTGCGGTGACCACGTTCGCGGGCGCCTTGGACGGCCAGGTGCAGGGCTACCTGGACCACCTCACCATCGAGCGCGGGGTGGCGGCCAACACCATCAGCTCCTACCGCCGCGATCTGCGCCGCTACGCCGAACACCTGACGCTGCGGGGGATCGGAGACCTGCGCGCGGTCACCGAGAACGATGTCAGCGACTTTCTGGTGGCGCTGCGCCGGGGCGACCCGGACACCGGAGTGGCGGCGCTGTCGGCCGTCTCGGCGGCCCGCGCTCTGATCGCTGTGCGCGGGCTGCATCGGTTCGCCGCCACCGAGGGCATCATCGAGATCGACGTGGCGCGCGCGGTCAAGCCGCCGACCCCCACCCGGCGGCTGCCCAAGGCGCTGTCGCTCGACGAGGTGCTGGCATTGCTGGAGGGCGCCGGTGGAGACGCGCCCAGCGACGGCCCGCTGACACTGCGCAACCGGGCACTGCTGGAACTGCTGTACTCCACCGGAGCCCGCATCTCCGAGGCCGTCGGCCTCGACGTGGACGACGTCGATGCGACCGCCCGCTCGGTGCTGCTGCGCGGTAAGGGCGGCAAACAGCGCCTGGTGCCGGTGGGGCGCCCCGCGATCGCCGCGCTGGAGGCCTATCTGGTGCGTGGCCGCCCGGAACTGGCCCGGCGCGGGCGCGGACTGCCGGCGATCTTCCTCAACGCCCGCGGCGGGCGGCTGTCCAGGCAGAGCGCCTGGCAGGTCCTGCAGGACGCCGCCGAGCGGGCCGGGGTCACCGCGGCGGTGTCACCGCACACCCTGCGTCACTCGTTCGCCACCCACCTGCTCGACGGCGGAGCTGACGTGCGGGTGGTGCAGGAACTGCTGGGCCACGCCTCGGTGACCACCACCCAGATCTACACACTGGTCACCGTCACCGCGCTGCGCGAGGTGTGGGCCGGCGCCCATCCCCGGGCATAACCGATATGCGTCCACCGCCGGCGGCCGACCATGGATAGACTCTCGCCGATGTCGAACGAGGCAGACGTGGCAGCGGTCGGCCTCACCGGCCGCCCGCCCCGCGCGATCCCGAAGCCGCAGCCGCTGACCAGCCATGGTCCGGCCGTGGTCATCTCCATGTGCAACCAGAAGGGCGGGGTGGGCAAGACCACCTCGACGATCAACCTGGGCGCCGCGCTGGCCGAGTACGGCCGCAAGGTGCTGCTGGTGGACCTGGACCCGCAGGGCGCGCTGTCCGCGGGCCTCGGCGTGCCGCACTACGAGCTGGCCAACACGGTGCACAACCTGATGATCGAGCCGCGGGTACCGATCGACGACGTGATCATCCACACCCGCGTCGAGGGCCTCGACCTGGTTCCGAGCAACATCGACCTGTCGGCGGCGGAGATCCAGCTGGTCAACGAGGTCGGCCGGGAGCAGACCCTGGCCCGCGCGCTGGCTCCTGTGCTCGACCGGTACGACTACATCCTCATCGACTGCCAGCCGTCGCTGGGACTGCTGACCGTCAACGCCCTGGCCTGCTCGCAAGGGGTGGTCATCCCCACCGAGTGCGAGTTCTTCTCGCTGCGGGGTCTGGCCCTGCTGACCGACACCGTCGACAAGGTCCGCGAGCGGCTCAACCCCCGGCTGGCCATCAGCGGCATCCTGGTGACCCGGTTCGACACCCGCACCCTCAACGCCCGTGAGGTGATGGCCAGGGTGCTGGAGCGTTTCGGCGACCTGGTGTTCGACACCGTCATCACCCGCACAGTCCGATTTCCGGAGACCAGCGTCGCCGGGGAACCCATCACCTCCTGGGCGCCGAAATCCGGCGGCGCGCAGGCCTATCGCGCGTTGGCCCGTGAGGTCATCGACCGCTTCGGCAAGTGACCACCGACACAGCGGTCACCGACGAGCCTGACAAGGGTTTCCGGGTACGGCTGACCAATTTCGAGGGCCCGTTCGACCTGCTGCTGCAGCTGATCTTCGCCCACCGCCTCGATGTCACCGAGGTGGCGCTGCACGAGGTCACCGACGAGTTCATCGCCTACACCCGCGCGATCGGCCCGGAGCTCGAACTCGACGAGACGACCGCCTTCCTGGTGATCGCGGCGACCCTGCTCGACCTCAAAGCCGCCCGGCTGCTGCCTGCCGGCGAGGTGCACGACGAGGAGGACCTGGCGCTGCTCGAGGTCCGCGATCTGTTGTTCGCCCGCCTGCTGCAATACCGGGCGTTCAAGCATGTGGCGGAGATGTTCGCCGAACTCGAGGCCGCCGCGCTGCGCAGCTACCCGCGGGCGGTGTCGCTCGACGACAGTTTCTCGGAGCTACTGCCGGAAGTGATGATCGGTGTCGACGCGCACCGCTTCGCCGAGATCGCCGCGGCCGCGTTCACGCCGCGACCGGTGCCGGTGGTCGCGACCGATCATCTGCACGTCTCGCGGGTGTCGGTGCCCGAGCAGGCCGAACGACTGCTCGATGTGCTGGAGCGCCGCGGGGTGGGACAATGGGCTCGGTTCTCCGAACTGGTCGCAGACTGTGCCGAACCGATCGAGATCGTGGGCCGCTTCCTCGCGCTGCTTGAGCTGTACCGGGCGCGGGCGGTGGCTTTCGAACAGCTCGAACCACTTGGCGCGCTGCAGATTTCGTGGACCGGGAACCGCATGGTGAATGAGGACCTGGTAAGAAGTGAATGGGAAGAGTGAGCCCCGGCGATGACCGATGACTCCGTGACCGATGACTCCGTGACCGATGACTCCGTGACCGACGAGATCGCCGATATCGGTGATCTGGACGAGGTCGAGCTCGCCCGCGTGCTGGAGGCGCTGCTGCTGGTGGTGGACTCCCCGGTGAACGCCGAGACCCTCGCCTCGGCGACCGAGCAGCCGGTGTACCGCGTCACCGCGGCCCTGCACCGGATGGCCGAGGAGTTGACCGAGCGGGAGAGCGGTATCGACCTGCGGGAGACCGGTGGAGGCTGGCGGATGTACACCCGGTCCCGGTACGCCCCCTATGTGGAGCGGCTGCTGCTGGACGGGGCGCGCTCGAAGCTCACCCGCGCCGCTCTGGAGACCCTCGCGGTGGTGGCCTACCGCCAGCCGGTCACCCGGGCTCGGGTCAGCGCGGTGCGCGGGGTGAACGTGGACGCGGTCATACGCTCGTTACTGGCGCGCGGGCTGATCACCGAAGCGGGCACCGACACCGACACCGGCGCGCAGACGTTCACCACCACCGAACTGTTCCTGGAACGCCTGGGCCTGTCCTCGCTGAGCGAGCTGCCCGACATCGCGCCGCTGCTGCCGGACGTCGATGTGATCGACGACCTCAGCGAGAGCCTCGATCTCGAGCCGCGTTTCGCCAAACTGTCAGGGGGGCAGCCGGACAAACCGGTCTCCTTCGATGTCGACACCGACGGCTGATGTCCGACGCGGAGGGCATCCGGCTGCAGAAGGTGCTGTCGCAGGCCGGAATCGCCTCGCGGCGGGTCGCTGAGCGGATGATCACCGACGGCCGGGTGGAGGTCAACGGCCGGGTCGTCACCGAACTGGGCACCCGGGTGGACCCCGGCACCGCCGAGATCCGCGTCGACGGCGCGCGGGTCCTGCTCGACGACTCACTGGTCTACCTGGCGATCAACAAGCCGACCGGTATGCACTCGACGATGTCCGATGACCGTGGCCGGCCGTGCGTCGGCGATCTCGTGGAGCACCGGGTCCGGGGCAATCGCAACCTCTTCCACGTCGGGCGACTCGACGCCGACACCGAGGGTCTGCTGCTGCTGACCAACGACGGGGAACTGGCGCACCGGCTGATGCACCCGTCCTTCGAAGTGCCCAAGACCTATCTGGCCACCGTGGCCGGCACGGTGCCGCGCGGGCTGGGTAAGGCGTTGCGCGCCGGTGTGGAACTCGACGACGGCCCAGCGGCGGTGGACGACTTCGCCGTGGTCGACGCGGTGCCGGGCAAGACGATGGTGCGCGTCACCCTGCACGAGGGGCGCAAACGAATCGTGCGCCGACTTCTGGCCGAGGTCGGCTTTCCGGTCGAGGCGCTGGTGCGCACCGACATCGGACCGCTGGCGCTGGGGAACCAGCGGCCCGGCAGCATTCGCGCGCTGACCCGCAAGGAAGTCGGCGAACTCTACCGGGCGGTCGGACTGTGAGCGGAGTCGTGATCGCGATCGACGGGCCCGCGGGCACCGGAAAGTCCTCGGTGTCGCGGGGTCTGGCGCGCAAACTCGGCGCCCGCTATCTGGACACCGGCTCGATGTACCGGATCGTGACACTGGCGATGTTGCGCGCGGGTGTGGACCTCACCGATCCGCAGGCCATCGCCGCGGCTTCCGACGTCGCGCTGACGGTGGGCGACGACCCCGACACCGAACAGGCCCTGCTGGGCGCAGAAGACGTCACGGCGGCCATCCGCACCGACGAGGTGACCCGGGCGGTGTCCGCGGTGTCAGCGGTTCCGGCCGTGCGAAGCAAGCTGGTGCGCCTGCAGCAGGAGGTGGCTCGAGGCCACGGCAGCGTGGTGGTCGAGGGACGCGATATCGGCACCGTGGTACTGCCCGACGCGGATCTGAAGATCTTCCTGACCGCGTCGGCCGAGACACGCGCCCGCCGCCGCAACGAGCAGAACATCGCAGCCGGACTGGCCGACGACTACGAGACGGTGCTGGCCGATGTGCAGCGCCGCGATCATCTGGATTCCACCCGGACGGTGTCGCCGCTGCGGGCCGCCGACGATGCGGTGGTGGTCGACACCAGCGAGATGAGCCGCGACGAAGTGATCGACCGGCTGTACCGCCTGGTGTCCGAGCGGACCGGAGCGACGCCGTGAGCGGCCAGCAGGACGGCGCGGGGTTTGACGGAACGTGGTTCGACGAGGACGACTGGCACATCGTCGACCAGACCCCGGCCGCCGACGATCCGGCGCTCGCACCGCCGCCGGTGCTGGCGGTGGTCGGCCGGCCCAATGTCGGTAAGTCAACTCTGGTGAACCGCATCCTAGGCCGCCGAGAGGCGGTGGTTCAGGACCTTCCCGGAGTCACCCGCGACCGGGTGTCCTATGACGCCTCGTGGAGCGGGCGGCGTTTCGTGCTGCAGGACACCGGGGGATGGGAGCCCGACGCGAAGGGTCTGCAGCAACTGGTCGCCGAGCAGGCGTCGGTCGCCATGCAGACCGCCGACGCGGTGATTCTGGTCGTAGACGCGATAGTGGGCGCCACCGCCGGAGACGAGGCGGCGGCCAGGATCCTGAGGCGCTCCGGCAAGCCGGTGTTCCTGGCTGCCAACAAGGTGGACAACGAGAAGAGCGAAGCCGACGCTGCCGCGCTCTGGTCACTGGGGCTGGGGGAGCCGCACCCGATCAGCGCGATGCACGGTCGCGGGGTGGCCGATCTGCTCGACGATGTGGTGGAGGCACTTCCCGAGGTGTCGCAGATCACGCCGACGGGAGGCGGACCCCGGCGGGTGGCGCTGGTGGGCAAGCCGAATGTCGGCAAGAGTTCGTTACTCAACCGGCTCGCCGGGGCGCAACGGTCGGTGGTTCACGATGTCGCCGGGACCACGGTCGACCCGGTGGACTCGCTCATCGAATTAGACGGGCGCACATGGCGGTTCGTCGACACCGCCGGTCTGCGCCGGCGGGTGGGCCAGGCCAGCGGACATGAGTTCTACGCCTCCGTGCGAACCCACAGTGCCATCGACGCGGCGGAGGTCGTCGTCGTCCTCGTCGACGCGTCCCTGCCCCTCACCGAGCAGGACCAGCGAATCCTGTCGATGGTGATCGAGGCCGGCCGAGCACTCGTGATCGCGTTCAACAAGTGGGATCTGGTCGACGAGGACCGGCGTTACCTGCTGGACCGCGAGATCGACCTGCAGCTGTCCCAGGTGCAGTGGGCGCCGCGGGTGAACATCTCGGCGATGACCGGCCGGGCGGTGCAGAAACTGGTGCCGGCGATGGAGACCTCACTGGCGTCCTGGGACGCTCGCATTTCCACCGGTCAGCTGAACACCTGGCTCAAGGAGGTGGTGGCCGCCACCCCGCCGCCGGTCCGCGGCGGCAAGCAGCCCCGGATCCTGTTCGCCACCCAGGCGGCAGCGCGGCCGCCCACATTCGTGCTGTTCACCTCCGGCTTCCTGGAGGCCGGATACCGCAGGTTTTTGGAGCGCCGGCTGCGGGAGACCTTCGGTTTCGAGGGCACGCCGCTGCGCATCAACGTACGGGTGCGGGAGAAGAGGAAGCACAAGCCGCGCTGACGGCGCCGGATATGCTTCCGACGTGCACAGCATGCAGCGCGGTGCCGTATGGCTTTTCGTCGTCGTGCTGCTCGCTTACGCGGCGGGCGCGGTCCTGTCCTGGAGCGTGTTCGGCCATGCGGCCGGTCCGGCGTTCTTTTATCCGCCGGCGGGGGTCGCCGTCGCGGCGCTGATCCTGTCGCGGCGATCGCGCTGGCCTGCCGTCGTCGCGGCGATCGTTGTCGGCGAGGCCGCGGTGGACATCGTCTTCGGCACCGGGTACTGGGCGGCGGGCGGTTATGCGCTGGCCAATGCGGTGGAGTCGCTGATCGGCGCCGCAGTGGTGCTGGCGTGGTGCGGGGGATGGCCGGATCTTCGTGAGCGGCGCGATCTGACGGCGTTTCTCATCGGGGCGTGTGTGCTCGCCCCGGTGGCCGGCGGCCTGCTGGGCGGTGCTGTCACCAGCATCGTTTTCGGCAGCCACTGGGTTGGTGATGTCGCGCAGTGGTGGGCCGGAGATGCTCTCGGAGTGCTGGTCATCGGGGCGCCGATTCTGCTGTGGTCCCGGCAGAAGGACGTCATCGCCGCCAGGCCGCTGGAGACCGCCGCGGTGCTACTGCTCACCACCGGAGTCGGGATCGCCGCCTTCTGGACGGATGCGCCGCCGTCGACCCTCATCCTGCCGCTGCTGGCCTGGGCGGCGCTGCGCCTGAACATGATCGGCGCCGCGCTCGCAGGGGCGGTCACGGCGTTCATCGCCACGACCATGGCGTCGCTGGGCCGGGGAGCCTTCGCCGATATCACGGTCTCGCCGGCGAATCAGCTGGTGCTCACGCAGTTGTACGTTGGGATCGTGGTGACGGTCGCTTTGCTCATCGCCCAAGAGGCCGCTGCGCGGATGCAGGCCGTGCGCGAACGGGAGATCGAACGCCGGGAGCGGATGCGCCTCGAGGGCCTGTCGGAACTGGCACGCCAGTTGTCCGCGGCGTTGGGTCCGCACGACATCGGGCGGGCGCTGCAAGACCACGTGATCAACGACGCGGGTGCCAAGTCGCTCAATCTCGGTCTTCTGACCCAGGACGGCCTGCGCCTGAAATGGGTTGCCATGGCTGGCTATCCGCCGGAGGTGATGGCCGAATTCGGGGCCGGTGTTGACCTCGGTGACCGTCTGGTGGCGACGGATGTGGTGAAGACCGGCAGGCCGGTGCTGGTGACCGATCAGTCGGACTACCAGAGCCGTTACGGAGCAGGCGTCCGTTGGCTGGCGATGAACGGGACCCAGTCGATGGCCGGATGGCCGCTTTCGGCGGGCGGTAGACCGTTCGGCTGCCTGGTGATGATGTGGCCGGACGTGCAACCCTTCGATCCCAGCCAGATGGCCTATATCTCGGCGGTCGCCACGATGGTCAGCCAGGCACTGGTGCGCGCTCGGGTCTATGCCGATGAACATGCCCGTGCCGCGGTGCTGCAGGCGGCAATCCTGCCGACCACGGCGGGGGACATCCCGGGAGTGGACGTATCGGTGAATTACGAGCCGGCCGATCTGACACAGGGTCTCGGGGGCGACTGGTTCGACGTGATGAGGCTGCCCAAGGACCGGGTGTACTTCGCGGTGGGCGATGTGATGGGACAGGGATTAGCAGCGGTCGAAGACATGGCGCAGTTGCGCAGCGCCGGCCGCGCACTCGCGCATCAGGGCCTGCCGCCCGACCAGATCCTCGCCGAACTCAACGGATTCACCCGCGATGCGAGTCACAACAGGTTCGCCACCATGGCCGTGGCGATCTTCGAACCCGAGAGCGGCATGCTGTCCTACTGCGTGGCCGGACATCCGCCACCGCTGTTGCGCAGAGCCGCGACCGGAGAGGTGGTCACGCTCTGCGACACCCAGGGCCCGGTGCTGGGGCCGCTGGCTCAGACGTCGTTCATCGGTGGGCGCGTGCGGGCGATCCGCGGTGACATTCTGGTGCTGTACACCGACGGGCTGGTGGAGCGCCGGGGGACGGATATCGCGGACGGGATCGCCCGAGCGCGCACGATCATGTCCGGGTGGGGGACGGACGGTTCACTGCAGGACGATTGCGCTGCGATGCGGGACACCCTGGCGCCGCGGCCCCGCAATGACGATGTGTGCCTCATCGCGGTGCGATTCGGAGGTGCCGGCGGTAGGGTTTAATTCGTCACTGTGACGTTTTGAGCCCGGCGGGTGGGCAGTGGCGGGGGCGGCCGCAGCGGGATCGAGCCCGGATTCGGCCGGCGTCCGTGCGCCGTCTCGTGGCGCGGTGTGCCTGAGCGGTTGCTCGCGGACCGTCGCGCGCGGAGCCCGGAGATGACGCGCGAGCCCGGAGACGAGAGTGAGCGATCCGGGGACGGTGATGAGCATCCGGGTGTGCGGGTTCGTGCACGGGTTTGCGTCCGGGATCTGGCCGGGTACGGCGGGGT
>VEQU01000006.1 GCA_018883075.1 Mycobacterium sp.
GTGGTGGTCGGTGTCGTCGTGGTGGTGGTGGTCGCCGGTGTGGTGGTGCTCGGGGTGGTGGTAGGCGTGATGGTGGACACCGTCGGCTGGCCGTTGCCTCCTGTCACGGTGACGGTCTGCGGGAGGTTCGGCGAGGGCGGGGGATCACCGGGTTTGGTGACGCGGGTGGTCGTGGTGGTTCGGGTGCTGTCGGTGTTGGTCAGCGTCAGGGCAAGGCCGCCGACGGCCAGGGCGGCCAGTGCCGCCGCGATACCGAACAGCAGGGGTGGCCGTCGGTACCAGGGTGCCGCCGCCGCCACGAGGACGGTGTCGTGGTCGTTGCCGAGCACCTCCGTCGGCCGCTGGTCGGTGGCCGGCGGCACGGTGTAGTCCGCTCCGGTGTAGGGCACGGGCTCGCCTGCCGCGTCGTCATCCTGCGACCAGGCCAGTGCCCGGTGTGTCGCCGATGGCGAGTCGTCGGAGGCGGCGCTGGTGGCCCAGGCGGTCGGCGCCAGGCCGGTGGGGTCATCCGCCCCCGCGGTGCCGCCGAAGTTGGCGTACTGCGTTGGGTCGCTGTCGGGGTACTCGTCCTCAGGACCGGTGGGCGCCACAGGCGAAACCCTAATCCCCGACAGCTGTGTCTACACCTGAGACATGACCGAGCGCGCGAACACCTCGAGGTGGTCGAGATCGGAGAGATCGAGAAGTTGGAGATACACGCGTTGGACACCGGCCTCGGCGAAAGCGCCCAGCCGGTCGATGATCTCGGCCGGGGTGCCGACGAGCGGCGAGTTGGATCGCAGTTCGTCGACGGACCGGCCGATCGCAGCCGCCCTTCGTGCGATTTCGGCGTCGTCCTTACCGGCGCACACCACGAAGGCCGCCGAGTAGACGAGGTCGTCGGGGGAGCGCCCGGCGGCTTCGCAGGCCCGGCGGACCCGGCCGATCTGCAGTCCGGCGAACTCCAGGGTGGGGAAAGCCAGATTGAACTCGTCGGCGAAGCGCGCGGCCAGCGCCGGCGTGCGCTTGGCTCCGCCGCCGCCGATGAGGATCGGCGGGTGCGGGCGCTGCAGCGGTTTGGGCAGGGCCGGCGAGTCCGCGATCGAGTAATGGGTGCCGGTGTAGTCGAAGGTCTGGCCCACCGGTGTGTTCCAGAGACCGGTGATGATCTCCAGCTGTTCGGTGAGCCGGTCGAAGCGTTCGCCCAGGCCGGGAAAGGGGATGGCGTAGGCGCGGTGCTCGGCCTCGAACCATCCCGCTCCGATCCCGAACTCCACCCGCCCACCGCTCATCTCGTCCACCTCGGCGACCGAGATCGCCAGCGGACCCGGGTAGCGGAACGTCGCCGAGGTCACCAGTGTGCCCAGCCTGATGGTGCGGGTCTCCCTGGCGATGCCGGCCAGGGTGACCCACGAGTCGCTCGGACCCGGCAGGCCGTCGCCACTCATGGCCAGATAGTGGTCCGATCGGAAGAACGCCGAAAAGCCCAGTGACTCAGCGGCTTCGGCGACCGCGAGCTGGCCGGCGTAGGAAGCACCCTGCTGGGGTTCACAGAATACGCGGAAGTCCACGTCGCCAGCCTAGGACAGCGCCGGGTGCGGGCTCAGAAGAAATCGACCCGTTCGGTGCTGACGAACATGCCTCGCCCGGTGCCGTCGTTGGTGAACCGGGTGCCGTCGCTGCCGGCCTCGATGGTCCAGCCGAGCGCGTAGTAGGTGGCGTACTCGATGGTGACGGTGGGCATGGCGCCGAGGTTGCCGAGCACCCAGCGGTTGTCGCCGTCGGCGGAGACCTCCACGCCGTTGGCGGGCTCACCGTCGATGACCGGCGAATCGGTGAAGGCCGATTCGCACCCGACGGTGTCGGCGGAGATCTGGCAGCGGGTCACCCCCGAGACGGTCTCGATGTAGACGTATCCGGCGGCGTTGGGTTCCAGGACGTTCGTGCCCGGTTCCGCGGGCGTCTGGGTCGGAGCGGTGGGGAACTCCGGTTCGACGCCGCCCGTACAGCCCGGGCATATCGCCACACCGTCGACGGTGCTGCTGCACCCGGCGAGTGCCGCGGCGACGACGAGTAGGCCGCCCAGTGCTGCGGCGGCTCTCCTGGCGTGGGAGGTACGCACGTGCTCAAGACTACGCACCGGGTGACGAGAGTGACTGCTGTGACTCGCGGTCGGGGCCTATCGGGAGTTGACCGTGACGGCGGCGGTGAAGGTCCAGGTGTCCTTCTCCCCGCCTTCCCACGGCCGCCCGTAGGCGGTGCTGACCGTGGCGGTGCCCGCCGAGAGGGCCTGCAGCACCCAGACCTCGCGTCCCGGGCCTCCGGGCCGGCCGTCGGCGGACCCGACAGCCTCGTGACCCGTCTGGGCCAGCACGTCGGAGTCGGAGATCTGCATCTGCTCCGCCCAACTGAAGCCGGTCGAGGCGTTGGCTCCCAGACTCACCTGAAGGAAGTCGCCCACCCGCAGAGTGACTTGGCGGTCCACCCGCTTCTGGTTCAGTAGGTCGTCGTAGGAGATCTCGATCGTGGTGGTCTGCGGACCCGATGCCGGCGGCTCCGCTGTGCCCGCACATCCTGCTGTCGACGCGGCGATGACCGCCGCGATGCACACAGCGGCCGGCCAGGCACGGCTGAGAAGCTTCATCATCGGTTCCTTTCCCCGAATTTCCGCGCTCGCCAGAGGTAGTACGCCACCCGCCGGATCGGGACAGCGCGTGGCCAGTCGTCGGCCCGGAAGTAGGCGTCCGATCCGCCGTCGACGAAAACCACACTGCCGCAGAGGAAGTCAGCGGAATCGGACAGCATGAACACCACCCAGTCGGCCAGCGCTCCGGCGTCGCCGAAGCCGCCGATCGGAACCGGGAACCACTCGATCCTCTTCGCCTCATCAGGCGTGGCCAGTTGCCGCTCGAGCATGGGCGTCATGATCGCGCCGGGTGCCAGCGCGTTGAGCCGGATCCCCGCGCCCGCCCACTGCGGCATGACGGCGTGGCGGCGCACCCAGCGGCTCACTGCGATCTTGGAGGCCGCGTAAGCCATGGCCGGCGCAGCGCGGCCGAACAGTGGGTAGGCCCGCATCGCCTTGTCCGCATCGCCGGCCAGCAGTGCCCGAACTGCCCTGCGCGGCACCGCCGGCACGGTGGTCGAGGAGTTGCTCGAGAACACGACCACCTTCGCCCGGTCCGCGGCCGCAAGCGCAGGACGCCATGCCGTAAGCAGGTCCACGACGCCGAAGTAGTTGACCTCGGTGATCAGCCGTTCGGCGCCCGGTGTCGGGCCGAGACCGGCGGCGAGCACCGCGCCGTCGAGCCGCCCCGAACAGGCGGTCAGAACATCGGCCGCCGCACCGCGGCGTCCTGCCGGGGTGGAGAGGTCGGCCGCCACGTCGGCATCGGCGAGGTCGACGGTGATGACCGTGTGGCCGTCAGCCCGGAGCTTTGCAACGACGTGACTTCCCATCCCGGACGACGATCCGGTAACGGCATACAGCGCCACGCGATCGGTCCTTTCCGGATCTCCAACGACGGATGGAAACTATAAGTTAAGGACCGTGAGCTTCGACGCCTTCGCCGACTTCCGGATGAACGGCCATGTTGCCATCGTCACCGGCGGTGCGCAGAACATCGGCGCGGCGGTCGCGCGGACCTTCTCCGGCGCGGGGGCACAGGTGGTCATCGCCGATATCGACGGTGAGAAGGCGCAGCGGACCGCCGCGGAGATCACCGCCGATACCGGCGGCGAGGTATTGGGCATGACATGCGACGTCACCAGCGACGGTGACGTCGCCCGCGTCGTCGCCGACACCGTCGCCAGGTTCGGCGGAATCTCCACTCTGGTCAACAACGTCGGGTGGGGAAAGCCCTACCCCGACCCCCTCGAGATCCCGGTCGAGGACATGGTCGAGAGCTACAAACTGAACTGCCTGTCAGCGCTGCGGATGACCGCCGCCTGCCGTCCCCATCTGCTTGAGGCCGACAATGCCACCGTCACCAATTCCGGATCGATGGTCGCGGTGGCGCCGGCGTTCGAGTTCCTCGCCTACTCCGCGGCCAAGGCAGCGCTGAACCATCTGATGCTCAGCCTGGCGCATTACTTCGCCACCAGGATCCGGGTGAATTCCGTCGTCATCGGCACGGTTCTCACACCGGCGTATGCCGACGTCGGTCTCGACGAGAAGACCCGGCACGCACTCGCCCACCCGAAGAACCTGACCGGCCGGTCCGGAACTCCCCAGGACGTGGCGAATGCCTTCCTGTGGCTGGCCTCCCGGGCGGGCGGCTGGATCAGCGGTCAGACCGTCCAGGTCGCCGGTGGTGGCGCCCGGTCGAAGATCCTGCCGGGCTAGACCCGTCCCGTCAGACGAGCACCGAGGCCGGGATCCCCGCGGCCGGCAGCAGCGACGCGCCCGGGTTCGGCGGCAGCGGCGGATCCGTGGGCGGGATGACGCCCGACCCGGTCAGCCTGGCCACCACTCCGGCGATCGCCTGGGTGACGTTGACGAGCGCGCCGCCAACGGCGCCGACCACGAACTCGGCGACTCCGGCCAGCGTGCTCACCAGGAAGATGTCCTGATCCACGACGGCCTGCAGTGCACCGGTGATGTCCTCGACGAATCCGTTGAGGAAGTACGGGACAGCGCCGACGACGGTCCGCAGGCTCAGCACGAAATCGGTGATGGGATCCGGGAAGCCATACAGCCCGAGTGCGTCCGCGATCGACACCCTGGGATCCGTCGGTGCCACGATGCCATCGCCCTTGTCCTGCAACGGGGCGCCGTCGAAATCGGACCGCTGCGCGATGCCGAAGAGATCCACGATGGTCGGCGTGATGTCGGCATTCGAGTAGCCCAGGTTCTGCAGGCCGTCATCGGTGTCGTCACCTTCGAGATCGAAGATTACGAACGAGGAGGTCTCGTTGGGGGAGTTGAAGCCATGGCCGAAGCCGGCCTGCGGCTGATGTCCATGGTCGGTGGTGGTGATCACCGTCCACTGCTGCCCGGGATTGGCCGCCTCCCAGGCGTCGATGGCTGCCATGATTCTGGCGATGTTGTTGCTTGTGTTGATCAGGGCTTCGCGGTACTGCGGCGAGTCACCGCCGGCCTCATGCCCGGCCTCATCGACGGCCACCTGGTAGGAGAAGATGAATGCCGAGTCGCTGGCCGAGGTGGCGTTGATCAAGTCGATGGTCCGGTCGACCACCAGGTCGTCGGTAACCTCCCAACTGGTGTCGAATCCGACTAAGTCATTGACGTCGGCGGGATAGCCGCCGGCAGCGGCGATGTCGCTGATGTACTGCCAGTTGGCGATGACGGCGGTATCGACGCCCGGCTCGTTGTACTCGATGAGGTTGATCGCCGTCGGCCATGAGATGTACGGAGCCGGGTTGAAGATGTTGTTGAACACCCCGGTCTTGTCGTCGAATGCTCCGGTCAGGATCGTCGACCAGGACGGGCCGGACAGCGTGGTGTGACCGACGAACGTCGTCGTGCCGGTGACGCCCTGGTCCATCACGATGCGGAAACCGCTGCCCGGGCGGTCGTAATCGTACTCAAGGATCTTGCTCATATTGGTGCCGTCGGTGCCGATCAGAATCACGTGCGTCGGCTCGGTGATCTGTGAGGCGGTGCGGTTGCGGCTGGTCGTCGCCGACGCGTTGACGGTCACCGCACTGGCCGGGGCGACCGGAACGAACGGCGCCGGCGCGGGAAGGGGCACCGACAGCGGCGTAAGCGCCGCCGGGGCCGCGACGCGTTCGGCGGCCGAAACCCCGCCCGCGGCGCTCTGCGCCGCGCCCGCCCGCGCCACCCGGTTGCCGGCGCGGTCAGAGGTGTCCGACTGCGGGGCCTTGGCTGAGGCCACAGTGGAGTTGGTGGCGGCGGTGCGCTTGCCGCCACGTGCCTTGGGTCCGGCGCTGGAATTCTCGGCGCCCGACGCGGAGGTATCGGACGCGGCGGTGCCGTCTCCGGCGTCGGCGGTCGCGACGGCGCAGCCGATGGCCGACCCTGCACCGGCCACCACCCCGGCCACTGCAACACCCAGGCAAATCTCTCTGACGTTCTTCACGCTTGATTTCTCCGATCATGGGGCCGACGCCTCCGGACCTCCTCACCCTAGAACGGCCGGGGCGATCGCACAGGGTTTCTCGCAGTTGGCCGGAAACGGCGGCTTCCCTGGTCCGGACCGTGGTGTAATTAGCTCATCGGCCGATGGGTGTCTGGAGAAGCCATGAATTCCGCAACGTTGGTGGGCCGGGCCGGCCCCCTGGCGTTTGCCCTGGCGCTCGGAGCGCTGATTTTGGCCGGGGGAGCCGGTGTCGCGGCCGCCGACGGGGATGACTCGGGTGCTGCGCGGGCGTCGGCGCAGAAATCTGGGGGCCCGGCCCGCACGGCTGCGGAGAAGACCAGGACCGCCGGCGCCGGGATGGCCAAGACCAGGACTGGCGAGGTCGGGATCGACCGCCGATCATCGGCGGTCCGGGCGTCCGCGCCGTCCGCCCGCGCCGCCGGCGGCGGGATCGCGGCGCTGCTGAACAACGCGACACCTGCACTGAGCCCGCGCCAGACCGGGCAGCGCGGCGGCGTGGTCCGGGGCGAACTGAACGCCTCCGATCCCGACAGCGACCGGTTGGTCTACACCGTCACCCGCGAACCCGAATACGGCTCCGTCGAGGTGGCCGATGACGGCAGTTACGTCTACACCGCGGATGCCTCGGCCGTCGCGGCCATGGCGGGCACCGGTATCACCGACTCCTTCGACGTCCGGGTGACCGACGCCGGGTCGGACCTGCACGTGCATGGGCTGCTGGGCCTGCTCAACCTGATCACCTTCGGACTGATCGGCAGCAGCGGTCACGTCGCCGCCACCACCGTCGCTGTCAGGCTCGCACCGTTTGCGGGCGCGAACGGCGCGCCGACGGGAACCGTCAGTGTCGGCGAACCCGACCCCACCAGCGGGGTGGTCTCCGGTGCGGTCCTCGGGGTGGATCCCGACGGCGACGTATTGAGCTACTCGGGCCCGTCAGCCACCGCCAAGGGAACCATCAGCCTCGACACCGTCGCCGGCACCTTCACCTACACACCGACGGCGGCGGCCAGGCAGAACGCCGCCGCGCCAACGGCCACCGCGGCAGACCGGCAGGACACGTTCGCCGTCACCGTCTCCGACGGACTCGGCGCCGCCACACCGGTGAGTGTCACCGTCACGGTCCTGGCCGCGGGTGCCCCCGCCGGAGCACTGCCCGCCTTCCCCGGCGCTGAGGGCTTCGGCGCCTACGCCACCGGCGGGCGGGACGGCCGGGTGATCTACGTGACCACCCTCGACGCCGCCGGCCCCGGATCACTGCAGTGGGCGATCGACCAGCCGGGCGCGAAGTACATCCTGTTCAAGGTCAGCGGTCTGATCGACACCCAGATCCATCTGACCAACGGCGACGTCACGATCGCCGGGCAGACCTCGCCGGGCGGTATCACCGTCCGAGGCTTCATCACCGACGAGAGTCCGTTCCAGGACCAGGCCGTGCGGGCGCCGACCGATTTCGCCGAGAACTGGATCCTGCAGCACATCCGGATCCGTCCGGTATCCGACAGTGTCAGCGACGACGGCCTGCGCATCCGATACACCCGCAACGCGATCGTCGACCACGTCTCGATCGGCAACGCGTTGGACGAAGCGGTCGAGATCTCCTACTCGAACGACATCACCGTGCAGAACACCATCATCGCCGAAACCATAGGCGGACACTCGTTCTACGGCGGAGTGCTGATGAACTACTCGAATCCAGCGTACGGATTCGCTCTGGACAACGTCTCGCTGCACCACAACATCTTCAACCGCATCGAAGGCCGGCTCCCCGAGGGCAGCCGCGAGTCGCTGGCAGCGGCCAACTCGACCATGAACCTCGAACTATCAAACAATCTCTACTGGGATCCGAACTTCTTCATCGCTCTCGGCGGCACCACCGGAGTGGTGACCGACCCGAGCGGCAACCCCTATCCGATCTACTGGAAGATCAACGCGGTCAACAACTACTTTCGCACCCGGGCCGGTTTCCCCTACGGCATGTTCGACGACACCATCATGCGCAACGCCCGCAACCTCCTTTACGTGAGCGGTAACACGATGAGCGCGTATCCCGGACGTTCGGACTACCAGTTGTTCTACTGCTGCAATGACTACCCGTCGGTGACGCCGAACACCTCGGCCCAGGCGGCGACCAAGCTCACCACCCGCCTGCCCTTCCCGTCCATCACTTACACCCCCACTGACCAGTTGCGGACGGTACTGCTCAACACCGCCGGCGCGTGGCCGCGCGACCCCATGGACACCCGCCTGCTGCGCAGCGTCGCGACCGACACCATCGCCACGGCTCCCCGGAACGCCAATCCGGCCGGCGATGCGTTGCTGCCCGCGATCGCCTCACCGCCGGTGCCGCCGACCGACACCGACGCTGACGGCATGCCCGATGCGTGGGAGACCGCAAGGGGGCTCGATCCCAACGTCGCGAACACCAATGCACGCACGTTGTCATCGGCCGGCTACACCGACCTCGAGGTGTATCTGCAGGAACTGTCTGCAAGTCGCATCACGGGGTGGGTGTTGTAGCAGCCCAGCCGGGTAATCTCCGGCCATGCGCACCGTCGAGGTCTTCGCAGATGTCCTGTGCCCCTTCACCCACGTCGGTCTGCACACCCTCGTCGACCGGCGGACCGATCGGCAGCTGGTCCAGCCACGTCTGCGCATCCGGGCCTGGCCGCTCGAACTGGTCAACGGCGCCCCGCTGGACCCCCACCACATCGACGCGGAGATCACCGCGTTGCGTGCCTCGGTGCGGCCCGACCTGTTCTCCGGGTTCTCCGTCGAGAAATTCCCGGGTACGTCGATGCCGGCGTTCGCGCTCACCGCGGCCGCTGACCGAACCGGCGACCCGGTAACGGTCGAAGAGGTCGGGATGGCCCTTCGCGATGCGCTGTTCGAGGAGGGGATCGACATCGGCCAGCCACGCAACGTGGCCGCCATCGCCGCGCGATTCGGGCTGGAGCCGCTCGACGTCGAGTCCACCGATGCGGCGGTGCGCGCCGACTGGAACGAGGGCACCGCGCGCGGGGTCGTCGGCTCGCCGCATTTCTTCACCGGCGATGGTGGCAGCTGGTTCTGTCCCGGCCTGGACATCAGTCGCGACACCCGCGGTGATTTCGTCGTCGCCTGGAAACAGGGCTCGGAGGCTTTCGTGGACAGCGTCTTCGCCCCAGCGACGGAGAAGTGACCGCGTTCCTCCGTCGTCAACGACGGCCCTCGGCCGATGGGGTCGCCCTCGGTACCGTCGTCGGCTGGTCAGCGGTCTGTGTCGTGCCACCGATGGTGTACCTGATGGCCGTCGCCGGGCGACTGAGCGTGCCCGCCGCGCTGTTCGCATCGTTTCTGGCCGCGACGGTCCTGCTGTGGGTGTTCAAACTCGTCGAAGAGTTCGTCCCGGCCCTCGTCGCCCTGGTGGCCGCGCTGTTCGTCGGCCTGGCACCGCCGGAGGTGGCGCTGGCCGGCTTCTCCTCCCCGAGTCTGCTTCTGCTGCTTGGGATCTTCGCGTTGTCGGCGGTGATCAGCTCGTCCGGACTGAGCTACCGACTGATGCTCCGGCTGCTGCTGCGGCTACCGGACCGGCCCTTCTGGCATCAGTTCACACTCCTGGCGTCGGGGTATGCGCTCTCGCCGCTGATGCCGTCGACCAACGCCCGGCTGTCGCTTTTGGCGCCGCTGTACCGGGATATGGCGACAGGGCTGAAGCTGCCCGCCCGCGGACCCGCGATAACCGCGCTGCTTGCGGCCATGTTCGGCGGTGCGGCCCTGTTCTCGCCGATGATGGCGACCAGTAAGTCGTCGAACATCGCCGCGCTCGCGCTGCTGCCGCCGCAGATTCAGGCGGAGTTCAGCGGCTTCTTCTGGCTCGTCGCCGCCGCAGTTGCGGCGGTGGGGGTGACTCTGATTCATCTCGCCGTCGTGCCGCGGTTGTTTCCGGCCGGAGGCCAGGCGCCGCTTCCGCGCGCGCAGATGTACAGGAAGCTGGCCGACCTGGGGCCGCTGCGGCCCGCCGAGTGGATCGCCGCAGGCGGATTCGTCTTCTTCCTGCTGGGAAGCGCGACGGTGTCCCTGCATCACGTCAGGCCGGCCTATATCGCCGGCTGCGTTCTGCTCGGCCTGCTGCTCAGTGGAGTGTTGCTGCGTAAGGACTTTCAGCGTCAGATCGACTGGCCGATGATCGTGTTCCTGTTGGGTATCGACAGCCTGATGCGCATCATGAGTTACCTCGGCCTGACCGACGCCTTGGCGCGAGTCAGCGGCCCGGCGTTCGACTTCATCGGGCGCAGTGTCGCGCTGTTCATTCTTGCCGCGTTGGTGACGACATTGATCCTGCGGCTCGCATTGCCCGTCACTGCCGGCATGCTCACGGCGGTCGCTGTCCTGCTGCCGGTGGCCGCCGCCCAGGGAATCCACCCGTGGATCTGCGTGTTCTGTGCGGCGATCTTCAGTGACATCTCTTTCTTCCGGTACCAGGGCACCAACGGCATCCTGCAGATCGCATCGACAGGGCTGTTCGAGGACACCGACGAACGCGGTTTCCTGCGCTACACCATGCTGATGAATGCCGCGCGGGTTGCCGTTGTGTACGCCTCCATCCCTTGGTGGCAGTGGCTGGGGCTGGCGTGATGAGGCGTTTGCGCAATGTGCTGATCGCGGTCTTCCTGGCCGGGTTCGTGATCCTGCTCGGCTACTTCAATGCGACCAAACCCCGCATCCTGGTGCTGCACTCGGCTGCGCGGGATTCGTTGTGGGCCACCCAGATGGACCGGGGGATGCGAGAAGCGTTGCAGCGCAACCGCAGACCGCTCAGCGTCGAGTGGATGTACCTGGCGGTGAGCTCCCCGGCGTCCACGCGGAGCGCTGCGGAGGCACAGGCCGAGGCGCGCCGTGCCATCGACCGGATGCGACCTGACGTCCTGATCGCCGTCGACGACGAGGCCAATGCACTGGTGGCGCGCGACTACGTAGGCGCCGATGAGCCTCGGATCCTCTACGTCTCGATCGACCGGCCGCCGGCCGACTACGGATACACCCAGGCGCAGAATGTCTCGGGGATCGCCGACACCTTCCCGCTGCCCGCGGTACGCGACGCCGTGACCGATCTCTTCCCCGATCGCCCGACGACGCTGGCGGTGCTCGGAGTCGACAACGAGTCCGGCCGCGCTGAACTGGCCCGGGTGCGCGCGTTCGACTGGGGGCCGATCAGACTCGGCGACGCCGGTTTGGTCTCCACCGCTGCCGCCTGGCGCGACGAGGTGGCGCGGTCGGCGGGTGCCGACGTTCTGCTCGTGCTGAGTACCCAGGACCTGCCCGAGGAGAACGGGACGGTGGCCAGCGCCGCGGAGATCAGCCGGTGGACCGAGGCCAACGCCCGGCCGCTGCCGATCGGCACCGAGGTGGATTTCGTCGAAGACGGAGGCGGACTGAGCTTTGCGCCGCCGCCGGAGGCGTACGGCGAGCAGGCCATCGGCCTCGCCCTGGACTGGCTTGACGCCCGCCGCACGCCCGGCCCGCCGCCGCTGGTCGAGTCATCGCACTTCGAGGTCGCTGTGCGCCAGAGCGCACTCGCCCGTCGCGACATCGTCTTGGCGCCGATCTACGTCGAGGCGGCACGGGAGAACAACGCACTGTTCGGCTGACGGCGGCCCGGCGTCCCCCGGCGGCGATGCGCCAAGATGGTCTCGTGGAGAACGGCCCCGACCCCTCAGACCTGCGCCGGTGGCGCCGGCATCTGGCCAATGAGAGGGCCGAGGCCGCGGTGTACCGCGAGCTTGCCAAGCGCTACGACGGTGAGGAGCGGGAGATCTTGTCGTCGATCGCCGCGGCGGAGGAACGCCACGAACAACATTGGCTGAACCTGCTCGGCGATCGGGTGGGCGAGCCGGGCCGGGCCGATCTCGGCACCCGGATCCTTGCGTTCTTGGCGCGCCATTTCGGTTCGGTGTTCGTGCTGGCTCTGGTCCAGCGGTTCGAGGCGCGGGCCGCCTATGACGAGGACAGCGACGCGACGCCCACGATGGTGGCCGACGAGCAGATTCACGAAGAGGTGATCCGCGCGCTGGCCGCCCGCGGGCGTGACCGGCTGTCGGGGAGCTTCCGGGCGGCCGTCTTCGGCGCCAATGACGGCCTGGTCAGCAATCTCGCCCTGATTCTGGGTGTGAGCGCGAGCGGGGTGTCGCCGAGCACGGTGCTGGTCACCGGTCTGGCCGGCCTGCTCGCCGGCGCGCTGTCCATGGGGGCCGGCGAATACGTCTCGGTGAGTTCGCAGCGTGAGTTGCTCGAGGCGTCGGCGCCCAGTCCCAACGTGGGATCGGCGTTGGCCCAGCTGGATGTCGACGCTAATGAACTCGAACTGGTGTACCGCGCGCGGGGGATGACACCGGCGGAGGCCACGGCGCACGCGGCGGGGGTGTTGAGCAGTGCTGAGGCCGCAGCCGAGCGGCACGACGCGGCCGGCGGTGATCGGGGCCCCAATGATGCCATCGGCACGGGCCTGAAGGCGGCGGTGTCCAGCTTCATGTTCTTCGCTGTCGGCGCGCTGATACCGGTGCTGCCGTACCTGTTCGGCCTCACCGGGTGGACCGCCGTCGTGGTCGCGGCCGCTCTGGTCGGCGTGACACTGCTGGGCACCGGGGTGATCGTCGGGCTGCTTTCCGGTGCGCCGCCGCTGCAGCGGGCGATGCGCCAGCTACTGATCGGTTACGGCGCCGCCGCCGTCACATATCTGCTCGGCCTGCTGGTGGGCGGCAGCGTGCACTAGGTGCGCCCAGGCACCCGGCAGTAATCGTTCGGGGTGGTGGTAGTCGTTCGTACCGCCCGTGAGCGGGAGTCCCGGCGGCGGGATCCACTCGGTCTTGCCGTCCTTGTGTTTGCGTGTTCTCCACCCGCCAGGCCCGATGAGCCGGTGGTGCGGCCCGCACGCGAAGGTGAGCCTGTCGATATTGGTGAGCCCGCCGTCGGTCCACTCGTCGACGTGGTGGACTTCGCACAGATAGCCAGGGATGCTGCAGCCGGGCGCGGTGCACCCGCGATCCTTCGCGTGCAGCACGATCCGTTGGCCCGCGGTAGCGATCCGCTTGCTGCGGCCCAGATACAGAGCCTGCTGGGCGTGTGTGTCGAACACGCAGAGGTAGTGCCATGCATCCGACGCCATCCGGATCACGTCACGCATCGGGACGAGGGTGCCGGCAGCAGTCACTGCGTGCCCCGATGCCGAGCAGAGCTGCTCGAGATCCGTCGACACGATGACCGTGACGGGAAGTCCGTTGTGCTGTCCGAGTTTCGGGTCGCCGAGTTGACCGCGCAACAGGGCCGCCAGTGCATCGTGCTGGCGCTGTGAGGCACCACGGGCGTCCCGGTCAATGGTGTCCTGGCCCGGTTCACCGGATACGACGGGAGTCTGGTCGGCGGGGTTGCACATTCCGGGGGCCGCGAACTTCGCACACCATGCGTCGATCATCGCGCGCATCTCCGGGGTGGCGGTGAGCGTGCCCACGCTCATCCCGTCGGATCGCTGGGGGCGCCATGTGAACCCGCGCCGCCAAGCACGGTCCTCGTCGGTGAACACCCCGTCCGGATTGATCTTCGATGCCAGCCGATCGGCGACCTTCTGAAGCTGGTCGGGCCGCAGCGCGACGGCCTTCTCGGCGAGGAACGCCTCGGCCTTCTCCACCTGTGCCGCCGGGATATCGGCGGGCAGGTCGCGAACGAAAGTCTGGACCACTTTCAGATGGTCAGGGTCGAGGAGACCGTCGTGCCAGGCCGCCGAGGTGGCCGGCAGCTCAGGCGGCACCTGCTGCCCGGTGAGCGTTCTGCGCCCGGCCAGTTGCGCCGCGTCACGCAGCCGCCGGCCGGCTTCGGCGCGGGTGATGCGCAGGGCGTCGGCCAGGGCCAGATGGACCGGCGGCCAGCCCTCCACATGCTCGAGCCGGTTCAGAAGATCCGAACCGATCGCTCGCTGGCGCCGGCAGGCCCCCTCCAGGCGTTCCGCCACCCGATACCGCTCGACCGACCCGAGGGCGTCGAGATCAGCGGCGGCAAGCAACTCGACGGCCGCATCCAGCGCGTCCAGTGCCACCCGAATCGAATACATGTTCGAATCATAGCGACGAAGCCCGACTCTCCGAATCGTTTCGCCGCAGGTTGTGGACAAATCCGGGACTGGGGAACAAATCCGCCGCCGGCCCGGTTGGCCCTAGTGACACTTGAGTGAACCAGACTCAACTCAACGGTTGACACCCCCGTCGCCGTGGGAGCATTCTTGAGTCTGGTCCGCTCAGACCAGAACGTCTATCAGGAGGATTTTCACCATGGCTCGTGCGGTCGGCATCGACCTCGGGACCACCAACTCCGTCGTCGCGGTCCTTGAAGGTGGCGACCCCGTCGTGGTCGCCAACTCGGAGGGCTCGCGCACCACACCGTCGGTGGTCGCCTTTGCGCGTAACGGCGAAGTGCTGGTGGGCCAGCCCGCCAAGAACCAAGCGGTCACCAACGTCGACCGCACCATCCGGTCGGTCAAGCGTCATATGGGCACCGACTGGTCCGTCGAGATCGACGACAAGAAATACACCGCCCAGGAGATCAGCGCGCGAGTGCTGATGAAACTCAAGCGCGACGCGGAAAGCTACCTCGGCGAGGACATCACCGACGCGGTCATCACCGTGCCCGCCTACTTCAACGACGCCCAGCGTCAGGCCACCAAGGAGGCCGGCCAGATCGCGGGCCTCAACGTCCTGCGCATCGTCAACGAGCCCACCGCCGCGGCTCTCGCCTACGGACTGGATAAGGGCAGCAAGGAACAGACCATCCTGGTCTTCGACCTCGGCGGCGGCACCTTCGACGTCTCGCTGCTGGAGATCGGTGACGGCGTCGTCGAGGTGAAAGCCACCTCCGGCGACAACCACCTCGGCGGCGATGACTGGGACGACCGGATCGTCGAATGGCTGGTCGACAAGTTCAAGGCCTCGGCCGGCATCGACCTGACCAAGGACAAGATGGCCATGCAGCGGCTGCGCGAAGCCGCGGAGAAGGCCAAGATCGAGCTGAGCTCGTCGCAGAGCACCTCGATCAACCTGCCCTACATCACCGTCGACGCGGACAAGAACCCGTTGTTCCTCGACGAGCAGCTGACCCGCTCAGAGTTCCAGAAGATCACCCAGGATCTGCTGGACCGCACGCGCGCGCCGTTCCAGCAGGTGATCAAGGACGCCGGAATCGCGGTGTCCAACATCGACCATGTGGTGCTCGTCGGCGGATCGACCCGCATGCCGGCGGTCACCGAGCTGGTCAAGGAACTCACCGGAGGCAAGGAGCCGAACAAGGGCGTCAACCCCGACGAGGTCGTCGCCGTCGGCGCTGCCCTACAGGCCGGTGTGCTCAAGGGTGAGGTGAAAGACGTTCTGCTGCTTGACGTCACGCCGCTGAGTCTCGGCATCGAGACCAAGGGCGGTGTGATGACCAAACTGATCGAACGCAACACCACGATCCCGACCAAGCGTTCGGAGACCTTCACCACGGCCGACGACAACCAGCCGTCGGTGCAGATCCAGGTCTATCAGGGTGAGCGCGAGATCGCGGCGCACAACAAGCTGCTCGGCAGCTTCGAGTTGACCGGAATCCCCCCGGCTCCGCGCGGCGTGCCCCAGATCGAGGTCACCTTCGACATCGACGCCAACGGCATCGTGCACGTCACCGCCAAGGACAAGGGCACCGGCAAGGAGAACACGATCAAGATCCAGGAGGGCTCCGGCCTGTCCAAGGAGGAGATCGACCGGATGATCAAGGATGCCGAGGCGCACGCCGACGAGGACCGCAAGCGCCGTGAGGAGGCCGACGTCCGCAATCAGGCCGAGTCGCTGGTTTACCAGACCGAGAAGTTCGTGAAGGAGCAGCGCGAGGCCGAGGGCGGTTCGAAGGTTCCGGAGGACTCGCTGGCCAATATCGACGCGGCCATCGACGAGGCCAAGACCGCACTGAACGGCTCCGACATCGGCGCGATCAAGTCGGCGATGGAGAAGCTCGGACAGGAGTCTCAGGCTCTCGGTGAGGCGATCTACCAGGCCGCGCAGGCCGAGCAGGCAGCCGGCGGTGGCGGCGGTTCGTCCGCCGACGACGTCGTCGACGCCGAGGTGGTTGAGGACGATCAGGAGTCCAAGTGACGCATCCGGACGAACGCGACGAGCCGGTCACCGTCACCGACAAGCGTCGGATCGACCCGGAGACCGGTGCGGTACGCGAGGGTGTCCCCCCCGGTGCCGGCCCCTCGGGGCCGGTGCCGGGGTCGCCCGGCGGCGATCAGGTCGCTGAGCTGACGGCCGACTTGCAGAGGGTCCAGGCCGACTTCGCCAACTACCGCAAGCGTGCTCTGCGTGACCAGGAGACGGCCACCGAGCGGGCCAAGGCCGTTGTGCTCAGCCAGCTTCTGCCGGTGCTCGACGATCTCGACCGCGCGCGCAGTCACGGCGATCTCGAGGCCGGCCCGCTGAAGTCGGTCGCCGACAAGCTCGAGGCCGCTCTGAGCGGACTCGGCCTGACCGAATTCGGCGCCGAGGGCGAGCAGTTCGACCCGTCGCTGCACGAGGCCGTGCAGCACGAAGGCGACGGCTCCGCGGGATCTTCTCAAGAACTCGTCATCGGTCACGTCATGCGCAAGGGCTACAGGTTCGGCGATCAAGTGTTGCGTCACGCCCTCGTCGGCGTGGTCGACACCGTCGGTGGCAGTGACACCCCAGAATCAGACCAGTAACGATCAGCGCGAGAGGAGGTGACGCCGCATGGTTCAACGGGAATGGGTTGAGAAGGACTTTTACAAGGTGCTCGGCGTCTCCTCCGATGCCAAAGAGGACGAGATCAAGCGGGTCGCCCGCAAGCTGCTCGCCGAGAACCACCCCGACCGCAACCCGAACAACCCCGCGGCCGAGGAACGCTACAAGGAGATCGGCGAGGCCAAGGACGTCCTGACCGACCCGGCCAAGCGCAAGGAGTATGACGAAACCCGGCGGATGTTCGCCGGCGGCGGTTTCGGACGACGCTTCGGCGGCGGGGGTGGCGGCGGATTCAGCGGCTATGACGACGGCGGTGGCGGGTTCAACCTGAACGACCTGTTCGGCCAGGCCGGCCAGGACGGCGGCGCGAACATCGGCGATCTGTTCGGCGGGCTTTTCGGCCGCGGCACGCAGCCGCGCACCAGCCGACCGCGCCGCGGCAAGGACCTCGAGACAGAGACCGAACTCGACTTCCTCGAAGCCACCAAGGGTGTGGCGATGCCGCTGCGGCTCACCAGCCCGGCGCCGTGCACCAACTGTCACGGCAGCGGCGCCCGGCCGGGCACCAGCCCGAAGGTCTGCGCGAGCTGCAACGGCTCCGGGATGATCAACCGCAATCAGGGCGCGTTCGGTTTCTCCGAGCCGTGTACCGACTGCCGGGGTAGCGGGTCGATCATCGAGAACCCTTGCGACGAGTGCACGGGCACCGGGGTGACCACCCGCACCCGCACCATCAACGTCCGGATTCCGCCGGGCGTGGAGGACGGTCAGCGGATCCGTCTGGCCGGTCAGGGTGAGGCCGGCCTGCGCGGTGCGCCGTCGGGTGACCTGTACGTCACCGTGCATGTCCGGCCGGACCGGGTCTTCGGCCGCGACGGCGACGATCTGACCGTGACGGTTCCGGTCAGCTTCACCGAATTGGCCTTGGGTACAACGCTGTCCGTGCCGACCCTTGACGGCAAGGTGGGTGTGAAGGTTCCGAAGGGCACTGCCGACGGACGCATCCTGCGGGTGCGCGGCCGCGGCGTTCCGAAGCGTAGCGGCGGGTCGGGCGATCTGCTGGTAACGGTCAAGGTCGCGGTACCTCCGAAGCTCGAGGATGACGCGCTCAGCGCGTTGGAGGCCTACGCGGCCGCCGAGAAGGCCAGCGGTTTCGACCCGCGGGCCGGCTGGGCGGGTAACCGGCCATGAGTGCCCCGAAGGACGCCGGTGAGGTCAGGACCTTCCTGATCTCGGTCGCCGCCGAACTCGCCGGGATGCACGCGCAGACGTTACGTACCTATGACCGGCTCGGTCTGGTCAGCCCCGAGCGCAGCGCGGGTGGTGGCCGACGCTACTCGGAGCGCGACGTCGAATTGTTGCGCGAGATTCAGCGGCTCTCCCAGGACGAGGGCGTGAATCTGGCCGGTATCAAGCGCATCATCGAACTGACCAATCAGGTCGAGGCGCTGCAGTCGCGGATCGCCGAGATGACCGAGGAATTGTCACGATCCAAACCGCGCCGCGATCTGGCTCTGGTGCCGAAAACCGCAGTGGTGGTGTGGAAGCCCCGCTAGCCGGACGCTAGTCGATGCGGATGGTGAAGCTGGCTGTCGCCGGCCGGCCGGGCACCGCCACCGAGTAGTTGCCCTTGCGCAGCGCGTTGGTGGGTGCGGCCATCGGCTCGATGCCGACCACGTCGTCATTAGCGGGTGCGAAGATCTGCACCGCCGGGTAGCCGCGGTTGAGGGTGACTTCGATGCGTCTGCCGCCGCCGGAGAGCGCGAACATCCCGCCCTGGGGCACCTCGTCGAATCCGTCGTCGAATGCCTTGTCGCCGAGTTCCTCCGAGATCGGTGCCCAGTCCTCGGTCGCACCGGTCGGGATGCCCCAGTTGTCCACCGGAAGGTGGCGCAGGGGCGGTGTCTCCAGCCGCCACTGCGAGCGGGGGACGTCAGGGATCCTGAGATAGGGATGGAATCCAAAGCACAGCGGAACCGACGCCGCCGTCGTGGCGGTGACGGTGGTGTCGATGGTCAGCGCCCGCTCGTCGAGATTGATGTCGAGAGTCACCACGTGCGGGAAGGGAAAGCTGCACAGCAGCCGCGGCTGACCGCCGAAGTCAAGATCGGCGGACAGCTTGTTGTCGGCGTGCTGCTTGACCAACCAGCCGGGGTAGGCCGCCAGCACCCCGTGGATCACCAGTCCGTGCTCGTCGGAGCGCACGCCGCCGACACCGGGCGTCAGGGTCACCGCCCCGCCGTCGACGCCGTAGCCGTTGGCACTGAGCCGGTTGGCCCACGGGTAGAGGATCGGGATGCCCATCGTCTTGCCGGTGGTGAGGTAGGCGTTCAGGCCGCGGCGCTGACCGAGCAGTTCCACCCCGCCGTCGGACAGCGACGTGCAGACCATGCCGGCGGACGGCACGAAGGTCGCGGTCAGGGCCGACGACGGATCCTTCAGGGTGATCGAGGGCAGCTGGGGCATAGTGGGATTGTGCCACGTGGGATCGTGCCACGATCGGCGGTCGCTGGACCCCGCCGTCATCAGCGGTGGGTTCGGATGTACCCGGTCAGATCGTCGATGGTGCGCAGCGATGCGTACTGCGACTCCGGGATGTCCACCGCGAACCGCTTGTTCAGCGCGACCAGGAAATTCAGCCAGTCCATGGAATCGAGGTCCACCTGGTCCCGGAGCAGCTCGGCGTCGGCCAGCTCGCCCTCCTCGATCTCCGGGGCGATCGCGGTCAGCTCGGCAACCACGCCGGCGCGGATCTCGTCGTTGCTCATGGGGTGCTCCTCTCAGAGGTTGTCCGGCAGTTGCAGCAGCTTGTTCATCTCGGTCAGCAGCAGCGCGCCCCGGGCGCCGTCACTGGCGCGGTGGTCAGCGGCGAGGGTGGCCGACACCGTGGTGGCCACCCGGATGCCGCCGTCGACGACGACCACCCGTTCGGTGGGCTTACCGAACCCGACGATCGCGACCTGTTGCGGGTAGATCACCCCGAACACCGAGCCGACGCCCTTCTCGCCGAGGTTGGTCACCGTGATCGTCGGATCGCTCATCTCCGAGCTTCGCAGCGAACCGGCGCGGGCGCGGGCCACCAGATCGGTGAGGTCGGCCATCAGTTCGTGCAACGGCTTCTCGTTGACATCGTGGACGGCCGGTGCCACCAGCCCGCCGCCGCGCAGCGAGATGGCCACACCCACATGGACACCGGAAGCCGGTTCGAAGTGTTCCCCGCTTGAATCGGAACGCCAGAAACCATTGAACTCGGGATACTTCGCCGCGGCGAGTGCGACGGCCTTCAGTTGCAGGACGGCGGGCAGGATCCGCTCGGTGATCGGCCGGCCGGCGTTGTACTCGGTGAGCCATGCCAGGGCGGTGTCGAGGACGATCTCATCGGCCAGGTAGTAGTGCGGGATCTCGCGTTTGGAGCGGCTCATCGCCGCGGCGATCGACGCGCGCATGGCGGCGCCGCGCTCACGGGCCTTCTCGGCCGCAGATTTCGGTGCGGTGTCCGCGACCGGCGCGGAAACGGGCTTTCCAGCGGGCTTGGGCGTTTCGTGATGCGCGGTCGCGGCCGCATGTTCGACGTCGTGCAGTGTGATGGCACCCTGCGGGCCCGTCCCGTTCAGAGTTTTCAGGTCGACGCCGAGTGCGGCGGCGGTGCGGCGTGCCACCGGCGAGACCCAGAGGCGATGACCGACCGGAGGAGCCGGCACCGACGCGGCTGTCGTCGCAGCCGGCACCGGCGCGGCTGTTGTCGCAGCCGGCACCGGCGCGGCTGTTGTCGCAGCCGGTGTCTCACCGGGTTCGAGCAGGGTCGCCAACGGTGTGCCGACCGCGACAGTCTGGCCGACCGGAACCAGCAACTCGCCGACCACGCCGTCGTGCCAGCACTCGACTTCCACTGCGGCCTTTGTGGTTTCGACCACGGCGACGATCTGTCCGCGGCTGACGGTGTCGCCCGGCTTGACCAGCCACTCGTTGAGCATGCCCTCGTCCATATCGGCCCCGAGCGAGGGCATGACGAACTCGATCATCGGTCCGCCGCCCCGGGCCGGTCATCGCCGAACAGAGCCCGGACCGCGGCCACGATCTTGTCCGGCTGCGGCAGTGCCGCCTCCTCGAGGTGTTTGGCGTACGGGATGGGCACCTCGGCGGTGCACACCCGGGCGATCGGCGCGTCGAGTTCGTAGAACGCCTGCTCGACGATCCGCGCGCTGATCTCTGCGGCGAGGCTGCCGGTGTGCCACGCCTCATCGACGACGACGACGCGATGTGTCTTGCGCACCGACTCGAGCATGGTGGCGTCATCCAGCGGCCGCAGTACGCGCAGGTCGATGACGTCGCTCTCGATACCGGTCTGCGCGAGCTGGTCGGCCGCGTCGAGCGCCTTGGGGAGGTTGCCCCCATAGGTGATGATGGTGACGTCGTCGCCGCCGCGGCGAACCGCCGCCCGGCTGATGTCCGTTGGTAGGAGTTGGTCGACATCGGCCGAGACGTTGTACAGGCCGACGTGCTCGACGATCACGACCGGGTCCGGACTCGACAGCGCGGTTCGTAGCATGCCGTAGGCATCCGCCACGGTCGCGGGAGCGAGAACGGTGATGCCGGGAATGTGGGCGAACCAGTTCTCCAGACTGTGCGAGTGCTGAGCTGCCAGTTGGCGTCCCGCTCCGGTGGCCATTCTCACGACGACCGGAACGCTGAACTGCCCGTTGGACATGTGTCGCATGGCGGCGGCGGTGTTCACAATCTGGTCGAGCGCGAGCAGGCTGAAATTGACCGTCATGACCTCGACGATGGGACGCAGTCCGCCGAGCGCCGCCCCGATGCCGATGCCCACGAAGCCGAGCTCGGATATCGGGGTGTCGCGGATGCGCTCCGGCCCGAACTCCTCGAGCATTCCCTTGGACATCGCGTACGTGCCGCCGTAGCGACCGACGTCCTCGCCGAGCAGCACCACCCTCTCGTCGGCCCGCATCGCGTCGGTGATCGCGTCATGGACCGCGCTGCGGTAGGTCGCCTTCATGCGCCGGTGCCCACCGGTGTCATCACGTCACGGGTGAGGGTCTCGACGCTTTCCAGCGTGCCGGCCTCGGCGTAGGCGACGGCATCGGCCACCTCAGCGGCGACGGTCTCCTCGATCGCGGCGACGTCTGCGGCGCCGAGCAGGTTTTCGGCCTGGCATCGCTCGGTGAATGTCCGGATGGGATCGTGCTCGCGCCACTGGTCCACCTCGGCCCTGTCCCGGTAGAGCTCGGGATCGAACATCGAGTGCGGCCGGAATCGGTAGGTGCGGAACTCGACGAAAAAGGGGCCGCCGTGCGTGCGGATGTGATCGACAGCCTGCCGCATCGCATCATGGCAGGCGATGACGTCCATGCCGTCCGCGGACGCGGCCGGGACTCGGTACGCCTGCGCCTTGGTGACCAGGTCGACCTGGGAGAGTTCCCGCTCGATCGCGGTGCCCATCGCGTAGCGGTTGTTCTCGCAACAGAACAGCACCGGCAGCTGCCACAGCTCGGCCATGTTCATCGACTCGTGGAAGGCGCCCTCGGCGGTCGCGCCCTCACCGAAGTAACAGGCATTGATCCGGTTGCGCCCCAGTTGTTTGTCGGCGAACGCGAGACCCGCGGCAAGCGGCATCCCGGCGGCGACGATGGCGTTGCCCCCGTAGAAGCGACGGCCGGCATCGAACAGGTGCATCGAGCCGCCCCGGCCACCCGAGCAGCCCTCCTGCTTGCCGTACATCTCGGCCATGATCTTCGTCATCGGGATGCCGCGCAGCAGCGCGTGGGCGTGCTCGCGATAGGTGGCGATCACGGCGTCCTCGTCGTCCAACACGCGCAGCGATCCGGCGGCCACCGCCTCCTCGCCGACGTAGAGATGTAGGAAGCCACGGATCTTGCCGGCGCTGTACATCTCGGCGCACTTTTCCTCCATGCGCCGGATGCGGATCATGTCCGTCAGCAGCGAGCGCGCCAGACTCGTGTCGGTCACGACTTCACCTCTGCCGCAGTCTCGACCGTCGAGGTGTCACCCTCTGGCAGTCCGAGTTCCCGCGCCTTGAGCAGCCGGCGCATGATCTTGCCGCTGCGCGTGTGCGGCAGCGAGTCGACGAAGTCGATCTCCTTGGGCGCCACCGCCGCACCGAGCCGCTTGCGGGCCTGGCCCATCAGATCCCGCCGCAGGTCCTCCAGATCGGCGCCGGCGCTGCCGCTCTTGAGCGTCACGAAGGCCTTGACGATGGCCCCGTAGGTGGGGTCGGGCTTGCCGATCACCGCGGCCTCGGCCACCGCAGGGTGGTCGGTGAGAACGTTCTCCACCTCGAAGGGGCCGATCAGGTGCCCGGAGGCCTTGATGACATCATCGGCCCGGCCGACGAACCACAGATACCCGTCGGAGTCGCGCTTGACGAGGTCGCCGGTCAGGTACAGATCGCCCTCCCGATCGGCCCGGAAGCACTTGCGATAACGCTCCTGCTGATTCAGATAGCCGCGGAACATCGAGGGCCAGCCGACGCGCAGCGCGAGCTCGCCCTCGACGTCGGGTCGGTCGATCACGGTGACCGGTCCGTCGTCCTCGTCGGTGTCGCGGTGCTCCACGATCACCGCCTCCACGCCCGGCAGCGGCCGGCCCATCGAGCCGGGTTTTATGTCGAAGGCCGGCGTGTTGGCCACCATGATTCCGCCGGTCTCGGTCTGCCACCAGTTGTCGTGGATGGGCAGGCCCAACACCCGTTTGCCCCACCACACCGCCTCGGCGTTGAGCGGCTCGCCGACGCTGGCGATGAAACGCAGGTGCTCGAAGCTGTACTTGGCGGCGACCTCGGGGCCGGCCTTGATCAGCATCCGGATCGCCGTCGGCGCGGTGTACCAGACCGTGACGGCCTCGTCCTGCAGGATGCGGTACCACCGCTCGGCGTCGAACTCGGCCTCGTCGATGATCGAGGTGACGCCGTGCAGTAGTGGCGAGATGATGCCGTAGGACGTTCCGGTCACCCATCCGGGATCGGCTGTGCACCAGTAGATGTCGTCGTCGTGCAGATCGAGGGCGTAGAGCCCGGTGATGTAGTGCATGGCCACTGCCCCGTGCACGTGCAGCGCGCCCTTGGGGGTTCCGGTGGTGCCGCTGGTGAAGTGCAGCAGCGACGGATCGTCGGCGGTGGTGGGTTCGATGGGTGCCTCGTCGCCGGCCTGGTCCATCAGCCGCGTGAAGTTGTGCGTATCCGGTATGTCACCGTCTCCGACGATCAGCACGTGCTTGACCGACGGCAGCTGGTCGCGGATTTTGGCGATCTTGCGTTTGTAGATGGCCGCCGTTGTGACCAGCACGTCGGCGGCGCCGATGTTCACCCGGGTGGCGATCGGTTCGGGCCCGAAGGCGGAGAACAGCGGTGAGACCACGCTGCCGTTGCGCAGCGCGCCGAGCATGCTGACGTAGAGCTCGGGAACGCGGCCCATGATCACGAAGACCTTGTCGCCCTTGCCGATTCCCAGCGTGCGCAAGACGTTGGTGAACCGTCGGGTGAGCCGGCCCAGTTCGGCGTAGCTGAGGTCATGGGCGCTGAGGTGTTCGCTGCCTGGGTCGTCGGCGATGAACCGCAGCGCGGTGCGGTCGCCATGGGCTGCGTCGGCGTGCCGGTCCACCGCGGCGTAGGCGATATTGCACAGGCCGGCACCCATCCCGGCGCAGAGTTGGGGTATCTGGGAGAAGTCGAACGAGGCCCGGGTCGCGTCGTAGTCATCGAGATTGGGCGCGACCTTCAGATCGCCGGGACCCTTCCGAATGATTCCGCTGGCGTCCACGATCTCCGCTTACACGTGCCGGTTGAGCACGCCGTCGCGGCGTGCCCGGGCGATGTTGGCCATCACTGCCTCGACGAGGGCGCCGTAGGCAGCCCCGTCATTGAGAACGTCCTCGCGGCCGAGGTGGCGCAGATAAGCGTCGACGCGACGCTCCAGCGGCCAGTCCCAGTAGTCCCGGCGGGTGAAGGGTGAACAGAGGAACTGCCATGCGAGGCCGTCGAGTTCGTCGGCTGCATCGGCTTTCGCCATCACCGTCCCCTTGAACGTCCTCCACGATTGGGTCACCGCAGTGAGTCCATCTCATCCCACCGTTGGCGGTAAGGGGCGAAAGTCATCCGAATCGGTCACCGACACCTCGGGCGGCCCGGCGCGGCGCAACGTCCAGGCCGGCACCCAGTGCGTCACGGGCCGGCGCTGCGCGCCGTAGGCCACGTCATAGGTGACAAGTCCCCACCAGTCGCCCTGCTCGCACAGTCCCCAGCAGCTGAGCGTGCCGGCGACGATCCGGTGCAACTGCAGGCCGTTGGGCTGGTAGCGCCGTGCGCCGTGGGGCTGACGTCCGAAAAGCGCCGTGAGATCGAGCAGCACCGGCACCGGCGGGCGCACCGGGCGTACCGGCGGTCGCAGCGGCTGGCCGTGGTAACCGATGTCGGCCAGCCCGGACATCGTCCGATCGTATGTTCGATCGTATGTTCGATCAATTGCCGGATCGAGGTGATGCCGGAAGGCTCTATCGCGGCCGCCCCGGTTTTTCCTAGACTTGAGCGGAACAGACTCAATGTTGCCGGTGTTGTATCCCTCAGCAAGACTTTGACCTGACGAAACGGAGGTGTCGTGGACTCGTTCAACCCGACCACGAAGACCCAGGCGGCGCTGACCGCCGCGTTGCAGTCCGCCAGTGCGGCCGGCAACCCGGAGATCCGGCCCGCCCATCTGCTGGTGGCGCTGCTCACCCAGACCGACGGGATCGCCGGGCCGCTGCTCGAGGCGGTCGGCGTCAACCCGGCGACCATCCGCGCCGAGGCACAGGCCCTCATCGACCGGCTGCCGTCGACCAGCGGCGCGTCCTCGCAGCCGCAGCTGTCCCGGGAGTCACTGGCCGCGATCAATGCCGCCCAGCAACTGGCGACCGAGATGGACGACGAGTACGTGTCCACCGAGCATCTGCTGGTCGGGCTGGCCACCGGCGACTCCGACGTCGCCAAGCTGCTCACCGGCGCCGGTGCCTCACCGCAGGCGCTGCGCGACGCGTTCACGAAGGTGCGCGGCAGCGCCCGCGTCACCAGCGCGGATCCCGAAGCCAGCTACCAGGCCCTGGAGAAGTACTCCACCGACCTGACCGCGCGGGCGCGCGAGGGCAAGCTTGATCCGGTCATCGGGCGCGACAACGAGATCCGCCGAGTCATCCAGGTGCTGAGCCGGCGGACGAAGAACAACCCGGTGCTCATCGGTGAGCCCGGCGTCGGCAAGACGGCGATCGTCGAGGGCTTGGCCCAGCGCATCATCGCCGGCGACGTGCCGGAGAGTTTGCGCGACAAGACCGTCATCTCGTTGGACCTCGGCTCCATGGTGGCCGGCGCGAAATACCGCGGCGAGTTCGAGGAACGGCTCAAGGCCGTCCTGGATGAGATCAAGGAATCCGCCGGGCAGATCATCACCTTCATCGACGAGTTGCACACCATCGTCGGCGCAGGCGCGACCGGCGAGGGCGCGATGGACGCGGGCAACATGATCAAGCCGATGCTGGCGCGCGGGGAACTGCGACTGGTCGGCGCGACCACGCTCGACGAGTACCGCAAGTACATCGAGAAGGACGCGGCGCTGGAGCGGCGCTTCCAGCAGGTGCTGGTGGGCGAACCCTCGGCCGAGGACACCGTCGGCATCCTGCGCGGACTCAAGGACCGCTACGAGGTGCATCACGGCGTGCGGATCACCGACTCCGCGTTGGTGGCGGCCGCCACCCTCAGTGACCGCTACATCACCAGCCGGTTCCTGCCGGACAAGGCCATCGACCTGGTCGACGAGGCCGCCTCCCGGCTGCGGATGGAGATCGACTCCCGGCCCGTCGAGGTCGATGAGGTGGAGCGTCTGGTGCGCCGGCTCGAGATCGAGGAGATGGCGCTGGAGAAGGAGTCCGACGCGGCGTCGAAGGACCGCCTGGAGAAGCTGCGCGCTGAACTAGCCGACTACAAGGAGAAGCTCGCAGAGCTGACCACGCGCTGGCAGAACGAGAAGGGCGCCATCGACGTGGTGCGCGAACTCAAGGGACAGCTCGAGGTGCTGCGCGGCGAGGCCGACCGGGCCGAGCGCGACGGCGATCTGGCCAAGGCCGCCGAGTTGCGCTACGGACGCATCCCGGAGGTGGAGAAGAAGCTCGACGCCGCGCTGCCGCAGGCGGCGGCGCGGGAGAGCGTGATGCTCAAGGAGGAGGTCGGGCCGGACGACATCGCCGACGTGGTGTCGGCGTGGACCGGAATTCCGGCCGGTCGCCTGCTGGAGGGTGAGACCGCCAAGCTGCTGCGGATGGAGGACGAGCTGGGCAGGCGCGTCGTCGGGCAGCGCAAGGCCGTCGCCGCGGTCTCCGACGCCGTGCGCCGCAGCCGGGCCGGCGTCGCCGACCCGAACCGTCCCACCGGATCGTTTTTGTTCCTCGGACCGACCGGCGTCGGCAAGACCGAGTTGGCCAAGGCGCTGGCAGACTTCCTGTTCGACGACGAGCGGGCGATGGTCCGCATCGACATGAGCGAATACGGCGAGAAGCACTCGGTGGCCCGCCTGGTCGGCGCCCCTCCCGGCTACATCGGCTACGACCAGGGCGGTCAGCTGACCGAGGCGGTGCGCCGCCGGCCCTACACGGTGGTGCTGTTCGACGAGGTCGAGAAGGCGCACCCGGACGTGTTCGACGTGCTGCTGCAGGTGCTCGACGAGGGCCGGCTGACCGACGGCCAGGGCCGCACGGTGGACTTCCGCAACACCATCCTCATCCTCACCTCGAACCTGGGGTCCGGAGGGGATCACGACCAGGTGATGGCGGCGGTGCGCGCGGCGTTCAAGCCGGAGTTCATCAACCGCCTGGACGATGTGCTGATCTTCGACCCGCTGAACCCCGACGAGCTGGTGCAGATCGTCGATATCCAGCTGGCGGCGCTGCAGAAGCGGCTGGCCCAGCGGCGCCTGGAGCTGCAGGTATCCCTGCCGGCGAAGGAATGGCTGGCCAACCGTGGTTTTGACCCGGTCTACGGGGCGCGTCCGCTGCGGCGGCTGGTCCAGCAGGCCATCGGGGACCAGCTCGCCAAGCTGCTGCTGGCGGGGGAGATCCACGACGGCGACGTCGTGCCGGTCAACGTCTCGCCGGACGGGGACTCCCTGATCCTGGGATGAGCGCTTGCGCGAAGACCCACAGGTAGGGATGAGCGCTTGCGCGAAGACCCACAGGTAGGGATGAGCGCTTGCGCGAAGACCCACGTCGGGGATGATCTCGCTGATCCTGGGATGCGGGCGTGCGGATTGGCTGCGGCGAATGGTGACCCGGTTGTGACCTGCTCGGCCTCTCGGTGAACGCCGGGCAACGGCTAGGCTGCATCCGATGGTTCCGCTCTGGTTCACGCTGTCCGCACTGTGCTTCACCGGTGCGGCGGTGCTGCTCTACGTCGACATCGGCCGTCGCCGCGGGCTGGGCCGGCGCCGTAAGTCGTGGGCGCGTGCGCACGGTTTCGACTACGAGCAGGAGTCGACCGAGATCGTCGGCCGCTGGACTCGCGGGGTGATGTCCACCATCGGTGACGCCACCGCCCGCAACGTCGTTCTCGGCCAGATCCGGGGCGAAGCGGTCTATGTCTTCGACGTCGAGGACGTCGCGACCGTCATCGCGCTGCACCGCAAGGTCAGCACCGACGTCGTCATGGATCTGCGTCTCAAGGGCATAAAGGAGCCACGCGAGAACGATGTGTGGCTGCTCGGCGCCATCGGTCCGCGGATGATGTATTCGAACAATCTCGACGCGGCCCGCCGCGCCTGTGACCGACGAATGGTGACGTTCGCCCACACCGCCCCCGAGTGTGCCGAGATCATGTGGAACGAACAGAACTGGACGCTCACCGCGATGCCGATCTCCTCCAGTCGCGCCGAGTGGGACGAAGGTCTGCGTGCGGTCCGCCAGTTCAACGACCTGCTCCGCGTCCTGCCGCCCAGTCCAGTGGCGGCGACGGTCGCACCACCGGCCCGCCGTCGCGGCGAACCGGGTCGGCCGCAGGCATTGCCGCCGGGCCGCAGCGAGGGGCCGCCCCTGTTGCGCCCCCAGCCTCCCCGCGCCGGCACACAGGCCCGCAACCTTCAGTACTGATCGCGGCGATAGTGTGTCGGGGTGTCCAGCCCCGAAATCGACGTTCACGCGCGCCGCGAATTGGCCGTTCTGGTCCGGGAGATCTCAGTGGTCCTCGGTCGCGTCACTTTGTCATCCGGTAAGGAAGCCGACTACTACGTCGACTTGCGTCGCGCGACTCTGCACCACGCCGCCGCTCCGCTGATCGGCCGGTTGATGCGCGAGCTCACGGCTGACTGGGACTACGCGGCCGTCGGGGGTCTGACTATGGGTGCCGACCCGGTGGCCTGTGCGGTACTGCACGCGCCGGGCCGGCCCATCGACGCGTTCGTTGTCCGCAAGTCCGTCAAAAGCCATGGCATGCAACGGCTTATCGAGGGTGCCGACGTGACCGGCAAGCGGGTTCTGGTGGTCGAGGACACCAGCACCACCGGCAACTCCGCGTTGACCGCCGTGCGCGCCGTCCGCGAGGCCGGGGCCACCGTCGTCGGCGTCGCCACGGTGGTGGATCGCGGCACCGGCTCAGCAGAGGCCATCGAGGCCGAGGGAGCGCCTTACCGCAGCATCCTCGGACTGGCCGATCTGGGCCTGTCCGGAATGTGACGGGTCAGGACGACGATCCGCACTGGGATCAGGTCGTCGATGTGATCTGCGTCGGCTCAGGTCCGGGGTTGGACGGCTACGCCATGGCCTGTGCCGCAGCGGATCTCGACGTTCTGAGCGTCGTCGTCCCACTCGGTGGTCTGGACTCCTCGACGGCTGATTACCTGTCGGCGATGGCCAACGGACTCGATGTCGGCCTGCCCCCCGAGGAGCCCGGCGTCATTGGAGCCCGCGCCGTCGATCCCCCGCGCGGCCGAGGTGTGACGCTGGCGCCGTTCGTCGGGGAGGATCTACGGGTGTGGTCCTCACGCTGTCTGGCTTCGCCGTCGGGGGTGATGATGACCCATGTGCCCGACCACGTTCTGGCCCCGATGCGCACCCACGACGGCGAACTGATCACAGCCGCGATGGTGCCGTCGGACCGTCAGATCGCTGCGCCGGTCGAGATATTCGCCGCATTGGCCTACGCCGACGGCGCGATCGCCGGGGCGCTCCTCGACGGGCCGTCGGGGCGGCGGGCGGTGCGCGCCGACTGTGGCATCGCTTTCGCCGTGGGACCCCGGGCCGCGCCGCCGGTCACACCGCCCGGAGGCCGGCTGGCGGTGGTCAGCCGCCCGGCTGGCCGGTTCGCGCGGCTGGAGATGCTGGCGGCCGAGGGTGACCGGTGAATCAGCCGGGTCCGACCGAGTGGTCCGACGGTGCGCCGGGCGTGGGACCCTGGGCCCAGTTGCATCCGGGGGCCGAGCCCGACGACCCGCGCTACGACCCGGACCTGCTGGTGCACGGCGACAGCCGCAACGTCGTAGACGCGTACCGCTATTGGACCCGCGAGGCGATCATCGCCGATATCGACCGGCGGCGGCACCCGTTGCACATCGCCATCGAGAACTTCGGCAATGACGCCAATATCGGCGGGGTGGTTCGCACCGCCAATGCCTTCGCGGTCGACACGGTGCACATCGTCGGCCGGCGCCGCTGGAACCGGCGCGGCGCAATGGTGACCGACCGCTACCAGCATCTGGCGCACCATGACACCACCGAGGCTCTGCTGGACTTCGCCGCCCGCTCGGGGCTGACCGTGGTGGCGGTCGACAACGTCCCTGGAGCGCTGCGCCTGGAGAAGACCGACCTGCCGCGCGAGTGCCTGATGATCTTCGGGCAGGAGGGGCCCGGAATCTCGGCGCCGGCAGCAGCCGGCGCCGCGCTGACGGTCTCGATCGCGCAGTTCGGCTCCACCCGCAGCATCAACGCCGCGGTCGCCGCCGGCATCGCGATGCACGCCTGGATCAGGTGCTGGGCCGATATGGATGATGCGTGGTGAGCCCCTCGACGAGACACCCCTGGGCGCAGCGCGCGGCGCAGGCCGAGACGGCGGTTCTCCGGCGGCATCACCGGCGGCTGTGGCAGCTGCCGGGAACGCGGTTGGGCGTGGTGGGCTGGCCGCCCACCGCCAAGGACCGCGTGTTCGGGTCGTGGCATTACTGGTGGCAGGCCCACCTGCTGGACACACTGGTCGATGCGCAACTGCGCCAACCGCGAACCGAGCGGATCGACGCCATCACCCGACAGATCCGCGGGCACCGCACCCGCAATCTCGGCCGCTGGACCAACAGCTACTACGACGACATGGCCTGGCTGGCGCTGGCGCTCGAACGCGCCGGCCGGGTGGCGGGAGTCGGGCGACCGAAGGCGTTGCGGACACTGGCCGCCGAGCTGACCCGGTCATGGATGCCCGACGCCGGCGGCGGCATACCGTGGCGCAAGCAGGATCAGTTCTTCAACGCGCCGGCCAACGGCCCCGCGGGTATCTTCCTGGCCCGCTACGGCAACCTTCGGCGAGCCCAGCAGATGGCGGACTGGATCGATGCCACCCTGATCGACCCGCAGACCCACCTGGTGTTCGACGGGATCAAGGGCGGCTCGCTGGTCCGCGCCCAGTACACCTACTGCCAGGGTGTGGTGGTGGGTCTGGAGACAGAGTTGGCGGTGCGCACCTCAGATGAGCGTCACGCGCCTCGCGTGCGCCGCCTGGTCGCCGCGATCGACCGGCACATGGCACGGGGCGGGGTTCTCACCGGCGCGGGCGGCGGCGACGGGGGTCTGTTCGCGGGCATCACCGCGCGGTATCTGGCCCTGGCGGCCACCGCGCTTCCCGGTGAGCCCGACACCCGCCGCACCGCGCGGCGGATCGTCGAGTCCTCGGCCCAGGCCGCCTGGGACAACCGGTGCAGCATCGACGGTCTCGCACTGTTCGGCGCCTCCTGGGGCGACCCGGCCGAGCAGCCCGTCACAGCCGAGCGCGCCCGAAAGTCCGATGGGGCAGTGCACAGCTCGGCGATCGCCGAACGCGATCTATCCGTGCAGGTTTCGGGATGGATGCTGTTGGAGGCCGCGCACACCGTGACAACCGGCTGGGACGATTCGGTGCCGTCGGACTGACCTGGTCCCTGTTGAGCGATTACCCGGTTGATCGATACCGGCTATGCTCACCGCCAGCAGGCGATGTGAAGGAGAACGCGACCCGATGAAGAACATCACGGCAGCGGGGGTGACGGTCGCTGCGCTCGCACTAGTCCTCGCCGGCTGCAGCCCGACAACGGAACAGGCTTCGACATCGACGGCGACGGCTCCGCCGACCGTCTGGACGGGGTCGCCGGCCCCGGCCCGCAGTGGGGAGTCCGGACACGGCGGCGAGGCACCGGCAGTCGGGGTGAGCCTGCACAACTACATCGTCGACAACAAGATCGCGGAGGTTCCCTTCAAGCCGGGCCAGGCCGGCACCCCGCAGATCGACTTCCCGTTGCCGCCGGACTGGAGCCCGGCCGGGGACCGGACTCCGGAATGGGCGTACGGCGCGATCATCTACGACAAGGCGCAGGATCCGCAGAATCCGCCGTTCATGTACGCGATCGCCTCCAAGCTGACCGGCGACGTCGACCCGGCGAAGATCCTGGAGTACGCGCCGGGTCAGCTCAATGAGCTGCCCGACTTCAAGGCCATCGGTGCCCCGGAGCGCAGCATGCTCAGCGGCTTCGATTCCATCGACTACGTCGGTACCTACGTCCGCGACGGAGAGCCGCGCGCCGTTGGTCAGCAGACCATCGTCATCCCGGACGACGACGCCCTTTTCGTACTGCAACTCAACGGTGAGGCGCCGGAGGGTCAGGAGCAGATCGTCATCGACGCGGTCAAGATCATCCGAGAGCAGACCACGATCGCGCTCCAGTCCTGACCGCCAGAGCACATCCGAGACTTACGACGGAGAAACCCATGACATTGCGATCAACGCGACTTCTGCTCGCGGCGGTACTCGGCGGCGCGTTACTGATGGCGCCTGGTATCGACACGTCCGTCGTCCACGCCGCGCCCTGTCCGGGCAATACGATCGCCGACCCGATCACCGGGGTGTGCTGGTCGCAGTCCCAGGGCAGTATCGGCATCACCGGCACCGGAGGGACCTGCCTGCCCGGTCGTCTGGGACTGTGCCTGGGCGCCCTGCAGAATTCGCAGATTCCCGGAGCCAACCTCCCGGACCCGATCCAGACCAGCCCCGGGGCCAACCGTGCGAGTACCTGGCCCTAGGTCTGCGGGTCGCTAGCTCTCCTCCGGCACGGCCCGACGGCGCAGCAGATTGCGACCCACCGCGCTGATGCCCGGCAGGATTGAGAGGAACACGATGAGCAAGATCATCAGTTCCAGGTTGTTCTTGACGAATGGGACGTTGCCGAGGAAGTAACCCAGCAGTGTCATGCCGGCGCCCCAGAGAATGCCGCCGACGATGTCGAAGGCGAGAAATACCGGATATCGCATGTAAGACACCCCGGCCAGCACCGGTGTGAACGTGCGCACAATGGGCACGAAGCGGGCCAGGATGATGGTCTTGGGTCCGTGTTTCTCAAAGAACGCGTGCGACTCGGTGACGTAGCGCTTCTTGAAGAAGCGCGAGTCTTCCTTGTCGAACAGCGCCGGACCGATTCGCCGGCCGATGAAGTACCCGCATTGGTCGCCGAGGATGGCCACCACCGTCACCGCGGGCACCAGCACCCAGATGTTGACCGGAGGATTCGGCGCTGCGGCCAGCAGACCCCCGGTGAACAGCAGTGAGTCGCCGGGCAGCAATGGGAACAGCAGGCCGGTTTCGACGAAGACGATGATCAGGATGCCCGGCAGCACCGCCGCGGCGAATGGACCGCCCTCGCCCAGCCAGTACATCGGATCGAGGATGCTGGGCAGGGCCTGCAGGGTGGTGGTCACAGCACCCCAAGATACGCGCCCACGGTGCCTGCCCCGGGCGCCTCGCCGTTTGACATACTCGCCGGAGACGCACTAGCGGAGAGGACCTGCCATGCCGATCGCCACGCCCGAGGTCTATGCCGAGATGCTGGCCCGCGCGAAGGAGCACTCCTTCGCCTTCCCGGCCATTAACTGCACGTCGTCAGAGACTGTCAATGCCGCCATCAAGGGCTTTGCCGATGCCGGCAGTGACGGGATCATCCAGTTCTCCACCGGAGGCGCTGAATTCGCCTCCGGCCTCGGGGTCAAGGACATGGTCACCGGCGCGGTGGCGCTGGCCGAGTTCGCCCACGTGATCGCCGAGAAGTATCCGATCACCGTGGCCCTGCACACCGACCACTGCCCGAAGGACAAGCTGGACACCTACGTCCGTCCGCTGCTGGCCATCTCCGCCGAGCGGGTGGCCCGCGGGCACAACCCGCTGTTCCAATCGCACATGTGGGACGGCTCGGCCGTGCCCATCGACGAGAACCTCACCATCGCCGCGGAACTGCTCAAGCGCGCCGTGGAGGCCCGGATCATCCTCGAGGTCGAGATCGGCGTGGTCGGCGGTGAGGAGGACGGCGTCGAGGCGGAGATCAACGAGAAGCTATACACGACCCCCGCCGACTTCGAGAAGACCGTCGCGGCACTCGGCGCCGGTGAGAACGGCAAGTATCTGCTCGCGGCCACCTTCGGCAACGTCCACGGTGTCTACAAGCCCGGCAATGTGGTGCTCAAGCCCGAGGTGCTGGCGGAGGGCCAGCGGGTGGCCTCGGCCAAGCTGGGTCTGCCGGAAGGGTCCAAGCCTTTCGACTTCGTCTTCCACGGCGGCTCAGGGTCGCTGAAATCCGAGATCGAGGATTCGCTGCGCTACGGGGTGGTGAAGATGAACGTCGACACCGACACCCAGTATGCCTTCACCCGCCCGCTGGCTGGCCATATGTTCACCAACTACGACGGCGTCCTCAAGATCGACGGGGAGGTCGGCAACAAGAAGGTCTACGACCCCCGCAGCTACCTGAAGAAGGCCGAGGCCGGGATGTCCGAGCGGGTCGTGGAGGCGTGCAACGACCTCAACAGCGCCGGCCGGAGCGTGTCGGGCAGCTAGCGACTCACGACGACTGGCAGATCTTCCACTGGTCGTCGCGGAACTGCAGATCGAAACTGCGTGTCGAGCGCATGTTGGGGTCGAATGCCATGTAGGAGGTGACGTTGGCCTCCGCGTGGTCGCCATTGACCACTACCTCGTCGATGCTGGCGACCACCGGGTACTGCCCGGCTGCCAGCACCCTGCTGTACGTGTCCGCCCAGGAGCGGTCGTCGTAGTTGACATAGCTGTCTCTGGTCTGGCCGCAGGTGATGCTGCGCAACGTCGACAGATCACCCTGTCGGATCGCGTTGTCGAACGTCTGGATCGTGGTGCGGACCTGATCCTGCTGAGAGGCCCTCGCCGCGCTGCTGCGTTTGAGCACGATCGTGCCGACCACCGCTGCGGCCAGAAGGGCCAGCACGACCATGATCGCCGGGGTCAGCCATGGGCGTCGCTTGCCGGTGATGCGGGGCCCGATGGCCTGCGGGCCGGTCCGCGCACCCGCCGCCGCTACGCCGGTAGGCAGTCCTACCGCCGGCAGGCCTGTGGGGGAGGTGATGAACTCCGTCGGCGCGTCCGGCACGCGGTCGATGATCTGTGTCGAGCCGGCGTCGAATCCTGGTGCGGTGAAACGCCGTTCCTCGCCGCCGTCCTGGTCACCGGACTGCTCGCCATCATCGACGTCTATCACCTCGGTGACCGGATCGTCGTCGGCGCCGACTTCGGGCTCGAGTGGATTCGGCATGGTGTCGACCTTAGTCGGCGCTTCAGACCAGATAGACGAGGAACACGGCCGCCGTCGCCAGCACGTAGGCCAGGCTGATCACGATGAGGGCGCGCCGTTCCATCGCGACAGTGGCTTGTTCGCCCCGGGACTGCAGGGCCCATGATCCGGCGACGGCGAAGGCGAGCATCGCGGTCACCGCTACGTAAGCGATGATGTAAAGAACGTCGATCATGACCAGGTAGTTGACCTCAGGCAGCGCAGATGAGACGCCCCAGTGCATGGCGACCAGGGCGAGCAGCGAGAAGATCGGAACGTTCACTTTCGAATCAACATAGGAGGCGGGTATCACCAGACCCAGCGCCGAGGCGATCATGACGATGATGATCGGCAGAATCGTTTTGACGGTCCCCGACACCACCGCCGATGACAGCGGGATCTCGACGGATATCCGTGGGTAGGTTCTCTCCTGCCGGCTTGAATTGCGCTCGCCGAAAGATGAGTCGTAGGTGTAGTCACCGAACCTGATGGTGGGCGTGCCGAAGTTGTATCCGGGCAGCGTCACTTCGCGGTCGAGCACGATCGGATCGGTATCGGCGCGGTAGGTGATGCGCTGCGAGTCCTCGATGCCGTCCTCGATGAGGAGCCTCAGGTTCTGCTTCTCGAACGGGTAGTCCGCCACAGTCAGAGGTGAATTGAAAGAACCTTGAAAACGGGCCTGCCACAGCAGGCTGCCGTCCGGCTGACGCTGCGGCTCCTCGTAGACCGGAGTCACCACCAGTCCCCACTTCTGGTAGACGTTCATCACCTCCACGCCCGCCGTCGGGTCGATCTCCGGATCGGTCCAGCGCAGCCAGAGATAGAAGTCGGCGTCAAAGCTGTTGGTGTCCAGACTGATCGCCTGCACGTTGGCGATGTAGACCCCGGCGAACACCTCGGCGGGGCCCGGCGTGGGTCCACTGGGGGACAGCGCGGGCGGGCCTGCCGGCGCGGCAGAGTCGCCGCTGTGCGCCGGCGCGCGGGAACTCAGCAGCGCGGCCACCGAAACTGCCAGCAGCGCGGCAGCCGCTGACAGCCATATGACTCGGGCCAATCGCGTTGTGGCTGATCTCACGGCGACGATTCTGCCGCCACGGGCGGCAAAGTGCTGGAAACTCGGCCCATGTCTTCTGTGTTGAGTGCTCACGGAATCGTCATCCGGGTGTTTCTGATCGCGGGGCTGGTGGCCGTCGGGGGCTGCTCGCCGACCAGTGTCCAGCAGCCGGTGAGGCCCGCGGCCGTGATGGGTGACTGGGGCCAGTGTCCGGATGCCGATACGCCGCCGGGTGCGGCGATCGAGTGCGCGTCGATCACGGTGCCGGTCGACTACAACGATCCCGATGGTGCGACCTTCACAGTCCCGCTGGCCCGGATCCCCTCGACTGCGGCAACTCCGCAGCTGCTGGTTATGAATCCGGGCGGCCCGGGCGTCAGCGGAATCTCCGATCTGCGTTCAGGACTGGAGTACTACTCGACCTTCGCCGATACCTACACCATCGTCTCCTTCGACCCCCGCGGTGTGGGCGGTTCGTCGCCCGCGGTGTCATGTCTCGACGATGCGCAGAAGGCCGCTATCTTCGATCAACCGAGCGTTCCGATCACTGACGCGGACACCCAACGGCGCCAGGAGCTTTCCGCCGGTATCGGTGCCGAGTGCGACCGACGCTTCTCCTCGGTACTCGGCGATGTCGGTACACAGAACGTCGTTCGCGACATGGACGCGATCCGGGCGGCGATGGGCTTCGAAAAGCTGAACTATCTCGGCTACTCCTACGGGACGTTCATCGGAGCGCTCTACGCGCAGAGTTTCCCCGAGCGCACCGGCCGCGTTGTGCTGGACTCGGTGATGGATCCGGCGCTGGACTACCGCGAAGTCCGGCACGGGCAGGCCCGCGGAATGCAGAGCAGCGTGCGTGCCTTCGCGCAGGATTGCCTGAGCCGAAGCGACTGCCCGCTACCCGGCCCCGTCGACACCGCGGTCGCGGCCGTCGTCGATCTCATCGGCAGGCTCGACCGACAACCGTTCACCGGTGCCGACGGCCGGCAACTGTCCGGATCGCGGATGCTGGCGCTGGTCGAGTCGTCGCAGTACCAGCCGGTCTCCGGCTGGCCAGCGTTGCGGACCGCGCTTCGCCACGCACTGGCCGAAGAATGGCCCGCCGTCGTGGAGGCGGCCTACTCGCCGGACCTGATGGTCAATCCGGCCGATTCGGAATACCTGGCGGTGGTGTGCACCGATTTCGCGACCGAGCGAGATCCCCAGGCGCCCGCGAAGCTGGCCACGCAGTGGGCGGCCGAGAGTCCGCTCAGCGGAGGCAATCGAGCATGGTCGCTGGCCCCGTGCGAGTCGTGGCCGGTACCGCCGGTGCGCAAGCCGACCACCGTCTCACCGGAAAGCGGCGGCCCGTTCCTGATCATGTCGACCACCGGCGATCCGGCCACGCCGCTGGAGTGGGCGCAATCCCTGCACCGGCAGATCGAGGGGTCGTCGTTGCTGATCGCGACCGGCCCGGGTCATCTGGCGAGCAGTCAGAGCACCTGCGCCGACGAGGCGCTCATCACGTTCCTGAAGCAGGGCACGCTGCCTCCCACGCCGGTGTACACCTGCCCGCCCAACCCGTGAGCCATCCGGTGGAAGGTCCGGCGGAAGGCCCAGTGGAAGAATGCCGCCTATGACGTCCTTCGGTGATCTTCTCGGGCCCCCGCCCACTCTGCTGCCCGGCGACCCGGATGCGCAGGCCGCGCTGGAGTCCGGCGAGAACCCCGCCATCGTCGCGGCGGCGCACCCGTCGGCCTCGGTGGCGTGGGCCGCACTGGCCGAGGACGCATTGGATGACGACAAGGCGGTGACGGCCTACGCCTACGCCAGAACCGGCTACCACCGGGGACTGGATCAGCTGCGGCGCAACGGCTGGAAGGGCTTCGGCCCGGTGCCCTACGGCCACGAACCCAACCGTGGGTTCCTCCGGTGTGTGGCCGCGCTGGCCCGGGCCGCCGACACCATCGGTGAGACCGATGAGTTCGCCCGCTGCTGCGACCTGCTCGACGACTGCGATCCGACGGCGCGAGCGGCGCTGGGCCTGGCCTGACGGGCAGCCGTCACAGACCGTGCTGCTCGGGGCACTCGGTCGCCGACCCGGGCGGCTCGACCTGAACGGTCGCGTGGTCGAGGCCGCGTTCGGTGAGCACCGCCCGGGCGTCCTGCAGGACACGATCGGAACTGCCGTCGGTGGCCAGGTGTGCGGTCACCATGTCCTTGCCGGGAACCAGCGTCCACACGTGCAGATCGTGAACCTCGGTGACCCCGGCGACCGCTCCCAGTGCCGCGCGCAGTTCGGCGACATCGATGTGAGCGGGTGAGGACTCCGACAGAATGCGCAGTGCCGCCCGCGCCAGTGCGATCGCGCGGGGCAGCACCCACATCGCCACCAGAACGGCCACCACGGTGTCCGCGTGCCGCCAGCCGGTGGTGACCGTCACCACGCCGGCGATGAGCACTCCGACGCTGCTGATCGCGTCGGCCAGCACTTCCATGTAGGCGCCCTTGACGGCGAGGCTTCCTTCCGAATGCTCCCGAAGCAGAAGCACCACAATGAGATTGGCGATCAGACCGCCGAAGGCCACGGCGATCATCGGCCAGCCCGGCACCTGCTGGGCCGATCCCAGCCGCTCGAACGCTTCGTAGAGGATGAATGCCGCGACGGCGATCAGGAGCACCGCATTGGCCACTGCGGTGAAAACCTCCGCGCGATGCCAGCCGTAGGTTCGGGACGGCGACGTGGACCCGCGCCGGGCGAGCAGGACGGCCGTCGAGCCCATGAAGAGGGCCACCAGGTCGGTGAGCATATGGCCGGCATCGGCAAGCAGGGCCAGCGATGAGATCAGCAGAGCGGTGGTCAGTTCGACGACGAAGAACGCCCCGAGGATTCCCGAGGCGATGAGCATCCGGCTCAGTCGGGAATCCGCAGAGCCGTGGCTGTGTCCGGCGCCCATGATCTCCCGCTTACGTCCAGGCCGACCAGAACCGGGTCAGATCCAGGCCCGCCCACACCAGACGCTGCGGAACGCCCGAGGCGTCGAAGAACCAGAACACCACCGAGAAGAACACCTTGTTCAGCGCGGGGACCAGCAGCACCACCAGAAGGATCATGAACCCGAACTGTTTGGCCGGCTCGCAGGCCCGCCGGGTCGCCGGGCTCAGGTGGGGTTCCAGTGCGCCGAAACCGTCGAGCCCCGGGATGGGAAGCAGGTTGAGCAGCAGGGCGGTCACCTGGAGGAAACCGAGCGACGCGACGCCGGCCCAGAACACCGCACGGTCCGGGTCGTAGAACGTCCGGGCCGCCGCCAGCAACAGCACGGCCAGGACGAGATTGGCGAACGGGCCGGCCAGACTCACCACCGTGCGCTGCCGTTCAGACATGAGATCGGTGCGCACGTAAACCGCGCCGCCGGGCAGTCCGATACCGCCGAGGGCGATGAACAGCAGAGGCAGACCGATCGACAGCATCGGGTTGGAGTACTTCAGCGGGTTGAGCGTCAGGTATCCGCGCACCGCCACGTCGTGGTCGCCGAATCGCCACGCCGTGTAGGCGTGACCGAACTCATGCAGGCACAGCGACACCAGCCAACCGCCGATGACGAAGATGAACACCCCGACGTAGGCGATCGGGCGCACCGTCGCGGCGGACTGCCACGCCATGGCGCCACCGAGCACGGTGAGCCCGACCAGGATCAGGAACACCGGGCTGGGGCGCACCGACTGGTGCAGCGGGCGGACGCTCACGGGACGCTCACGGGAGTTGAAACTCCCCCGCCGCTAGGTGACGCCGTCCACCGTGACCGTGGAATAGCCGACGCCGATGTAGGTGATGACGACGGCGATCATCGCTGTGGCCAGCACCATGTCGGCGGTGGTGGTGCGCAGGAAGAGCCCCACCACCGCGCCCCCGATGATCATCGCCTGGAACAGCAGATCAGTGTCCCAGCCCTGCTGTCCGATCAGGACGCCGTGCAGGAGGTTGACGGCGACCATCGCGATCAGCACCCCGAAGAACACCGGACGCACCCGGTCGAACGCCGCCGGTGGGGGCAGCGCCCCGGCCGGTTCGGGGTCGTGGCGCGACTCGGGCAGCAGGAAGGACATGATGAGGATGCCGGCCGGAACGCACAGGAACGCAACGAGTTCGGGGATGGACACCTCGGTCACCGTGCCGCGGTAGTAGGTCACCGCGAGCCATACCTGCACAACCAGCACCAGCAGGAAGAACTGCCACAGCACCGCCGGCCCGAACGGACGCCGGCCCGGCTCCCGCGACCATTCCCGCACCGCGACCGCCAACTCCTGCAGGATCTGGCCGAACGACATGCCCAGCACCACGGTGTAGAACCACCACATCCGCTGATGATGGCACGCGGCGGACTCCCGAAGCCGATGACCAGACATACGGTTTGTTTTTGATCGCAATGATTTGGGTAAAGTTGGTTGAGTGATCATCGGACTCGGGCATCCGCGCTGCGGGACCGGATTCACCGCGAGCCTGCTCCAGCAGCACGGCCTCGACGTCGGCCATGAGGATGTCAAGGCCGACGGACTGGTGTCCTGGATGCAGGTGGCCAAACGCCCGTCGCCGCCGTGGGGCAACAACCTCACCCAATTCCCGCCCGGCGCCAAGGTGTTCCTGGTGGCTCGTTCACCGCTGAGCGCTCTGAACTCGGTTGCCACCGAGAATCAGCAGATCCGCTCGATCGGCTTTCGCGGCGAGGTCATCTGGGATCGCTGCGGCGTCGACATCTTCTCCCATGAGAACCAGAGCGGCGATCCGGCGATCTATGACTTCCTCGGCTGGGCCGTGATGTCGATGGCCTACTGGTACGAGATGTGCTTGGAGGAGAAGCCCGAATTCGTCTACCGGGTCGAGCAACCTCGTGACGACGAGCTCCTCGGCGATCTCGTCGGCCGGGAGATCGTCCGCAAGAACAAGAAGATCTGGCGCAACGCCTACGGCAAGCACAAGGTCTCCGAGCGCCTGGAGTACCCGATGGACGAGCTCGGCCGGGTGCCCAAACAGCACCTCGCACGCCTCGTCGACATCACCGAACGTCTCGGCTATCCCGACGCGGCCACGATCCTGGGCAACTACCTCTAGCCGTCAGACCCGGTGGCCCTCAGACCACCCGCAGCCACCCAGTGGTGTGCCGGTAGAAGGTCGAGCGTTTGACCACCCTGGCATCCGGAACGCCGTCCCGCTCCACCCGGGCACCCGTCGTCCCGAGTTGCACGGCGCGCGCGCCGTGCCAGGTGTGGATCCACCGGCGGACTCCGCGGCCCAGCACCGCCGCCCGCACGCCGGGCAGCGCACCGGTCGGTTCGATCCGGACGGCCGCTACCTCACCGTCGAAAAGCACCGTGTCGTCGGCCACCGCCTCGCCGAGGATCGCCGTGCTGCCGGCCGGCGGGAGCCACAGCGCATAGCCGGCCAGTGCGGTCCCGGAGTCGTCGCGCACGAGTGGAACCCGTCGCGCGGATCCGCTGAGCGCGCGTCGGGCACCGAGTTGGCCGTGCACATGCGCCACCTCGACGTCGAGGCGCTCGGCGCGCATCAGCCCGGTCAGCACCGCGGCGAGATCGGCCTGCGAGCCCACCACCGCGACCCGCCGGCAGCCGGCCATCGCGGCCTCGAGGTCTCCCGGCCCGCCGATCTCGGCGGCCGGCACCCCGGACAGCGGCCGCGGTGCGCGCCGGCCGCCGAAAAGCAGCACCCTGACCCCGGATTTCGGCCCGATCTCTGTCAACGACCCTCCTGACGGCGCGCTCCGATAGGGTAGGTCACCGGCTGAACCACCGTAAGCGGGAGAAACACCATGCCGGCAATCGTGCTCATCGGCGCCCAGTGGGGTGACGAGGGCAAGGGGAAGGCCACCGATCTGCTCGGTGGCCGGGTCCAGTGGGTGGTCCGCTACCAGGGCGGCAACAACGCCGGCCACACGGTCGTGTTGCCGGCGGGGGAGAACTTCGCGCTGCACCTCATTCCCTCCGGCATCCTCACCCCGGGCGTCACCAATGTCATCGGCAACGGCGTCGTCGTCGACCCCGCCGTGTTGCTGACCGAGCTGCGCGGTCTCGAGGATCGCGGCGTCGACACCACACGCCTGCTGATCTCCGCCGACGCCCATCTGCTGATGCCCTATCACGTCGCCATCGACAAGGTCACCGAGCGCTATCTGGGCAACAAGAAGATCGGCACCACCGGCCGCGGTATCGGCCCGTGCTACCAGGACAAGATCGCCCGCATCGGTATCCGGGTGGCCGACGTGTGCGATCCGGATCTGCTCGCGGCGAAGGTCGCCGCCTCGCTGGAGTTCAAGAATCAGGTGCTGGTCAAGATCTACAACCGCAAGGCGCTCGATCCGCACGAGATCACCGATGCGCTGCTCGCTCAGGCGGAGGGCTTCGCGCATCGCATCGCCGACACCCGCCTGTTGCTCAACACCGCGCTGGAATCCGGCGAGACGGTCCTGCTGGAGGGCTCGCAGGGCACGCTGCTCGACGTCGACCACGGCACCTATCCGTACGTGACGTCGTCCAATCCCACCGCTGGCGGTGCGGCGGTCGGATCCGGGATCGGGCCCACCCGCATCACCACCGTGCTCGGCATCCTGAAGGCCTACACCACCCGGGTGGGTTCCGGACCGTTCCCCACCGAACTGTTCGACGAGTATGGCGAGTACCTCTCGAAGACCGGCGGCGAAGTGGGCGTCACGACGGGCCGCCGTCGTCGCTGCGGGTGGTTCGACGCGGTGATCGCGCGGTATGCCACCCGGGTCAACGGCATCACCGACTATTTCCTGACCAAGCTCGACGTGCTCTCCAGCCTGCAGACCGTGCCGGTGTGTGTGGGTTACACGGTGGATGGCAAGCGTACCGATGACATGCCCATGACCCAGAGCGATATCGCCCGCGCCGTGCCGGTGTACGAGGAAATGCCCGGGTGGTGGGAGGACATCTCCGCAGCGCGTGAGTTCGATGACCTGCCCGCCAAGGCGCGGGACTATGTGCTGCGGCTCGAAGAGCTTGCCGGAGCACCGGTTTCGTGTATCGGTGTGGGTCCCGGCCGTGATCAGACCATCGTGCGCCGCGACGTCCTGGCGGCTCGGTGAGTGAGCCTGCGGATCCCGGCGCGCTCGATCCCGAGCATGACCGCCGCGGCGGTTTCCCGCGGCTGGAGCCGGTGCCGGAGCCGCCCGGGTTCGGCCGCTTCGTTGAGGCCATGCGCCGTGCCCAGGATCTCGCGGTGTCGACCGAGATGGCCGACTGGAACGCAGCGGCCGACCGGGTCGAGGACCTGGTGGCGTTCCTGCGGCCGCATCTGGCACCGGGGGGGATCGGTCCGGCCAGCCGGGTCTCCTCGCTGCCGGCTGCTGGCAGCCTGCTCATGCCGCCGTGGGAGATCCGGCGCTTCGGCAGCGACGGCGTCGAGGTCAGCGTGCAGTTCAGCCGTTACCACGTCGGGGGAAACAACGCCGTGCACGGTGGTCAGGTCGCGATGATGTTCGACGTCATGTTCGGCATGACCATCCACGCCATCGGCCGGCCGATCAGCCGCACAGCCTTCCTGCACGTCGACTACCGCAGCATCACTCCCATCGACGTGCCCGTCACCGCGCGCTCATGGGCGGCGAAGCTCGAGGGCCGCAAGACATTCGTGAACGCCGACATGATCGGCCCGGACGGCACGCTTCTGGCCGAAGCCAACGGCCTCATGGTGCAGCTGCTGCCCGGTCAGCCATGAAGCTGTCAGGCGCCTGAGCGGCGTCAGACGCCTGAGCCTGTCAGACTGAGCGGGTGGCCCAGACCCGATCGCGCACCAAGCACGCACTCACTACCCCGCGAGCCGCTGCCCTGGCCGGGGTTGTGTTCGCGGTTCTGTTCGCCGCGGTGATCATCCTGCTGCGATCCTCGCTGCCGGAGGGGGCGGCACCCGGCTCGCAGTGGCTCGACAGCGGCAGCAGCAGGATCCGGGTCGCATCCGAACTGATGCCGTTCGCCGGCATCGCGTTCCTGTGGTTCATCGGTGTCGTCCGCGACGGGATGGGCCGGCTCGAGGACCGCTTCTTCTCCACCGTCTTCCTCGGCAGCGGGCTGCTCTTCCTGGCCATGATGTTCGCCTCCGCGGCGGTGGGCGCCGGACTGGCGAACGCCGATCATGCCCTGGGGGATCTCTCCGGAACCGGCGTCGGGGTGTTCGGTCAGATGGTGCTGCTCAAGCTCTCCAAGACCTACGCCCTGCGGATGGCGGCGGTCTTCATGATGTCGCTGGCCACCATCTGGAAGCGCACCGGTCTGATGCCCGGCTGGCTGGTGTGGTTGAGCTATGTGATGGCGGTGATCCTCATCATCGCCGGCGACACCACGATGTGGCTCAGCCTCTCGTTCCCGGTCTGGGTGCTGGTCGTGAGCGTTCTTCTGCTGATGCGTGCCGGTGTGTTCGAAAGTCATCGGGACGCCTACCGGGATCGGCTGTAGGCGCAGTTATCTCGCCGGTAGGTATCTCTACGGCCGTTATTTCACCGGTCCGCTCGATGTCGCCGGCGTGGAAGGCCGGCCACCAGATCCGCGGGCCGATGAGGGTGAACATTGCCGGGATGACCACCGTTCGCACCACGAAGGTGTCCAGCAGAATGCCCAGCCCGACGATGATGCCGAGCTGTGTCAGCGCGATGAGCGGCAGGACGCCGAGCACGCAGAACACCGCGGCGAGGACGATACCGGCACTGGTGATCACCGCACCGGTGGCCGATACCGCGCGCACGATCCCGCCCCGGGTGCCGTGCATCGGCGTTTCCTCGCGGGCCCGGGTCACCAGGAAGATCGTGTAGTCGACGCCAAGCGCCACCAGGAAGAGGAACGCGAACAGCGGGGTGGTGTTGTCCAGCGCCGGAAAGCCCAGTAGGTGAACGCTCACCCAGCTGCCGACCCCAAGGGCGGCCATGGTCGACAGCGCGGTGGCGCCCACCAGCACCAGTGGCGCCAGCGCCGCACGGAGCAGGACGTAGAGCACCGCCAGAACGACGACGAGAATCGCCGGGATCACCACCCAGCGGTCGCGCACGGCGGTGTCCTTGGCGTCCAGTGCCGCTGCGTCGGTGCCTCCCACCAGGGCCGCCGGATCCACCGACTTGACCGAATCCCGCAGTGCCGCAACGCGTGCGAAGGCCTCCTCCGAGGCGGGCGCGGCGTCGATGACGACCTGCCACTGTGTCAGTCCGCTGTCCGAGACCCCGACCGGGTTCACCGACGCCACCCCGGGCGTGGCGCCGATCGCGGCGGTGACGGCGTCGGCGGAGCCGCTCGGCGCGATCACCCGGGTCGGGTCGGTCACTCCGCCGGGGAAGTGTGCGGCGAGGGTCTTGAATCCGTCGACGGAGTCCGCACTGACCCTGAACTGGTCGATCAGCGACAGCCCGATCGGCGTGCCGATGAGACCGGTTGTCAGCACCCCCAGCGACAGCATCGAAGCGATCGCCACCCGTCCTGCGTGCTCGGACATCCAGTCCGCCACCCGATGCCACGCACCTGTGCTGGTGATCTCTTGCGTACCCGGCTGTGGAATGAAGGGCCAGAACAACTTCCGGCCGAACAGCGCCAGCAGCGGGGGTAGGACGCCGAGAACGAACACCGCCGCGACGACGAGACCGGCGGCGGCCTGCACCCCGAGACTGCGGGTGGTCGGCGAGCTGGCCAGCAGTAGTGACAACAGCGCCAGCACCACGGTGGCGTTGCTCGCGGCGATCGCCGGACCGGCGAAGCGCACGGCGGTGAACAGCGCCTCCCGGTGATCTCCGGACTTGCGCAGTTCCTCGCGATACCGCGAAATCAGCAGCAGCGCGTAGTTCGTGCCCGCTCCGAACACCAGCACACTGGTGATCCCTGAGGTCGATCCGTCCCCGGGGAAGCCGGCCAGTTGCGCCACGGCCGCGCCGGTCACCGCCGCGACCCGGTCCGCGAACGCGATCACCAGCAGCGGCACCAGCCACAGCACCGGCGACCGGTAGGTGACGATCAGCAGCAGCGCCACGATCCCGACGGTGACTCCCAGCAGCAGGAAGTTGGCCCCGGAGAAGGAGTTGGCGATATCGGCGCCGAACGCCGGGCCTCCGGTCAGGTTGACGACAAGGGGTTGGGGCAGTCCGTCTCGCGCCGCGGCGCGAAGTTCGGTCACCGTGTCGGTGAGTGCGAAACCGTTCAGGTCCGCCGCCAGCGGCACCGGCGCCAGCACGGCCTCGCCGTCAGCGGACTCGGCCAGCGGCGGGCCGCCGGGCGCGCCCGCAGCCGCCAGTGTCCGCGTCCGCGCCAGATCCGCCGCGGCGAGGTCGTCGGGGGACAGCGGCTGTCCGTCCGCGCGGGTGACGAGCAGGATTACCGGCGCCTGATCGCCGCCGGGAAAGCTCTTGAGCAACTCGGTCACCCGCGCCGACTCCGCCGACGGCGGCAGGACCACCGGGGCCTGCTCCGCCGAGCCGTTGTCGGGCACCAGGGCGAGCAGTGCCCCGGCGGCCATGGTGAGTATCAGCGCGAGCACCCATGACCGCCGCCCGCAGACCAGTTCGGCGATACGGGTCCACAGCGGTGTGCGGATAGCGGGCGCGCGATGCATACCGACCATCCTGCATGTCGATAGGGTTGCCACCGTGACCGAACCCGCCGACGAGCCGTCCCCGACGGCCTGGCCGATCCTGGTCGCACTCGGACTGGTCGCGATCGTCGTCGCCACGGTCATCGGCCTGCGGATGCTGCGTGGCGACGAGGTCAGAGCCGAGGCCGGGGTCGATAGGGCGGTGGTCGGCCAGAACGATGCGCTGCAACGGCAGGCCTACCCGGACTTCATCCGATTCACCTGCGCGGGCCAGCAGGGCAGTGAAGCGGCTGTGCTCGCCGAGCAACGGCAGTCCTCGCAGGCCAAGGGCGCCCGGTTCGTCGACGACGTCCGGGATCCGGTCATCGACGGTGATAGTGCCAGGGCCACCGTCGTGTACCACTTCGAGAACTCTCCCGACGACAAGGTCACCGCCGATATGTCCTTCGTCCGGGAGGACGGTGAGTGGAAGGTGTGTTCACCGGGCCCCCGGTAGGCTCACCGATGTGAGCTACGCAGGCGACATCACCCCGCAGCAGAGCTGGGAACTGCTCAGCGAGAACCCCGATGCCGTGCTCGTCGACGTCCGCACCGACGCCGAGTGGAAGTGGGTGGGGGTCCCGGATCTGACCGGCCTGGGCCGCGAGGTCGTCTTCGTGGAGTGGAACACCGCACACGGCCGCAACGAGAACTTCGTCGCCGATCTGATCGCCGCCGGCGTCACCCCCGGTGAGCGTCCGGTGATCTTCCTGTGCCGCTCCGGCGCCCGTTCGATTGCCGCCGCGGAGGCGGCCACCGCCGCCGGTATCGCGCCGTCGTACAACGTGCTCGAAGGTTTCGAGGGCCAGCTCGACGAGACCGGGCATCGCGGTGTCACCGGGTGGCGCGCTGAGGGCCTGCCCTGGAAGCAGACATGAGCGACGGCGAGGTCCCGTCGGTTCGCCGCGCCGCCCCGCTGCCCGACGGCGTCAGCCAGGAGACCATCGGGGTTCGCGGGGGGCTGCTGCGGTCCGGGTTCTCCGAGACCGCCGAGGCGCTCTACCTGACATCCGGCTACGTCTACGACTCGGCGGCCGACGCGGAGAAGGCCTTCACCGGCGAGATCGACCGCTTCGTCTACTCGCGCTACGGCAATCCCACCGTCGCCATGTTCGAGGAGCGGCTGCGACTCATCGAGGGTGCCGAGGCCGCCTTCGCCACCGCATCCGGAATGGCGGCGGTGTTCACCGGACTCGGTGCGCTGCTCGGCGCCGGCGACCGCCTGGTGGCCGGGCGCAGTCTCTTCGGGTCCTGCTTCGTGGTGTGCAACGAGATCCTCCCGCGCTGGGGTGTCGAGACGGTGTTCGTCGACGGCGATGACCTCGATCAGTGGGAGCAGGCGCTGCGGACCCCCACCACTGCGGTGTTCTTCGAGACCCCGTCCAACCCGATGCAGTCGCTCGTCGACATCGCGGCGGTCTCTGAGATGGCGCACGCGACGGGCGCAAAGGTGGTGCTGGACAACGTGTTCGCGACACCGCTGCTGCAGCAGGGCATCCCGCTGGGCGTGGATGTCGTCATCTACTCCGGCACCAAGCACATCGACGGCCAGGGCAGGGTTCTGGGTGGGGCGGTACTCGGTGCCGCCGACTACATCGACGGCCCGGTCCAGACGCTCATGCGCCACACCGGACCAGCTTTGAGTCCCTTCAATGCGTGGGTGCTGCTCAAAGGACTGGAAACCATGTCGGTCCGGGTGAACTACAGCAACACCTCGGCACAGCGGGTGGCGGAGTTCCTCGAGAACCATCCCGCCGTGCGGTGGGTGCGCTATCCGCTACTGCCGTCGCATCCGCAGTACGACCTCGCCAAGCGTCAGATGAGCGGTGGCGGCACCGTCATCACCTTCGAACTCGACGCGCCGGCGGGCCGGGGCAAGGAGCGCGCCTTCGAGGTGCTCGACAAGCTGTCCATCATCGACATCTCCAACAATCTCGGCGATTCCAAGACACTGATCACCCATCCGGCCACCACCACCCACCGGGCGATGGGTCCGGAGGGCCGGGCCGCCATCGGGCTCGGCGATGCCGTGGTCCGGGTATCAGTCGGGCTGGAGGGCACCGAGGATTTGATCGCCGACCTTGATCACGCGCTGAGTTAGCTCGGTGTCACGCAACCCGGGGGCGCGCAAACAGGCCAAGAAGGCCCGGCGCACCAAGCGGCGGGCCCACCGTGACGCGCGCTGGCAAGCGATCAACACCGAACTCAACGCGATGGCCGAGCAGGTCGCCTCGGCCGCCAAGCGATTCGATGCCTGGATCACCTCGCGCGGCTGGATCATCGACGCCGACAACGCGACCGACGAGGTGGTCAGCTGGGTGTACCCGCCGTCGGCTGCCGAGGTGCCGCCCGACGCCGAACAGGTAACGAGGGTGTGGATCGCCATCGTCGGCGAGGAGGACGATTTCCCGCGCCGGGTGAGTGCGGCGGTGGTGGGCACCGACGGTCACGCCGACGGTCATTACGTACTGAGTCCGGATGCGTTGGTCGACCGGATCGAGACGTTGGAGGCCTACCGCGCCGGCGGCGAGCTGCCGGTCCTCGACTGACCGCCCGGGTGGGCCTGGCGCACCGCTTCGGCGATCGGCCCGATCCATAGATCCCCGTGCCCCGGGATGAGGACGTCGGTGTTCGCCTCGGCCAGCACGGCCAGGCTGCGCACGCACTGCCCGTCGTCGTGGTTGAACAGCGACGGCAGTAGTTGCGGCCCCGTCGTCCTTGCCAGCGGATGGCCGGTCACCAGTGCATCGCCGGCGACTAACACGCCGTCCACCGCATATGAGCAGTGCCCACCGGTGTGCCCGGGAGTGGGCAGGGCCCGCGGGCTGCCGGGCAGCGCCGCCGCGATGTCATCGGTGAGCGCGCGCGCACCCGGGATCCCGTCGCGCACCAGTCCGCCCTTTCGGGCCACCTTCGCCGACCAGCTGACCCAGCGCGGCTGCCAGGCGTGTGCCAGCAGCGCGGCGGGGGAGACCTGGTCGAGATAGTCACGACGGGTGTGGCCGACCTCATCGCCGTGGCAGTAGACCGGCGTGCCGTGTGCGGCAGCCAGCCAGATGGCCGTGCCGAGGTGGTCGACGTGGGCGTGGGTGAGCAGCACGGCGGTGACGTCGGAGGGCCCGAAACCCAGCTGCGCCAGCGACGTCACCACATCGTCACGACTGCCCGGGAAACCCGCGTCGATGAGCAGCACCCCGCGGCCATCGGCGACCAGCGTCCAATTCACCAGGTCGGTGCGGGCCATGTGGACGCTGCCCGAGACGGGTGTGAGCACCGCGGCCATCGCACGAGTGTAGGCAGTGCGGTAGAAACATCGGTGTGGCGGAATTGAAACTGGGATACAAGGCGTCGGCCGAGCAGTTCGGTCCGCGCGATCTGGTGGAACTCGGCGTGCTCGCCGAGCAGCACGGGATGGACAGCGCCTGGGTGAGCGACCACTTCAACCCCTGGCGGCACGAGGGCGGGCATTCGCCGTTCGCCCTGTCCTGGATGACGGCGGTCGGCGAGCGCACCGACCGCATCGTCCTCGGAACCTCCGTGCTCACCCCGACCTTCCGTTACAACCCCGCGGTGATGGCACAGGCCTTCGCCACGATGGGGTGCCTGTACCCGGGCCGAGTGATCCTCGGGGTGGGCACCGGCGAGGCGCTCAACGAGATCGCCACCGGGGCGATCGTCGAATGGCCGGACTTCAAGGAGCGCTTCGCCCGGCTGCGCGAATCGGTGAAGCTGATGCGGGAACTGTGGTGGGGAGAGAGGGTCGACTTCGACGGCGAGTACTTCCAGCTGAAGGGTGCGTCGATCTATGACGTGCCCGAGGGCGGGGTGCCGGTGTACATCGGCGCCGGCGGTCCGGTGGTGGCCAAGTACGCCGGACGGGCCGGCGACGGATTCATCTGCACCTCCGGCAAGGGTGAGGAACTCTACGTCGACAAGCTGTTGCCCGCGGTTCGCGAGGGCGCGCAGGCGGCCGGTCGCGACGTCGACTCGATCGACAAGCTGATCGAGATCAAGATCTCCTACGACCCCGACCCGGAGGTCGCGCTGGACAACTGCCGGTTCTGGGCGCCGCTGTCGCTCACCCCGGAGCAGAAACACTCCGTGACCGATCCGATGGAGATGGAACGGCTGGCCGACCAGTTGCCGATCGAGCAGGTGGCCCGGCGCTGGATCGTGTCCTCCGATCCGGACGAGGCCGTCGAGAAGGTGGCCGACTACGTCGGCTACGGGCTCAACCACCTGGTATTCCATGCGCCCGGCCACGACCAGCGGCGCTTCCTGGAACTCTTCGAACGCGATCTGCTGCCCCGGCTGCGCAAACTGGGCTGAGCCGATCGCGCAGCCGGTCGAGTTGGGGAATGCTGTCGAAGGTGAACCACGCAGCGACGTCGATCTATATCGCCTCACCGGAAGGTGAGACCGGCAAGTCCACCATCGCGCTCGGCATCCTGCACCGGCTGACCGCGATCGTGCCCAGGGTGGGGGTCTTCCGGCCGATCACCCGCCGCGACGAGCGCGACTACATCCTGGAACTGCTGCTCGCGCACAGCGACGCCGGGCTGAGCTACGACGAGTGCCTCGGGGTGAGCTATCAGCGGCTGCACTCCGATCCCGACGGAGCAATCGCCGACATCGTCGACCGCTATCACGCGGTTGCGGACCGCTGCGACGCCATGGTGATCGTCGGCTCGGACTACACCGATGTCGCATCGCCGACCGAACTGAGCGTCAACGCCCGCATCGCGGCCAACCTCGGTGCGCCGGTGCTGCTGTCGGTGCGCGCGACCGGCCGAACCCCGGACGAGATCGTCTCGGTGATCGAACTCTGCCTCGCCGAACTGTCCAACCAGCACACCCATACCGCTGCGGTGGTTGCCAACCGGTGCGAGCCGGACAAGATGGACGCGGTTGTGGCGGCCTGCCGCAACCTCGGTCCGCGTGTCTACGTGCTGCCGGAGGAGCCGCTTCTGGTCGCCCCCACGGTCGGCGAACTGTGCACCGCGGTGCATGGCACGCTGGTGCACGGCGATCCCTCGCTGCTGGCCCGTGAGGTGATGGGTGTGATGGTCGCCGGAATGACGGCCGACCATGTCCTCGAGCGGCTCACCGAGGGCGCCGCGGTAATCACCCCGGGTGACCGCTCCGACGTGGTGCTCGCCGTCGCCAGTGCGCATGCGGCAGAGGGGTTCCCGTCACTGTCGGTGATCATCCTCAACGGCGGACTGCCGTTGCACCCGGAGATCGCGAAACTCGTCGACGGTCTGGGGATCCGGCTTCCGGTGGTGGCCACCGACCTTCGTACGTTCGAGACGGCGAGCGCGGTGGCGGCCACCCGGGGCCGCGTCACCGCCGCCTCCCAGCGCAAGATCGACACCTCCATCGAGATCCTGGAACGCCATGTCGATATGGCTGAACTGCTCCAACGGCTCGCGATCCCGATTCCCACCGTGACGACCCCGCAGATGTTCACCTTCTCGCTGATGGAGCGGGCTCGCTCGGATCTACGGCGGATCGTGCTGCCGGAGGGCGACGACGACCGCATTCTGCAGGCGGCAGGGCGGCTGTTGCGCCGCGGTGTCGCGGAGCTGACGATCCTCGGCGATGAAGCGGCGGTGCGGACCCGCGCAGCCGAACTGGGTGTCGACCTTCACAATGCCACCGTGATCAACCCTCGCACGAGTGAACTGGCCGAGCAGTTCGCACAGCAGTATGCGGAATTGCGCAAGTCCAAGGGGATCAATCTCGAGCAGGCGCACGAGATCATGCACGACGTCTCCTATTTCGGCACCATGCTGGTGCACAACAATCTGGTGGACGGCATGGTGTCCGGTGCCGCGCACACGACCGCTCACACCGTGCGGCCTGCGTTCGAGATCATCCGCACCAAACCCGGGGTGTCCACCGTCTCCAGCATCTTCCTCATGTGCCTGGCCGATCGTGTGCTGGCCTACGGCGATTGCGCCATCGTTCCCGATCCCACCGCGGAGCAACTGGCCGACATCGCGATCAGTTCGGCGCACACCGCCGCACAGTTCGGCATCGAGCCGCGGGTGGCGATGCTGTCCTACTCAACCGGCGATTCCGGTAGCGGAGCGGGCGTCGACAAGGTCAGGGCCGCAACGGAACTGGTCCGCAAGCGCGACCCGGATCTGCTTGTCGAGGGCCCGATCCAGTACGACGCCGCTGTGGACGAGAGCGTCGCCGCCTCGAAGATGCCCGACTCGGCCGTGGCGGGTCGCGCGACGGTGCTCATCTTCCCCGATCTCAACACCGGTAACAACACCTACAAGGCCGTGCAGCGTAGCGCCGGGGCGATTGCCATCGGACCGGTGCTGCAGGGTCTCAACAAGCCGGTCAACGATCTGTCCCGCGGCGCTCTGGTCGAGGACATCGTCAACACGGTCGTCATCACGGCCATCCAGGCTCAGGGCCTGTGATGTCCGGCACGGTGCTGGTGCTCAACAGTGGATCGTCATCGCTGAAATACCAACTGGTGCAACCTCAGACGGGTGCCGCCCTCCTCGACGGGATCGTCGAGCGAATCGGTGAGGACGGCGGCGTGGCCGATCACGAGTCGGCGTTGCGCACGGCGTTCAACGTGATCGCCCCCGACGGCCAGGACGTGAGCACCCTGGGCCTGGTTGCCGTCGGACACCGGGTGGTGCACGGCGGCCCCGACCTCTACCGGCCGACCGTGATCGACGACGACGCCCTCGACGCGATCCGTGCACTGGCGCCGTTGGCTCCGCTGCATAATCCTCCTGCCGTGCTCGGTATCGAGGTGGCCCGGCGGCTACTGCCGGATCTGCCGCATATCGCAGTGTTCGACACAGCGTTCTTCCACGACCTGCCGGCAGCGTCGTGCACCTACGCCATCGACCGCGATGTGGCCCGGCGCTGGGGCATCCGCCGCTACGGCTTTCATGGCACCTCGCATCAGTACGTCAGCGAGCAGGCCGCCGAATTCCTGGGCGCACCGCTGGACTCGCTCAACCAGATCGTGCTGCACCTCGGCAATGGAGCGTCGGCATCGGCGATCGCCGCCGGACGGCCCGTCGACACCTCCATGGGAATGACGCCTCTGGAGGGCCTGGTGATGGGGACCCGCTGCGGCGACATCGATCCCGGCCTGATCGGCTACCTCGACAGGACAGCCGGACTGGGGGTCGACGAGATCGAGACGATGCTCAACCGCCACTCCGGCATGCTTGGTCTGAGCGGTGAGATCGACTTCCGGGTGGTGCACCGGCGCATCGCCGCGGGGGATGACGCGTCCGCGCTGGCCTACGCGGTGTACATCCACCGGCTGCGTAAGTACATCGGCGCCTACCTGGCCGTGCTCGGACACACTGATGTCATCACCTTCACCGCGGGCGTCGGCGAGAACGACGCCAACGTCCGCCGCGACGCCCTGCGCGGCCTGGTGGGTCTGGGCGTCGAACTCGACGAGCTTCGCAACGCCGGCCCCGCCGCCGGCCCGCGCCGCATCTCCGCCGAGCAGTCACCGACTGCCGTGCTGGTGATCCCCACCAACGAGGAACTCGCGATCGCCCGGGCGTGCGTCAGCGCGCTGTGAGCGGCCCCTGGCGGAGCCCGGAATGTCCTAGAACGTCGTCGTCGGCCGCACCTTGTTCGCCATGTCGACCAGCGCGTAGCGATGCGCCTGGCTGGTCGCCACGCGGGCGAGACTGCGCAGCGAGGCCTCGACGCCGAGGCGTAGACCGTGCTCGGTGAAGGTGAAACCAAGAATCTGGCTGGAACTGGCCACCTTGTGATCTGCGATCCAGTCCATCGCGGTGCCGAGGACCAGTGCGCGAATCTGCAGGACGCGCGGCTCGGTGTCAGGCAGCGACTCGACACGGCGAGCCGCGTCTCGGATCTGAGCCTCGGTGAGTTCATGTGCCGAACGGCCGGACAGCAAGGTCACCACGCTGGTCAACCGCGCGGTGGTGAAATGCCGTGACCCGATCGGGACCTCGTCGAGGGTCTTCACAGCCCCCGCCCGGTCTCCCTCGATCGACTGTGCACGCGCCAGTCCGAAGCCGGCCGAGATGATGTTGTTGTCGGTGTGCCAGACCGCTTCGTAGAACGGGCGCTCGTCGCCGGTCCCTGCCAGTTCGGCGGTGGCCGCCAGGGCCAGCTTGGGCGCCAGTTCTCCGGGGAAGGTGTCGAGCACCTCGGAGAAGTGCTTCCGGGCCGAGTCGAAGTCGCCGGTGAGCAGTTCCGAGACGGCCTTGAACCACACCAGTCGCCAGCGCCAGCCCACCCGCTGCGCGAGATCCTCCAGCTTGCGGTTGGCCTTGGCTACGTCGCCGAGGTCGAGCAGGGCGCGGACCTCCATCAGCGGCAGTTCCACCGAGTCGGCGACGTCGACGCCCTCGGAGTCCAGGCTGCCGTGGCGTGCGGCGCGCAGCGAGTCCAGCGTCTGCACCGGCTGGGAGAGCACCGTCGCCGACAGGACCGTGGCCGCCACGTCGGTCGGGTCGACGAGTGGCACCGGCAGCGCGGTCACGATCTCCGGTGCGGTGAGCCGCTCAGCGTGCACCATCCCGTCGAGGTACACGTCGGTATGGGCGACGAGCAGTTGCACGCCGAAGGTGGACCGGGTTCGGGTGAACACCGTCGACAGGCCCGGCCGGGGGCTACCAGTGTCGGCGGCGACCACCTCCCGCAGCACTCCCACAAGTTGCGCCGACATCTCCTCGGCGCTGCTGAACCGCCGCCCCGGATCAACGTCGATGGCGCGGCGCAACAGCCGGCCGAAGGAGTCGTGACGCGCGAGGACCGGATCGTCATCGGGTAGGCCGTCGACGTAGCGGCCCTTGCGGGTCCGCAGTGTCAAGGTCAGGGCGGCCAGGGTGCGTCCGACGGTGTAGATGTCACTGGCGACGGTCGGTCCGGTCCGCACGATCTCAGGCGCCTGGTATCCCGGTGTGCCGTAGAGATAACCGAATGAGTTGATCGGAGACACCGCGCCGAGGTCGATCAGCTTCAGCTGTTCCTCGGTGATCATGATGTTCTCCGGTTTGAGGTCGTTGTAGCACAGGCCGATCGAGTGCAGATAACCCAGAGCGGGGAGGATCTCCAGCATGTAGGCGATGGCCTCGGCGACCGGAAGTTTCTCGCCGCGTGGAAGTTTCAGCGACGTGCCGCCGACGTACTCCATCACGATGTAGCCCACAGGCTCGCCGCGCGAATCGGGATGCTCGACGAAGTTGAAGATCTTCACGATCGAGGGATGCGCGACCTCGGCGAGGAACTGCCGCTCCGCCATCGCGATCGCCTGGGCCTCGGCGTCGCCGGAGTGCACCAGGCCCTTGAGCACAACGGGGCGCTCGTTGACGTTATGGTCCACGGCCAGGTACACCCAGCCCAGGCCGCCGTGGGCGACGCAGCCCTTGATCTCGTACTGATCGGCGATCATGTCCCCGGGGTTGAGCTGAGGCAGGAACGAGAACACGCTGCCGCAGTGTGGGCACACGCCCTCGGACTCCCCGGCCTGGTTGTCGGTGGATCGTCCGACCGGCCGGCCGCAGTTCCAGCAGAATCGCTTGGATTCCGCCACCACCGGGTCGACCATCAGTGCGGCCAGCGGGTCGATCTCCGGAACCCGGGGAATCTCCACCAGACCGCCGCCGAGCCGGCGGGTCAACGAGGTGCGTGCGACGGCGGCCTGGTTGTCGTCGCGCTCGGTTGGCTCGCCGGGCGTGGAGTCCTCGTCGTCGAAGTGCGGCCGGAACACCGCCTGGGTGGCCATCGGCCGCATGGTCGCTACTGAGTCAATGGCCGTGTCGACGGCAGTCTCGACGGCCGTGTCAATGGCCGTGTCGACGGCAGTGTCGACGGCAGTGTCAATGGCCGTGTCGACGGTCGAGTCTGCGGCGTCAGCCGACGACTGGCGCTCGAGTTCCTCAAGCCCGGCGGCCTGTGTGCTGACCTCATAGTCCCAGGATTCGGCCGGCATCAGTCCGCGTACCTCGGTTCCGGTGGTGCCGGTGCAGGACCGAGCACGGCCAGCCACTTGCGGTACAGGGCGTCCCACGTGCCGTCGGTGCGGATGCGCTGCAGGGTCGTGTTGACGAAACGCACCAGCGCCGTGTTGGTCAGGTTGATGCCGATGCCGTACGGCTCCTCGGCCATGTTCGGGCCGACGATGTGCAGATAGGGGTCCTGGACCACCAGCCCTGCCAGGATCGCGTCATCCGTGCTCACCGCATCGACCTCGCGCTGCTGCAGCGCCACCAGGCAGTCGGCCCAGGTCACCACTGTGACTATGGCGGGGGGCGGGTCGATCTGCTGCACCCGCTTGAGTGACGTGGTGCCCCGCGCGACGCACACGCGTTTTCCGGACAGATCCGACGGCCGGGCGATGCCGGAGTCGCGGGCGGCCAGAATCCTCTGGTAGGCGGTGAAGTAGACCGTTGAGAAGTTCACCTTCTCGCGTCGCTCGCAGGTGATCGTCATGGTCTTGACGACGATGTCCACCGTGTTGTTCTGCAGTGCGGTGATCCGGTCGGCCGAGGACAGGATCCGGTACTCCACCGCCGACGGCGTCCCGAAGATGTCGCGGGCCACCTCGCCGGCGATATCGGTGTCGAATCCGGTGATGCCGCCGGTGATGGGATCACGGAAGGAGAACAGGTTGCTGCCGATGTCCAGGCCCACCAGCAGCCGGCCGCGCTTTCTGATCGAGGCCACCGCCGCGTCCGCTTCAGACTTGGTGGCGAAGGGCCGCAGGCTCGCGGTGCGGTCGCAGTCGTTCTCCTTGGGATCGGGTGGCTGCGCCTGAGTGGGCTCGAGTCTTTCCATACCGGCCGGGGTCGGCGGCGCCAGGGTCGGGGCGGGCGGCTCATCAGGCTCACTGGGCTGGGTGCAGCCCGCCAGCACACCGGCGACCAGACCAAGGCAGCCGATGGCGCGCGCCCCGATCATCACCGGTACTCACTCATCCGCGGCCACAGACCCAGCGCCACCGCCACCGCCGCTCCCAGCGACAGCACCGCCCCGCCCACCGTGGCGCCGGAGAGCACCCGCCGCGCGGAGATTATGTCGCCGCGCAACTGACGACGGCTCTCCGAAATCCCCTGCGAGAGAGCCTCATTGAGCCTGTCGAAAGCAGGTGTCGAGTCGCCCTCGCCGGTGCCGAGCGCCACCTGGGTGGCTGACTGGTAGTCACCGACGGTGATGAAATCGTTGATCCGCTCGTCGGCGCGCCGCCACTTCATCAGCAGCTGGTCGGCATTCGACAGCTGGTCGCGCGCGATCGCGTTGTCGCGGGCCAGATACTCGGTCAGCTGTTCGTGCATGGACTCGACGCGTTGGTAGTAGGACCGTTTTCGTACATCCTCGTCACCGCGCCGGATCAGCGAAAGCGTCTCGTCGGCGCGGGCCTGCTGGGCGGTGATGGCCAGGCCGGTCACGGTTCGCAGCGACTGAGCGGCGGTGTTCTTGGCCGCGCGGCTGCCCGCGGTCGACACCGCCAGCGCGGTGCCGACCCAGCCGATCAGGATGGCGAACGCCAGACCTCCCGCCACCAGGCCCACGTTCACCCGGCGCTTGGTGCGTGCGGACAGCCACCGGTGCGCGAAGAGCCCGAACAGCACCGTCGCACCAACCACGATGATCACCGGAGCCGGGATGGACGCCGAGGCACCGGTCTCGGAGTCCAGCTGAGCTGAGGTCTGCTCATAGAGCCGTTGTGCGTCGGGCAGGATCGTCTGCTGCATCAGCCCGGATGCCTCGGACACGTACGACGACCCCACCGGGTTGCCCATCCGGTTGTTCGTCCGCGCCGTCTCGATCAGGCCGGTGTACACGGCCAGCTGGGCGTTGATCCGGCCCAGCAGATCCACCAGCGGCGGGTCGGTCAGTCCACCCGATGCCCGGGTGATCGCGACGGCCGCCTCGGTGATGGCCTGTTCGTAGCGCTGGCGCACCGGGCGCGGCTCGGCGCCCGCGATGAACGCGGTGGCCGCGGCGGCGTCGGCCACCGACAACGTGGTGTAGAGCTGCCCGGCGGCGAAGGCCAGCGGCTCGGTGTGGTTGAGCACCCGACTGAGCTGCTGCTGGCGCTCGGTGGTGGTGGTCGAGATGGCGACGGCGGACAGGATGCCCAGCGCCGCGAGGATCACGCCGATGGCCAGGATCCGACCGGGTGTGCTGGTGACGAATCTCCAGCGCGGCGCGGCGGGCTGGGCCTGCGACCACTGGGCCGGCGGCTCGGTCGACGGGTGCGCCAGCTCAACGGTCACAGCGCGATGACCTCACCGGCATGCGCCCGCTGCACTCGCCTCGTCACCGTCGTCCCTTCACCGCTGCCACGCGAAGTCCCTGAGCGAAGTCTAAGAGCAGCGCGGGGGTGGGCGGGCCGCAGACATCCGGCCCGGCTTCCACCGATGCCTATCCTTGAGAATCGTGCGGGGTGACGGCGACGGCTGGGTGGTGTCCGAACTGGGCTACCACTGGGGCGTGCACGGCGCCGCCGGCCTGCTGTTGCGGGCCCCTCTCGACGAGCGAACCCCGGCCGTGCTGCTGCAGCACCGTGCGCCGTGGAGCCACCAGGGCGGTACCTGGGGACTGCCGGGCGGTGCGCTGGACAGCGGCGAGCAGCCGCACGACGCCGCCCTGCGGGAGGCGGCCGAGGAGGCCGGTCTGCGTTCTGAGCACATCTCCGTGGTGACGGCGGTGGTCACCGCGCAGGCGCCCGGACCCGGCGGTGAGATCTGCTGGACCTACACGACCGTCGTCGCCGACGCCGTCACGCTGCTGGAGACCGTGCCCAACGGGGAGAGCGCCGAACTGCGCTGGGTGCCCGAGCACGAGGTGGCGCGGCTGCCACTGCATCCCGGATTCGCCAGCAGCTGGGCCCGGTTGCGCGCCTCCGCGCCGGCTCCCGCACATGACTGCGTGTCGGCTGCGCACACCGTGCTGCTCGAGCAGGAGACGTTCGCCTGGTGCGGCGGTTCGGCGGGTTCCCGCAGCGGGTAACCGCCGCGTCACCGCCCCCGGCGGCTGCGGAAATGGCAGCCTTCGCCACGGCCGATTAACCTTGCGGGTCATGCGGGTCACATCCCCAGTCCGCCCTGCGCGGGCCACGCTGGCCGTCCTGGGCGTAGCAAGCCTGATCCTCGGCGGCTGCAGCCGATCCGTCGAGGCTGCCCAGCCGCTGCCGTCCGATGGTGTCGACAAGACCGCGGCGACCTTCGCCAAAGATCTCCGCCAGCGTGTCACCACCGACCGGATGCTCACCCACCTGAGCAAGTTCCAGGACATCGCCGACGCCAACGGGGGCAACCGCGCGGCCGGCACACCCGGCTACGACGCCAGCGTCGACTACGTTGCGCAGGTGCTGCGCGACAGCGGCTTCGACGTGCAGACTCCGGAGTTCGACGTCCGTGTCTTCTCCGCCGAGAAGCCGGTGCTGACCGTCGGCGGCAGCGAGGTCGAGGCCACCCCGCTGCGCTACACCCTCGGCACCGGCCCGCAGGGTGTGGCAGGTCCTCTGGTGCTGGCGCCGGCCGATGACACCCCCGGCTGCGCGCCCGCCGACTACGAGGGCCTGCCGGTTAAGGGCGCGGTGGTTCTGGTCGACCGCGGTAGCTGCCGCTTCGGTGAGAAGCTCGCCATCGTCGCCGAACTCGGTGCGGTGGCGATGATCGTCGCGAATAACGTCGACGAGGAGTTCATGCCCGGCTCGCTGATGGAGGACAACACCGTCACCGTCCCGGTGGTCAGTGTCACGAAGTCCGCCGGGGTCGAACTGCGCACCAATCCCGGGCCGGCGACGCTTCGGCTCGAGGCCACCACCAAGACGGTCAAGTCCCGCAACGTCATCGCCCAGACCAAGACCGGCGCCACGACGGACGTGGTGATGGCCGGCGCCCACCTCGACGGCGTCGCCGAAGGCCCGGGCGTCAACGACAACGGCTCAGGCGTGGCCGCGGTGCTCGAGACCGCCCGCCAGCTCGGTAGCTCGCCGAATGTCCGCAACGCCGTTCGGTTCGGTTTCTGGGGTGCCGAGGAGATCGGCATCATCGGGTCGAACAGGTACCTGCAGTCGCTGAATGTCGATCAGCTCAAGGACATCGCGCTGTATCTCAATTTCGACATGCTGGCCTCGCCCAACGCCGGCTACTTCACCTACGACGGCGACCAGTCGACCGCGCCCGAGCGCGGCCAGGGCGTGCCGCGCGTTCCGGAGGGAGCGGCCGGCATCGAGCGCACCCTGGTGGCCTACCTCAAGGCGGCGGGCAAGCCGGCCGAGGACACCTCGTTCGATGGCAGGTCGGACTACGACGCGTTCACCCAGGCCGGGATTCCGGCCGGTGGGCTGTTCGCCGGCGCGGAGGCGAAGAAGACCGCCGAACAGGCCGCGCGATGGGGCGGCACGGCCGACGCCCCGTTCGATCCGGACTATCACACCGGAGCCGACACCCTCGACCGGATCAACCGCGAGGCACTCGGCATTCAGGGCGGCGGGGTGGCCTACGCGGTCGGCCTCTACGCCCAGACACTCGACGGGCGCAACGGCCTGCCGGTCCGCGACGACCGCACCCGCCACGTGCTCACCGGTCAGTGACGCTCACCGGGCAGTGACGCCGCGGATCGCGTAGATCCCCGCTCCCACCGCGATCACCGTCGCGCCGGCCAGCACCGAGGATGCCGGGAGGAAGGCGGCGAGTAACAGGCAACCCGCCAGCCCCAGCACCGGGACCGCCCGCGCGGCGGCCGAACCGGGCAGCGTCAGTGCCGCGGCGTTGGCGACCGCGTAGTACAGCAGCACCGCCAAGGACGAAAAGCCGATGACGGCGCGCACATCGGCCACCGCGGCTATCGCAGCGACCACTGCACCGACCGCAATTTCGGCGCGGTGTGGCACGCCGAAGCGGGTATGTACCGCGGCCAGCGCCGCCGGCAGATGGCCGTCGCGCGCCATGGCCAGTATCGTGCGCGACACCCCAAGGATGAGTGACAGCAGTGATCCCAGCGCCGCCACCGCAGCCCCCGCCGTCACCACTGGAACGAAACCCGCTGCGCCGCAGGCCCTCATGGCCTCGGCCAGCGGGGCCTGTGAGGCGGCCAGTCGCTCCGGGCCCAGCACCGACAGGACGGTCACCGCGACAGCGGCGTAGACCGCCAGAGCGATGCCGAGTGCCAGCGGGATCGCCCGCGGAATGGTGCGCGACGGGTCCCGCACCTCTTCGCCCAGTGTGGCGATGCGCGCGTAACCGGCGAAGGCGAAGAACAGCAGGCCGGCCGCCTGCAATACGCCTGCGACGCTGCCGCTGATCGGCAGGGGCCCAGGCCGCGGAGCCGAGGAGGATGCCGCCACCGCCACCACCCCGGCCAGTACCGCGCATGTCAACGCGACGATCAGCCGGGTCATCAACGCCGACTTCGCGATACCCCGGTAGTTCACCGCCGTCACCGCCGCCACCGCCGCCACCGCCACCGCGTGGGCGTGCGCGGGCCACAGGTACAGCCCGACCGTCAGCGCCATCGCCGCGCACGACGCCGTCTTTCCGACGATGAAACTCCACCCGGCCAGGTACCCGGCAAACCCGCCGAGCCGCTCACGGCCGTAGACGTAGGCGCCGCCGGACTGCGGATACCGGGCGGCCAGACGTGCCGAGGATGTCGCATTGCAGTAGGCCACCGCTGCCGCGACCGCCAGACCCACCAGCAGGGCCGACCCGGCTGCGGCGGCCGCGGGTGCGAAGACCACGAACACCCCCGCGCCGATCATCGACCCCAGGCCGACGACCACGGCGTCGCCGGTACCGAGCCGGCGTTGCAGCGACGCGCTCAGCGGCGGGCGCGTACCGCGTTGAGAATCAGGTCCCCGACGTAGGCCGCCGCACCCGCCGCCGCCAGCCGACGGGTCTTCGCAG